>JARRJI010000278.1:0-5298 GCA_037379595.1 Acidobacteriota bacterium | reverse complement strand
GCCTTTGAAGTGTCTCCCTGGAACTCATACGCGGCCGCCAGATTGATCCAGGCCTGAGGGTCATAAGGACTGGCTTTAACGGCTTCCTGGAACTGCCGGATCGCCATCTTCGGCCTGGGATTTGTGACGCTGTATTGGTAAAGGCGGCCCAGTTGGACATGGTAGGTGGCGTCTCCCGGATTGAGCCGGCTGGCCCGCTCAAGACTCTCGACGCTCAGGGTGTGACCCGCGCGGTCCGCGAAATAGGCCCTGGCAATCCAAACGGTAGCCAGCACGAACCCCACCAACAGCAAAACCATCAGGGTTCTTTGGGCAGTCCGGCTTTCAATACTTATCCGCATGCGTCCTCGATTGCCTGCCAGCCGCTCTCCGGAGAAGAGTTCGCGCGGCCCTTGTTGTTCCCGCAACGCAACTGAAACCGCACGGGCTGCACGCTTGAGCCCGCGGGAGCAGTGCGCCAGTATATCAAGAAACGCTCAGAAATCGAGCCGTAATGGTCCGGCGATGCTTTGACTCCGGCGCAAATGCGCTTTTCCCGGCAGGGGCCCGATCCTCGAATCAAAGTGCTGTGCCGGCAGTCATCCCGGACGCACGATCGGGCGGGGAGAACGTGGCAGATTGCTTCAATGTAGCCTCTAAGGGACCTTTCAGAGTTTTTCCGGTTTGTTTTCGGTTTGTTTTTTGACGATTCTTTGTTTTCAACAAGATGCTTAGGTTTGTTTTCCGGTTTGTTTTTGCCCTGTTTTTTGTGCCATCTTTGTATTTTCAATAAGTTAGCTGTTTTTGTTTCCGCTTTGTTTTCGGTTTGTTTTTTCCGGCTTTTCCTGTGTTTTCAACAACTTCTCCGCTTTGTTTTTCAAAAAATGAATTCTTAGAGGCCGGAATATCCTCGTTCGATTCTGTTTGTGATAGGTTAAGTGTCCTGAAAACAATAATTCTTGGAAGACTGAAGGCTTAAATCGGTTTGGAAACGCGCGATCATCGTACTTTTTCTTTTCCCGGCCGGGACGTCTGTGGAAACCCCGGCTTGAAGTTACGTTTGTAGTCTACATGAGCTCGTTCCGAATGTCAAGAAAATTCGCGCCCCGCGGCGTTCCAGCGCGGTTTTTCGCATCGGTACTCTCGCGTTTGCTTTTTTCGGCTGGTAAGCTATGCTCATGGGTTCGGCAGCCTCAATTCAGGGGTAATAAGACATGAAAATCAAATGGCATCTCGTGGCACTGCTTATTTTCTCGATCCTGGCGGGTGGAAGCATTTGCGCGGCGCAAACGCTGCGGCAAGCGGCGGACAAGATCGGGTTACTGGTAGGGACTGCGGCGAATCCCGCCTTGTTGTCGCAGTCGGAATACGCCAGAACCCTGGCAAGCGAGTTCAACATGATCGAGCCCGAAAATGCGATGAAGTGGAGGGCCACCGAATCGGCCCGGGGCGTCTTCGATTTCCGGGCCGGGGACCGCGTAGCGGCGTTTGGCGAAGCGCACGGCATGAAGGTGCGCGGGCACAACCTGCTCTGGGACAAGTACAACCCGGAGTGGCTCAGGCTGGGCCACTTCACGCCCGCCGAGCTTGAACTGATCATGAAGCGGCACATCCAGACGGTGGTTCGGCACTACCGCGGGCAGGTGTTCGCCTGGGACGTGGTGAATGAAGCCTTTGACAGCGAAGGCCACTTGAAACACACCCTCTGGTACGACGAGCCGGGGATCGGGCTGGCCGGGAAGGGAACGGCTTACATCGCGCAGGCGTTCCGCTGGGCGCACGAGGCCGACCCGCGTGCCTTGCTTTTCTATAACGAGGTTGGGGCTGACGGCATCAACGCCAAGTCCGACGCCATGTACGAAATGGTGAAGGACTTCAAACAGCAGGGCGTTCCCATCAGCGGCGTCGGGCTGCAAATGCACGTGTTTAATCCGAGCGACGTCCCTTCGCACCTGGCCGAGAATATTGCGCGCTTTACCCGGCTCGGCCTCGAGGTTCAGATCACGGAAATGGACGTGGCGCTTCCGACCCAGTCTAACGGGCAAGCGAACGGGTCGCAGTTGAAGTGGCAGGCGAAAATCTATCGGGAGGCTGCAACCGCTTGCGCGGAGAATCCCGGTTGCACCGCTTTCCAGACCTGGGGATTCACCGACCGGTATTCGTGGATTCCGATTCATACCAAAGGGAAACGAGGCGCCGCGCTGCCTTTTGACGCCGACTACAAGCCGAAGCCAGCCTATCAGGCCGTCCTCGACGCCTTCCGCCAGGCGCTCAAATCCAACCCGGAATTAAGGCAAGAACGGCGGCAGTTTGAGCAAGAGGTGGCCGGGCATGCCAGTGAAGAGCCACCCAGGGATTAGCGGGACTTCCCGCATCATAGGGCCGTCGCCAGCCGACGCGTGATTGTTCGGCGTTGAAACCGTACAGACCTCGAAACTCGGGGTCTATGCGCCACCCGCGAATTCTGCGACCCCTTCAGGGTCGTTTGGAAAGTGGATGAGGTTTCCGGCTTGCGGTGGCGTTGCCACCGGCTATTGCATGGCATCCCTGCGGGATGCGATCCTGGGCGAGCCGTCGGCGAGGTGGCTGATCATGGTGCCGCGCTGGGCACGCGGTTTCTCCGCTGTAGCCCGAAGGGCTAAAAGAGAATAGCCGGAGGCATCGCCTCCGGTTTGCCGTCCCCAATGATTTCTGCCGGCCCGGAGGGGTCGCATTCAGACGATCGGCTGGCGCAGGTTGATTGACACCCTCGTTGCTGCCGGATATCCTGATTATTAGCCTCGGTTTGCGCATCATTCCCGGACGTCTTTCCGACGAAATCGAGTAGAATGAGAGCGGGCTGGAGTTCGAAGGACTCTTGTGCGGCGGGTTTGTGCCGATGGGGACACCGGCGCTACAGAAAAGCGGCGATTGACAGGTTTCTAAAATGCATTTTCTTGCCAAACTGGAAGAGATCGAAAAACGGTATGAGGGACTGACGGCGGAGTTGAGCGACCCTCAGGTGCTGGGGGATCCGTCCGCCTATCAGAAGACGGCGAAAGCCCACGCCGACTTGCAGGAGATCGTGGACCGCTACCGGGAGTGGAAAGGCGTCCAGAAGGGGCTGGTGGAGACCAGGCTGCTGCTCGAAGATTCCTCTTCGGATGCCGAAATGAAGGCCCTGGCGCAGGAAGAACTGGCCGACCTGGAGAAGCAGCAGGAGTCCATCGAGAGCCAGTTGAAGGTGCTGCTGCTGCCGAAAGACCCGAACGATGCCAAGGACATTGTTCTGGAGATTCGCGCGGGGACGGGCGGCGATGAGGCCACGCTGTTTGCGCAGGAGATTTTCCGCATGTACGGCCGCTACGCGGAGCAGCAGAACTGGAAGGTGGACATTCTCTCTTCCTCTCTTTCCGGCATCGGCGGGCTGAAAGAAGTGATCGCAGTGATCGAGGGCAAAAACGTTTACAGCCGGCTGAAATACGAAAGCGGCGTGCACCGCGTGCAGCGCGTGCCGGAGACCGAACAGCAGGGGCGGATTCACACTTCGGCGATAACGGTTGCGGTGCTGCCTGAAGCCGACGAAGTCGACGTTGCGATTGATCCCAAGGAAATCCGCATTGATACGTTTTGCTCTTCGGGGCCCGGCGGCCAGTCGGTGAACACCACTTATTCCGCCGTGCGCATCACGCACCTGCCCACGGGGATGGTGGTGTCGTGCCAGGACGAAAAATCCCAGATCAAGAATCGCGCCAAGGCCATGCGCGTGCTGCGATCGCGGCTTTATGACCAGCGGCTGGCGGAGCAGCAGAAACAGATTTCCGAAGAGCGCCGCACGATGGTGGGCACCGGCGACCGCAGCGAAAAGATTCGCACTTATAATTTTCCCCAGAACCGCGTGACCGACCACCGGATCGGGCTCACGCTTCACCAGCTTGACCGCATCATGGACGGCAGGCTGGACGAAATCATCGACGCCCTGATCACTCATTACCAGACCGAAAAACTCAAGCAGGCGACCGTCGCTGCCTGACGACCGCCGGCCTGGGTTGCTGGCTTCCGCGATGCGACTTCGTGCCACGCTCCAGGCGGGACTGAAACGCCTGCAGGAACATGACGTGCCTTCCGCAGACCTGGCCGCGGAACTCCTGTTGATGCATGTTCTCCAGCAAGACCGTGCCTACCTTTTCACCCATTCCGATCAGGATCTGACCGCCGCGCAGGTTGAACGCTACTTCGAATTGATCGCGGAACGCTCGACCGGCAAGCCCACGCAGTACATCACGGGCCATCAGGAATTCTGGGGCCTGGATTTCGAAGTGACGCCGGCGGTGCTGATTCCGCGCCCGGAAACCGAACACATCATCGAGGCCGTGCTCGATCTGATCGGCCGGCAAGGCCTCTCGAAGGAGGAGCCTTTCCGGATTGCTGACGTGGGCACCGGCTCGGGATGCATTCCCGTTGCGCTGGCGAAAGAGCTGCCGCGCTCGAAGCTGTTCGCCACGGACATCTCGCCCGAGGCGCTGGAGGTCGCGGCGCTGAACGCGCAGCGGCACGAAGTGAAAGAGCGAATCGAGTTCGTTGAAAGCGACCTGCTGGCCGAATTGCTGAATCCGGAACTTCTTGGGACGTTCGATTTTGTGGTCTCCAATCCGCCTTATGTGGGGCACGACGAGCTGGCCGATGTTCAGCGCGAGGTGCGCGAATTCGAGCCGCGCCTGGCGTGGGGCGATCTGGCGCGGGGCGAAGAAATCTATGCGCGGCTGTTTCCGCAAGCACAGTGGCTTCTGAAACCCGGCGGCTCGGTGGTGGTCGAGATTGGCTACAATAAGAAAGACGCCGTTCTGCGGCTGCTGGGCCAGGGTTGGCGGCAGCAGGAAGTGCGTCCGGACCTCGCCGGAATTCCACGCGTGATTAGCGCGCGCAAGAACGGCTGATGCACCATGCTTCGCCAGATCCTTCATGTTGACATGGACGCCGTCTTCGTCTCGGTGGAGGAGGTGGGCGACCCGTCGCTCGAAGGCAAGGCGGTGGTGGTGGGCGCCGATCCCGGCGGCCGCGGCGTAGTGGCCGCGGCCAGCTATGAGGCGCGGAAGTTCGGCGTGCACTCGGCCATGCCGATCCGGACGGCCAAAAAGCTCTGCCCGCACGCCATCTTCCTGCGCGGCCATCGCGCGAAGTACCAGGAGTACTCGCAGAAGATTTACGAGGTCTTCCAGGAATTCACGCCGGTGATCGAGATGGTTTCCATCGACGAGGCTTATCTCGACCTGACCGGTTCCGAGCGGCTGCACGGAGGGATGCTCAACGCCGCGGACCGCCTCATCCGTACCGTCAAGA
>JARRJI010000277.1:0-5304 GCA_037379595.1 Acidobacteriota bacterium | reverse complement strand
GGGCCGTTCAATTTGAATCTGGTTACCGTCCCCACGACCGTCAATGGCGTGGCGACGGACCCGCCGGGCCAAATCTCGGCGGTCGCTCGCGGCGACATTGACCTGAACCTGACGCCCACGATTTACCTGGACGCGGCCCCGGGTTCGGGCTACAGCATTACGGCGGATCTGAACAACCTGCTCTCGGGCGGCGGCATCAACTTGACGCTCAACCCGGGCGAGGCCATCTGGGACACAGGCACGGCCAACGGCACGACGGCCGTCGCGGGGGCGTTCGAGATTCCAAGCGGCGACTGGGTTGGGGCCGGCGGGCCGGTCACGATTGACATGGCGGGCAATTCGAGCGCCGTTCCTAGCCTCAACATTGACGGCGCCCTAACCAGCGGATTCCAGAAGATCGGCTTCACCGTCAACGCGGATGGCAGCCTGAGCTCGACGGTCAGCGCGGGCGGCAATAGCAGCACAGACCTGATTAACTACGCGCAGTCGGTGGGGAGCTCGGTTGTGCTGAGCAATATCAATGCATCGCAGACGGGAATCACCATTTCAGGGACAGGCAATCTTTCCGGCTCCGGTGAGCTTGCGGCGCTGAACGGCGCGAGTAACATCGGAATTTCTAATCTCTCCAGTCTGCCGCTGGAGACCCAGAACATCGAGGATGCGCAGACGTACGCGCCCGTCACCATCTCGCTGACAGGAAACGTGGGCATCGCGCCCGGAACTTACAGCGGTAGCCCGGGGGCGATCAGCGTTCTCAGTATCCCTTCGGTTGACCTGGAAGGGCTGCTCGATAGTCCGACCGGCACGACGACTATCACCTCCTTGAGCGGTGACATCACGGGCCCCGCCAGTCAGTTGCTGATTGAGTCTAATAACATCAACCTGTTGGCCGCAGGGATGATCGGGCCAAATCTCGGCATCGCGATGACGGATCCTCTCGGCATCCTGAACGCTTCCGCGGGCGATTCCATCGGATTGACCTCGCTCGAAGGCGATATGGGCGTGGGCACAATCTTTTCAGCCGCGGGCGACGTTGCCCTGACGACTGACAGTGGCTCGATTCTGAACGCCAACCCCTCGGGCGGCGTAAACGTGACGGGCAACAACGTCACGCTGACTTCGGCGGGCAGCATCGGCGTCTCGGGCAATCGCCTGGTGGTTGATAACCGAAATCCCGACACGATCACCAACGGCATGCCTGACGGCAGCAATTACCTGGATATGACCGCGCAGGGCGACATTTACGTTGAGGAGCGCGGCGGCAACCTGCTTTCGCACTCGGTTTCGAGCGCCGAAGGCAACATTGACCTGCTGGCCAGTGGCGGCAACGGTTATCTCAATCAGGTTATCGGCAACCAGGACGTCACCGCGAACGTTGCGGGCAGCCTGCTCGATATCAACGACATTACGGGCTCGGCCGCGACCGCGCAGAAAATGGCTTCGCCAAATAATGTTTCTCTCACTGTGGGCACAGCCGGCGGGACGCTCAATGTGAATCACATGGACGTATTCCAGAGCGTGACCACGCGCGCCGATAACACAACCCTAGCTGACGTTGTGCATACCAACCTGGCCAATCCGCAACTCGATACGGACGTGCAGGCCGACGGGCTGCACTTCGACGACAAGGGTGCGTCGGGCGGAGTCGCCAACAATATCGACATCAATGTGACGCCTTGCGCCCAGTGCACCACGACGCCCGCGGTGATCTTCGACGATTACTGGACCCAGAATGGCAAGGTGACCGCTTCGGTAGATTGGCTCGAGTTCATCAATACCATCGTGGGGACCGGCGCGGTCTTCCAGAACAACTGGCTGAACATTCAGCTCACCAACAAATACGCTGGCAAGTCGTCCAGCAAGGCCGATACGCCATGGTATATGTTCATGATCGGTGACAAGATGGCTGACAGCGCCGACCCGGTCGAGCTCAAGTATCGGAGCTTCCTCAATCCCCGAAACCACCCGGACTATGCCCAGCCTGTGGGGAAGATTTTCGGTGATTTGCTGACCTCTTACGGCCTGCGTCCGTGACCTTTGGGCCCTTTGGCAATATGAGACCTCTCGGAGGATGCATTGCCCTGGTTGTGCTGGCCGTTGTGCCGGCGCACGCGCAGAACGTCGGCACTCTGGAGCCGGGCGCCGTCCAGCAGCAGTCGAATCAAACGGAACGTTATTACGGCCAGCAGAAGGCAATTCAGCAAAACAAGAATCCGCTCCGGTCCGGCGAAACCGTCATCAATAAGGCCAACCCCGCCGCGGCCCGGCCGCGCTCAGCCGCCGGCCCCAGCTTTCTGCTGAAAAAAATCGAGACCAATCCCTCGGCCATCCTCGCACCCGCGGACATCAGCAAAATTGCCGCTCCATACGAAGGCAAGAAGACCAACATCAGTGAGCTGCACCAAATTGTTGCGCAGATCAACGCGCTTTACAGGCAGAAGGGCTATCTCACGGCACGCGCCTTTCTTCTTCCGCAAAACGTCGAGGGCGGGGTGGTGCACATCGAGCTTGTGGAGGGCCGTCTGGCCCGCATTTCCGTGACCGGAAATCAACACACGGCCGCCAGTTATTATACGAGCCGCGTGGGCCTCAAGCCCGGGGACCTGATCCGTACCGGTCCGCTCGAAAAAAAGCTGCTCCTGCTCAACCAGACCAGCGACACCCAATTACGGGCCGTGCTTCAGGCAGGATCGAAATTCGGCACGACGGACGTTGACCTGGAGGCCCGCGAGCCGGCCAACATTTCCACCAAGATTTCTTTTGATAATTCAGGCTACGACTTCATCGGCCGCAACCGCCTTGGACTGATCACCACGGACCGCAGCCTTTTTCGCCATCGCGACGCGCTCACTGTGCGCGAATACTGGGCTGACGGCACGGTAACCGGCATCGCGCAGTATCAGGCGCCGGTCGGGACCAGAGGCGCGCATCTGGGCGCAAGCGTCAGCTACAATCACATTGACATTCGCTCGGGATCGCTGGCCAAGCTGGCCGTTCGCGGCCATTTTTGGGATTATTCGCTCAATTTTACGCAACCTGCTTTCGTCACCCGGCACACGCTGCTTGAACTCTACGCGGCGCCGCACTATCAGCGGTCGTTGATCCAGAGCCGCACGTTCACCATTTCCAGGGCGTGGGCCACCTACCTCGAGTTGGGCGGCCTTCTGCGCCATTACGGTTCCCACGGCCTGCTGGAGTGGAACAACTCGCTTGCGGGCGGCAGGGACCGCGTGGTTCGGGACCGCGGCTTTCTGAAGTACACAGGTGCCTTTACGCGCGCCCAGACGCTCGGCCACGGATTTGTGGCGGTCGTTCGCGCCCTGGGCCAGGCGCGCGTGGCGGGCGTCGCGGGCCTGGCGCCGTCGCAGCAATTCCAGCTTGGCGGCATTTCTACGGTGCGCGGCTATCCGGAAGGCATGCTGATCGGCGACAACGGCTACGCTCTGAGCGCGGAGTTGGACACCCCCGTGCCGCTTGTCGAACGAACGTTTCATGGCCACTCTCTAAGCAACCGGTTCAAGTTGGCTTTCTTTCTGGATCACGGCGGCATTCTCCAGAGTCACCACGACAGCTTTCTGACCGGCACGGGCGGCGGCGTGATCGTAAATCTGTCGCGCTACCTGACGGCGCGCTTCAATCTTGCCGGCCCGCTGCAGAATGAAGCCAACATCAGCCATCTGGCGTTCGAGTTTTATCTGCAGTCCACCCCGCCCTGGGCTCGTCTGATTCACAAACACTAACGTCTTTCGGACAAACCATACGGCATGGGATTTAGTTAAATCTGAGCGGCCAAGCCACGGATTGACACCGACTCGCAAACAATCCGAGTATGCACTCCGATGTGTAATCGGCTAACCGATGAAGTGGTTGATACTCAACGGATGTGTGTGTAGAAGCTGATTCCCAGATTATTCGCCGACTAGCGCCAAACCCCCCCGTTCCAGTTACGTTCCAGTTGGGAGTGGAAGGTGGGATTTAAGCGGATTGTGAGTGATGAAAAATCAATAAGTTGCCTGTTATCAATACGCTGACATAATTCGACTCCCCCGCCTCCACCAACCTTACTCACTACCGACTATCGATATTGTGGTTTGATAGTCTCGTACGCCCGGCTGATGCCGGTCACCGCGAGGCTGGAGCCGGGCCGGTGGTTTCGCGGATAACCAGTTCGGGATTGATGCGAAACTCGCGGCCCCCGGCGGTGACTTCGCCGTCCGAAGGAACCAGGGCCTGGAAAGCCGTGTGGCCGATCTCGGCGCGCGGGATGTTGACCGTTGTAAGGGGCGGGTAGACGAACTGCGAAAGCCGGATGTTGTCGTAACCGGTGACGGAGACATCGCCGGGAACCCGCAGGCCGCTCTCCCTGAGTTCCTTGAGGACACCGAATGCCATGAAGTCATTGGCAGCGATCACCGCCGTTGGCTTAAAGCCCGAATCCAGAAAGTAGCGCATGGCCAGTCGGCCTCCTCTCGGACCGTCCCGGTCCGCGGCCACAGCGAACTCCACCTCGCCGCTGTATTGCTTCATCGTATTCAAGAAGGACTTCTTCCGGTCGAGCAGCGGCGCCAGCCCCGTATGGTGCCCCACAAAGGCCATTCGCCGGTGGCCTATCGAATAGAGGTATTCCACCGCCTTTCGGATCCCTTTCTCATAGTTGACGCGGATCTTGTAGATATTCTGTGCCGGCACGCCCACATCATACAGGACAATCGGCAGGTTCATCTCAGCCAACTCTTTCATCAGCGCCGGCTCCATTTCCGACACAATAAGGGCCAAGCCTCCCACCCTCCGCCCAATCATCAGATGAATGCTCGAAACCAGCCGGCAAGGGGAGTAATCGGTGTTGGCCACCAGCACCTCATAACCGTGCTGATGGGCGTCGGATTCGAAGGCGCGAAAGATGTCGAGGAAGAATGGATTTTCCAGGTTCGAAACGACCACCCCCAGGGTGTCGCTCTTGCCGCCCGCAAGCGCCCGCGCGTGCAGGTTAGGGTGGTACCGGAGTTCCTTCACAGCTTTCAGAACTCGCGCACGTTTCGAGTTCTTGACAGGCACAGTATTGTTCAAAACCCGGGACACGGTGCTGACGGAGACACGCGCACGCCTTGCCACGTCATCGAGATTCACGGTTCTTGCTCCCCCTCCTTTCGGCCCTGTATCAATCTAATGTGCATCGCCGATCCAGGAGGCGAGCCCGCTTGGAAAACCTGCCCCAGTGATTCCGTTCCTCCGCTATGCGCCATTCCCATATACGGCGTGGTTATAAACAGTCCAGCGTTTGTAATTGCCGAGGGCTTCGGCGAT
>JARRJI010000276.1:0-13367 GCA_037379595.1 Acidobacteriota bacterium | reverse complement strand
GGGCGCTACGGCGAGAATCCGAACCGTCTGATCAAACACACCCAGTTGCAGGTGATTCTGAAGCCGCCGCCGGTGAATATCCAGGAAATCTACCTGCGAAGCCTGCGGGAGATTGGGATTGATTTCCATAACCATGACATCCGGTTCGAAGAAGACAACTGGGAAGCTCCCACGCTAGGGGCCTGGGGAATCGGCTGGCAGGTGATGCTGGACGGGCTCGAGATTACCCAATTCACTTACTTCCAGCAGTCCGGCGGCGTTGACCTCGATCCCATCTCTGTCGAGCTGACCTATGGGCTTGAGAGAATTGCGGCCTTCCTTCAAAATGTTAATGATGTATATGAGGTTAAGTGGAATAAGGCAGTGACTTATAAGGACATAAGGCACCGAGAGGAATTCGAGCTTTCGCTCTATGATTTTGAGTCTGCTTCGCCGGAATCTACGCGGCAGTTGTTTGAAATCTATGAGTCTGAAGCTGCCCGCCTACTAAAGGATTACTTCAGTACCGATGACGGCCAGCGGCCCACTCGATTCCCTCTCCGCAAGGTTTACGAGTTCTGCCTGAAATGCTCACACCTGTTCAATATCCTCGATGCGCGGGGAGCCATCAGCGTGACGGAGCGCGTCGCTCTGATCGCCCGAATCCGCAAGATTGCGACCGAGGTAGCTCAGGTTTACCTTGAGGGATACAAACCAAGGGTTGAATCCGCATGACGGTTGAGCAAAAACAGCAAACGGAGCCCTTGTTGCTCGAGGTCGGGGTTGAAGAGATACCGGCGCGTTTCTTGGCTGGGGCCGAACGCAATCTTGGCGAGCGGCTCACCGATGCCTTGCGAAACCTTCACCTGCTGCTGCCAGACGCTCAGCCCGCGAAAACTTATTCAACCCCGCGGCGCCTGGTGGTGCGCGTGCCCGAGGTCCTGGTTCGGCAGCCCAATGAGGTTGAGGAGATTGTCGGCCCGCCCGTCAGAGTGGCCTTTGATGCGGAAGGGAAGCCGACGCGCGCCGCCGAAAGCTTTGCGGAAAGGAATTCAACCAGCGTCAGGCGCCTGGTACGGATCGAAACGCCCAAAGGGCTCTACCTGGGGCTTCGGAAGCGGGTGCGGGGACGGTTCGCGCGCGAGGTTTTGGCGCGGGCGCTGCCTGATGTCATTCTGGGAATCAGTTTTCCCAAGAGCATGTACTGGACGGCAAAAAACGGTCCAAGGTTTATTCGCCCGATTCGCTGGCTGGTGGCAATCCTCGGCGAGGGAGAGAAGGCACGTGTCATCCCGTTTGAGATTGCGGGTGTGGCCTCGCGACGGTCAACCTATGGCCACCGGGTGGCCGGTCCGCGCGCCATTCCAGTGAGGAGCTTCGAGGAATACTCGAATAAACTCCGCGAACATCAGGTAGAACTTGATCCGGAAAAGCGCTCTGCGATTGTGCGGTCCAATATTAAAGCAATTCTTGACGCTCGAGGGCTCAAGGCCGTTCGGGACGAAGAACTGCAGGACTGGGTTGTCAATTCCACCGAATGGCCGCGCGCGATTCTTGGAGGGTTTGACCGGCGATTCCTTCATCTTCCGCGTGAAATTTTGGTGACGGTGATGCGCGACCACCAGAAGTACTTTGCCGTGGAAGACAGTGCCGGAAACCTGCAGCCCAATTTTGTTACCGTGATGAATCTCGACCAGGATTCCACCGGGGTGATTCGTCAGGGCCACGAGCGCGTTCTGACTGCGCGATTTGCCGATGCGGAGTTTTTCTGGAAGGCCGACCAGCGGGTTCCGCTGGCTCAGCGGCAGGAGATGCTGGCGAAAGTGACATACCAGGCGGAGCTGGGAAGCTATGCTGACAAGGTCCAGCGGATGGTCGAAGTGGCAAGGGAAATCTGCGATGAGCTTGAGCGGAAGGGTGAGCTTGATGCGGCCGGCAGGCATGACGTGCTGCGTGCGGTCCACCTGTGCAAGTGCGATCTGACCACTCAGATGGTTCGTGAATTTACCGAGTTGCAGGGCATTGTGGGCGGGCTTTACGCCCGCGTGCAGGGTGAGCCGGATGCGGTCGCCGATGCGATCTACGACCACTACAAGCCCGCAAGCGTCGGAGATGAATGTCCGCGAGGCAAGGTCGGCGCCGTGGTGGCGCTGGCGGACCGGCTCGACAGCGTGGTGGCCGGGTTTGCCGTGGGACTGGAGCCGACAGGTTCAAGCGATCCGTTTGGGCTGCGAAGGGCGGGGAACGGAATTGTAAAGATTGCCGTGGAGTCTCTTGCCGGGCTTGACCTGGGCCGAGTCGCGACGAAAGCCGTGGCTTTTGCCGAGCAGACTCTCCCTGGGCCGAAGGATGGGACCTTGGCTGGCAAGGTAGAGAGCTTTCTGCGTGAGCGGATGGAGTTTTACTTGCGCGAAGTTGTGGGACTCCGGTATGACACCGTGCGCGCCGTCCTCAGCGCGTTGGTGCCTGCGGGGGCCGGCATCCCTGCGGCTGCGCTGGCGCGATTACGCCGGAGCCTTCCGGAGCATGGCAGGCATCCGGCCGCAGGTGGACCTCTTCTTTGACAAGGTCCTGGTGATGGCCGAGGATCCGGCGGTCCGGGAGAATCGTCTGAGGTTGCTGGTTCGGCTGAATCAGAGCGTATTCAGCCGGCTCGCAGAGTTGTCGGAGATTGCCGTTGAAACACGCGGCAACGCTTCAGGCGCGAAGAGCTGAGTTTGTCAGTGCATCGAAGTCGCGGAGCCACGACCGTAAAGTATTACATGAACTTTTGTCGGCGCGTCGACATCCGCGAGAGCAGCAGACAATGATCGACCCTGGCCTGGAATGGACGGTTTGTTAAGGCAAGGGAGACTGTGACGATTTTAGAAAACGAGCGGCCACAGGCCGCGTGCAGATTTCATCACAAGGAGAGCACGAAACATGGAAAAATTCGTTTACTTTTTCGGTGACGGTAAGGCCGATGGTCACGGGACTATGAAAGACGTTTTGGGCGGCAAGGGTGCCGGCCTGGCGGAAATGACCAACGCCGGGTTGCCGGTCCCCCCCGGCTTCACGATCGCAACATCAGGCTGCCGCGCCTATTTTGAAGGCGGCAACAGTTTACCGCAGGCTGTGCTTGGGGAATCCGACAAAGCCCTTGGGAGGCTCGAAAAACTCCTCAGCCAGAAACTGGGAGATTCTCAAAAACCCCTCCTCGTTTCCGTCCGGTCCGGCGCCAAGTTTTCGATGCCGGGGATGATGGATACAGTTCTGAATCTTGGCATGAACGATCAGGTCGTTGGGGCCATCGCGCACAAGACGGACAATGATCGATTTGCCTACGACAGCTACCGGCGTTTCATCCAGATGTTCGGCAACGTTGTTCTGGAGATCCCCAAAGACAAGTTTGAGCATATCCTGACGGCGCAGAAGAAGAAGCGCAAGGTGAAGCTGGACACGGAACTTAATGCCGATGATTTCAAGCAGGTAATCGAAGGCTACAAGCAAGTGGTTCGGAAGGCGAGCGGGCAGGATTTCCCTCAGGATCCCCGCGTGCAGCTCAAGATGGCCATTGAGGCCGTATTCCGCTCCTGGAACAATCCGCGCGCGATCACCTATCGCCGCATGAACAAGATCCCCGATGGCCTGGGCACGGCCGTAAACGTTCAGACCATGGTGTTCGGAAACATGGGCGAAACCTCCGGAACGGGAGTGGGTTTCACGCGTAATCCGGCGACCGGCGAGAACAAGTTTTATGGCGAGTTCCTCATGAACGCCCAGGGCGAAGACGTGGTGGCCGGCATCAGGACGCCGGTGCCCATCACGGAACTCCAGAGAATCATGCCGGACGTTTACGACCAGCTCCGCGAAATCACCTCACGGCTGGAACACCACTACAAGGACGTGCAGGATTTCGAATTCACCATTCAGGAAGGCAAGCTCTACATGCTGCAGACCCGGACAGGAAAAAGGACGGGCAAGGCGGCCGTGAAGATTGCAGTCGACCTGGTGGAAGAGGGAATCATCACGTCGACCGAAGCTCTGATGCGCGTTGAGCCTGATCAGTTGAACCAATTGCTTCACCCGATACTTGATGAATCGAAGCCGTTGAAAGTGATTGCAAAGGGGTTGCCTGCGTCGCCTGGAGCCGCAGTCGGACGGATCGTCTTTACTGCCGAAGCGGCTGTCGAACAAGGGAAGCACCACCCGGTGATTCTGGTTCGCGCTGAAACGGTTCCGGACGATATCCACGGCATGGAAGTAGCAGCCGGAATTCTCACTTCGCGCGGCGGTATGACTTCTCACGCTGCGGTCGTGACTCGCGGCATGGGGAAATGCTGTGTAGCCGGATGCGGCGAAGCCGAGGTCGATGAAAAGAAGAAGCAATTGCGGATCGGCAAGCTGACCCTTAAGGAAGGTGAGTGGATCTCGCTGGACGGTTCAACCGGAAGGGTGATTCTTGGGAAGTCGAACACCATTCTTCCCGACCCGTCGAGCGGTGATTTTGCCACCTTTATGGGATGGGCTGACGATGCGCGGCGGCTGGGCGTCCGGGCGAATGCTGACATTCCTCGGGACGCGTCAGTTGCCCGGCGCTTTGGAGCGGAAGGCATCGGGCTGTGCCGCACAGAGCATATGTTCTTTGCCGCGGACCGGCTACCTCACGTGCAGCGGATGATCATGGCTTGCAAGGACACTATGGACGAAAAGGAAGCGGCCCGGTACCAGAAAGAGCGGCGCGCCGCCCTTGCCAAGCTTCTGCCGATGCAGCGCAAAGACTTCTTCGGCTTGTTTAAGGCGATGGAGGGACTGCCCGTAACGATTCGAACATTGGACCCGCCGTTGCACGAGTTCCTGCCCAAGCGGGAAGAACTCATGGTCGAGATCGCCACGATTGAAGCCAAGGGAAAGAGAAGTCCTAAGCTAAAACAACTCAAGGACATGCTCGCTGTAGTTGAAGGATTGCATGAATTCAATCCCATGCTGGGTTTGCGCGGATGCCGGCTGGGAATCATGTACCCGGAGATTACGGAGATGCAGGCGCGGGCGATCTTTGAGGCCGCGGTCGAATGCAAAAAGAAGGGTATCGAGACCAAGCCTGAAATCATGATCCCGCTAGTCGGGGAGGTGAGAGAGCTCGCTTTGCAGAAAGCAATCGTCAACCGCGTTGCCCAGGAAGTCTTCGCTAAAAAAGGCGTCAGCGTGGACTATCTGGTCGGGACCATGATTGAGTTGCCGGCTGCGGCTCTCTCCGCGGGCGAAATCGCGGAAGAGGCGGAGTTCTTCAGTTTCGGTACCAACGACCTGACTCAAACCACTTTTGGCCTGTCGCGCGACGACTGCGGCAAGATTATCCGGTCCTATGTGAGGCAGAAGATCTGGTCGGCCGATCCCTTTGCCGTGCTGGATCCGAAGCGAGTCGGACGCTTGCTGAAGATTGGAACCTCGGAAGGCCGCAAGACCCGGGAAAACCTGAAGGTGGGGATCTGCGGCGAGCACGGTGGCGATCCGTCCTCGATTCAGGTCTGCTCTGATGCCGGGCTGAACTACGTGAGCTGCTCGCCTTATCGGGTTCCTATCGCCCGGCTGGCAGCCGCGCAGGCAGCGGTTCGTGAAGCCGCGATAAAGAAATCCGCTGTTGAAGAGGCTTACACGACGGCATAACATGGCATGAAAGCAGCAGCTTCCGAAGCCACATCGAACATATTACTTTAATTGTGATTTGGGAGATATGAGGCTTCGGAGCTGCTGTTTCTGATGCAAAAGTTTAACCAATGTCGACGCGATCCGCATCAGAAGATAAATCCCCCCCAAAGTGAAGAGGACATCCGGCGACCATGCGGCCACGGCAGGTGGAAGCTGGCTCAAATTGCCCATCGCCTGAAACAGGCTTGAGACCGACCAGTATACGATGGCGATGCCGATGCTGAGAGCGATCCCGGCCAGCGCCCCGCGGCTTCCGGTCGAGAAGGAGAAGGGAATGGCGATCAGGGTAACGACGAATGCGATCAGCGGGTAGGAAAACTTCCGGTAGAAGGCGACCGAGAGCCGTACCACGTCAAATCCGCTCTGTTTGAGTCCTTGAATGTATTGGCGCAGTTCCAGCACGCTCATCTGCTCCGACGGCTTAACTTCCTTTTTGAAGTAGGAGGGGTGCTCGTCGAGTTCCTTGAAGGTACGCACTGAGAAAGATTGGTAGTCTTTGACGCGGCCATCCACGAAGTCCCTGACCCAGCCGTTTTCAAGAACCCACTCACGGATGTGCGGCTCCCAGAAACCTCTGGCAGCGTAAATGCGCCGTTTAAGCCGAAAATTGTCAGGGTTGATTTCAAAAACCGACAGGTTGGCAAAGATGTTCTGGTCGGGGTCGAAAAAGCGGTAGTTGTAAATCTTGTTGGACTTCCCAAAAATCCACTGTCGATCCGGCCGGTACATGGTCTGCGCCGGCTTGCCTTTTATTTGATTCCTCAAGGCGTCCTGCCACTGATTGGTTCCGGGAAGATAGTTGTTGCCCAGAAGGAACATGCTTCCACTCAGGAGCCCTGCCGCAATCAGAATGGGCGCCGAGACTCGATAGAGGCTGACCCCTGCAGACTTAATGGCCGTAACCTCGTTGGACTTTGTCATGAGTCCGAGGCTGACGAGGGTCGCAACCAGGATGCTCAACGGGAGCATCAGATAGACGACCTGGGGCGTCAGATACCAGTAATATTTCAGGATTATCTGGGCCGCAATCTGGTTGCGCACGATGTCGCCCAGAAGCTGGAAAAAATCAAAAATCATGTAGATCCCGGTGAAAGTCACCAGCAGGATCGCCAGATAAAACAGCCAGCTCCTCAGCACGTAAATATCCAGCATCTGAAAAGCCCGCCACCCGAATCTGCGCCGCTGCACTTTGCCTTGTTCAACGGCTCGCCGGCCTCGGCTGAGGTGGAGGTGTTCAAGCCCATGGCCGACTTTCTCAAGTGCCGCATGAAGCGAGTCAATCCCCGTTCGAACCCGGTTGCTCTGACGCAGCATGAGAAGCCCGGCGAAGGCAAAAATGACGTTTGCCATCCAGAGTCCGACCTCAGGGTTCAGCCTGCCTTCTTTCGCAAGGTTCAGCCCTGACGCCATAAGCATGTAGTAGACAAAGACCAGGAGGATGCTTAGCATGAGGCCGAACGCCTTGCCACCCTTCCGGGATATCAGCCCGATGGGTACAGCCACCAGCGCCAACACCAGGCACGCGAAGGGCAGCGCCAGCCGATAGTTGAGTTCTACGAGCGCGGCCCTGTCGCCATTGTGGGCTTTCAGGTTAGTGAGGAGCGTCATGGGCGAAAGCATGGAAGGCGAGAGGTGCTGCGGACCTTTGGCAGTGCCCTCCATGATGGGAATATTCGTGTCCTGAAATGAGATGACGGAGTACCTCTGCCGGTGTTGCGGGTTGAATTCGTGCGTTGCGCCGTCATCGAGGTGCAGCATCAGACGCCCGGAACGACCCTCGTTGACAAGGCGACCTGTCTCCGCTAACGTAACTTTCACTTCATTGCGCTGGCTGCGATCGACGATAAACACGCCCCGCCACCGGGCTCCGGAACTGGTGACATCCTTCAGATACATGAGGAGGTGGGGAAATTGCTCGATGAAGACACGAGGCCGGATTTCGTAATTGGCCTGGGCGGCGGCCAGGTTTATTTCAGACTTCTCCAGATTTCGGACAGCCCTTGGGGCAAGAAACAGGCTCATCCAGGCCGTTACCGCCCATCCGCACACGGCAAAGATCAGGACCGGGCGCACAAATTGTCCTGTCCCGATGCCGGTGGCCCGTATGGCGATTGTCTCGCTGTCCGCTGCCATCCTGCTGAGGCCAATCAGGGTGCCGAGAAGGACAGCCATGGGTATGGTGATCACTAGAATACTGGGAAGGGGCAGCAGAAACAGCGCTATGATTTCAGAGAGCGGAAGATTTCGCCGCGCTACAAGTTCAAGCACATGACTGAGCGGCCGCACATAGAGAACAAAGGTGAAGACCAGCAGCCCCAGCAGGCAATGGGCGACAACTTCCTTGAGGATGTAACGAGTCAGAATTCGCATCGAAGTTTGATGGAATGTCGACTAGGCAAACAACCTACCTCATGCTGCTCTGGCACATGCACCAGCCCTTCTACAAGGACTTGGCGGAGGGGGCCTATGCCATGCCCTGGGTCCGCCTTCACGCTCTCAAGGACTACTACGGGATGGTCGCGATGCTCAAGGAATTTCCTTCCTTTCACGCGACCTTTAACCTGGTCCCGGCACTTGTTTCCCAACTTCAAGAGTATGCCCGAGATGAGGTTCGCGAGCAAGCTTTCGAACTGGCTTTCAAGCCGGCCAACAGCCTTTCGCCTGCAGAACGCGAAAAGCTGATTGAGTTCTCCTTTCAGATGAACCTCCGAAATCTGGTGAACCGCTATCCCCGTTTGCGTGAACTCTACGACAAAGCTCATTCCGGCGATTTGAAGGAAGTAGCGCGTTACTGGGTGGACCGGGACTTTCTCGACCTTCAGGTTTTGTCTCAGCTTGCCTGGTTTGATGAGATTTACCTGGCTTCGGACGATACCGTACGTAAACTGGTCGAGAAAGGGAGGGGATACACCGAGGACGACAAGCTTTTGTTGCGCAAGAAGGAAATTGAAATACTTAATGCAATACTTGAAGAATATCGTTCCGCTTCCGAACGAGGCCAAATCGAACTTTCCACCTCGCCTTTTTATCATCCCATCCTGCCCCTGCTTTGCGACACCAATGTTGCCATGGAATCTCACCCGGGGGTTCGATTACCGCACCGTGTTTACCGGCACCCCGAAGATGCTGTCGAGCAGGTAAGAGCCGCCGTCAGGTTGCATGAGCAGGTCTTCGGCCGGCGCCCGAAGGGGCTCTGGCCGAGCGAGGGAAGCGTTTCGGATGAGGTCCTGAGGCTTGCTGCCGCGGAAGGCTTTGCCTGGACGGCAACCGACGAGGGCATTCTCGGAAGATCGTTGCAGATCGGCTTTGAGCGCTACTCTGACGGTACGTTGCAAGGAGCCCGCGAGCTCTATCGGCCCTATCGCTTTGGCGCAGACAGCCGGCAAATCTCGATTTTCTTTCGGGACCACTATCTCTCTGACCTGGTCGGGTTTGTCTACGCGAACATGCCACCCCATGCTGCCGCCCACGATCTGCACCAGCGTATTCGCACCGCTGCCCAATGCGCCGGCGACGGCCCGAGAGTGATTTCCATCATTCTGGACGGCGAAAACGCCTGGGAGTTCTATTCGGGCAACGGGCGGGAGTTCTTAAAAAGTTTTTATAAGAAAGTTGTCGAAGATCCTGATCTCAAGGCAGTTACTGCCAGCGAAGCGTTGGAGCTTTGCGAGCAGGGAAGTTTGTCGCACGTGGCTCCGGGTTCCTGGATCAACGCGAACTTCGACGTTTGGATTGGAGCGGAAGAGGACAACCGCGCCTGGGACCTGCTGACCGACGCCCGTGATTTTTTTGAGCGGAACAAGATTCGGAATGATCCTCAATCTGCAAATCATGAGCGGGCCCGGCACGAGGTGTGGATCGGCGAAGGGAGCGACTGGTGCTGGTGGTACGGCCCCGAGCACTCCAGCGGCAACGACGAAGAATTCGATCTTCTCTACCGCAAGCACCTGAGCAATGTTTACCGATTGCTGGGAGAATCGCCGCCGGACAATCTGGCGATTCCTATCAAGATCGCTGAACGTCGCGAAGCCAACTATCCGCCTACAGGAACAATCGAACCCCTCATCGATGGTCTGGCAACGAACTATTTCGAGTGGCTCGGAGCCGGTCTTTACATCCCCGACACCAGCTCTGGCTCAATGCACGGCATGCGGAACTACCTGGACGCGCTCTATTACGGTTACGGCCAGCACGCTCTTTATCTTCGCCTGGACTTCCCACCCTCGTTCAGCCAGGACCATCCATGTTTTGAGGTCCGAATCACGGTTGACGGCGACAGCAATGCCCGGCTGCACGCCCTGGTCCGCGACGCGAGCATCCGCCAGATCGAATTCTGGCAGGGCAATGAGTCGCGCTTGGTTCCGCTGGCAACGGGCGAGAAATTGCAGGCATGCTTCTCGCAGATTTTTGAAGTGCGATTGGACTATGACATCTTGAAAACCAGCCCGGGAAAGCAGATTCAACTTCAAGTGTCTCTTTGGGCCAACGACCTGCCGCTCCAGATCATGCCGCAGGAAGGGTGGCTGACTTTGGAACTTTCCGAAGAATTGACGAGCTGGTGAGCACTTGGGAGAAGCGAATTCCTGAAACCCGCGCACAAATTAACTTGATTTTACTTCAATCGCTTAAATCAGGAATGTAATCTTTTACATTATATCTTGGTGCCAGGCATTGTTGCCGCCTCTCGGGATAAGAAATCCTGTCCGGCACCAGCAAAAGCCTTACTTCTGCCATCTCCAACCGGGAATAATCACGTCAACAGGGTCGGACCCGACCGGAATCAGCGTAATAAGGGAAAGGGGCGAGGCGCGAACAATAGCCAAGTCGCCCGACACGCTGTCCGCAACTGCGAGAAAGCGCTCATCGGGGGTCAGGGCCAGGGACTGGGGTGACACGCCGACATGGACTGTGCTGAGGACACTCCGGTCGGCGATGTCGTAGGCTGTGACAAAACCGTCTCCGGCGGTGGCCAGGTACATCACGCTCGAATCCTTCTTAAAGACAGCCGCAACCGGGTCTTTCCCTGTGGGCAGGATCTGCTCGATGTTGTCATGGGAGGCGTCGACGATGGTCATAGTGGAGCCTTCATTGCTCAGTACAAACAACTCGCCGCCATCAGGCTTGAGAACCAACCCGCTTGGCATGGATCCCATTTCGATATGCACCAGGATCGCGCGGGATGATACCTCTGCCACGGAAATTTTCTCTGTTCCGGTGTCCGCCACAAAGACGTCCGAGCCGTCCGACGAAACGACCAGCGGGCCCGGCGATTTGCCAACGGTGACGGAGCCCAGCAGCTTCTGCGATGCCGTGCTGACGAAGAACAATCGGTTCCCAATCGGATCGCTTGCAATCAGGGTTTTCCCGTCGGGCGTTATGGCCAGGGCTGCCAGTCCCGGAACCACGGCAACACGGCCGATTTCCTTCCGGGTCCTGCAGTCCAGGAACACGATCTGGCCTTCCTGCGGGTCGAGAGTGTAGGCATGGCTGCCATCGGTCGAGAACACCAGATCCCGCGCTGATGGCCCGATATCGATGGTGTGCACAACCTCCATCGCCGGAAAGCCGATGATGCTGATCTTTCCGGTTTTCGAGACGACGTAGATTTCGCTGCTGCCGGGCCTTCGGACGGCTTCTTCGGGAAACGGCGCAACGGGAATTGTAGCGACGATTCGCGTGCTGGCCAGATTAACCACGGCAACCGACTGGCTCAGCCGGTTGGCCACGACCGCAAGATACGGCTGGGGTGGGGCCACTTCCTTGTGGCACCCAACCCCTGTCAGCACCGTCAAGCATGTTGCCAGGAAGAAGCCGACTCGCAACATGCGGGAAAGAGGGCTGGCGGAAATTGAGGCTCGAAGCCGCTTTGCAGAGAACGCAAGGACAAGTGGGAAGGGAAGTCTCATTCGGGAATACGTCCCTCGAGTTTCTTCAGGGTGAAAGGCATCGCGAAATTCGCTGCAGAAAATTCCATATCGCTTTGTATTGCCGCCGAATCAAATGCAGGGAAGTTGGAATGGCAAGACCCAGAATCAGGTTGCCCGGAGTTCGCGTTCGCTGAAAAACCCTCCTTGCGCCCAAGCAGCGGCAGCGACGAAGTTTACCGTAAGCGCTGTTTCAAAACAACTGCCGTGGAGGCTGGTTACAGTGATGCCACTTGCATTGTGAATCTCGAAGCGATGATTTCATTGGTATGGGTCCGGGGGATAGACACGAAGGTAAGGTCCAGCAGCGAAAGAGACTTCATGCATTACTTGAACTTGTCGACGCGCCGACATTGTGACGATGGCTGCAATCCTGAAGTGTTCCTGGCGGGTCGCAAACCAAAGCAAATTGACGCCTTAGAACACGCTCTGTTAAGATTCCTCTTGCTGAAAGCGGAGAACAACCGGGTGAGAGTGGGCGTCCACACGTCGATTGCGGGGGCGCTGGAGAATGCGGCCCGCCGTGCCAGCGAAATCGGCTGCGACACTTTCCAGATGTTTTCGGCGAACCCGCGGGGCTGGCGGACGCTTGACCCGACTCCAAGGGATTGCGAACGATTTCGGGCGGAGCGTGAGGTGCGCGAGCTTTCTCCGCTGGTCATCCACGATAATTATCTGATTAACCTGGCCTCGGCCGATCCGGAAATTCACGGGAAATCGGTTGCGGCCTTCAGGCGGGAGATTCAACGGGCGCTGGCGCTGGGTGCGGATTATCTGGTGGCGCACCCGGGCAGTTCCAAAGGCTCAAGCGTTTCTGAGGCTATCAGGACCTGTATTGAGTCTTTGAAAGAGGCGGCGGACGGCATTTCGCTCGACGGGTTGACCATCCTGATCGAGAACACGGCCGGGCAGGGATCGGCAATTGGCAGAAGCCTTGAGGAAGTGGCAGAGATGATTGCAGGCGCGGGAAGGGAGTTGCCGGTGGGGGCTTGTATTGACACAGCGCATTTGTTTGCCGCTGGTTATTCAGTCCACACGCCTGCCGGACTGCCCAAGACCGTCAAGCAGCTTGAAGAAACGGTCGGCCTCAGGAAGGTTCGGATCATTCACGCAAATGACTCAAAGGCAGCTTTCAATTCCCATGTCGATCGCCACGAGCATATTGGCAAGGGACAGATCGGCGCGGAAGCTTTCGGCAGGATCGTTCGCCATCCCAAGCTTCGCGATATTCCCTTTATCTGCGAAACACCGGTTGACGAACCGGACGACGACAAGCGGAACCTGGAAATGATGCGCAAACTGGCGGCCCAACCGGCGCGCGGGAGTCATCGGGGCAGAAAAGCTCGCGCAACCACTCATACTTAGCCCCGAGAAACTCAAATTGTCACCAGAAACCTATGGACACTAACTACGACCCGCAAGAAATCGAAGCCAAATGGCAGAAGCGCTGGGAGGAGCAGAAGCTTTTCGACGCTGACCTCGCGCCGGGCCGCAAGAAATATTACGTACTGGAGATGCTGCCATATCCTTCCGGCGACATCCACATGGGGCATGTGCGCAACTACTCGATTGGCGACGCCCTGGCGCGCTACATGTCGATGAAGGGCTTTAACGTCCTCCATCCTATCGGCTGGGATTCATTTGGCTTGCCCGCAGAGAATGCTGCGATGATGAGGCTCACGCTTTCCAACTATACAAGTTTCTCCGTGCACCGATGTACGACAGGAACTTTATTGCCCACAGCTCAAAAAGTTAGTATTTACTACTACTCCACAG
>JARRJI010000275.1:0-5327 GCA_037379595.1 Acidobacteriota bacterium | reverse complement strand
GCGCCTGCGATGCGGGTCACGTGGCGTTCCACCGTGGCCTCGTCTTCCGCCTCCACCATGACGCGGGCGAGAGGCTCCGTCCCTGAATAGCGAACGATGATGCGGCCTGCTTCACCAAGTTCATTGCAACTGGCTTCGATGGTCTGCGCCACTTTGGGGATGGACTCGAGCGGTTGCTTTTGCCGGACTTTCACATTCCGAATAACCTGGGGATATTGCTTGAGCCCGCTCACCAACTCCGTGAACGATGCTCCCGTGTCTCCGAGTAGCCGGAGCATTTGCAGCAGCGTGATGATGCCATCGCCGGCCAGGGAGAGATCGGCGAAGATAATGTGGCCGGACGGCTCGCCTCCCAGGTTGTATCCTGATCCCAGCATCTCTTCGAGCACATAGCGATCGCCCACAGCGGTCCGTTTGAGCAAAATGCCGCGTTTCGCCAGAGCCCTTTCAAGTCCCAGATTGGTCATCTGCGTGCCGACAACGGTATGCCCCTTCAGCCTCCCCCGTTGCTCAAGAAAAGGAGCAACCGCGTACAAGACGTGGTCACCATCGGCGACCCGGCCGCACGTTGTCGCAAAGATAGCGCGGTCGGCATCGCCATCGAAAGCAACGCCCAGGGGAGCTTTGCAAGCCCGGGTTTCGCGGGCCATCGCATCGGGATGAAGAGAGCCACACTGGAAGTTGATGTTGCGGCCGTCGGGCGCGGCATTGAGAACGCGGGCTTCGATTTCGAGCTTTTGAAGAAGCATTGGAACCACGCGCGATGCTGCGCCATTGGCACAGTCCACAACGAGTGGACCCTGGGAAATCCGCAATTTGGCGGGGAGAAGGTTGCAAAGATAGGCGATGTACTGGTCGAGGAATGCGGGCTCGGTTGCAAGGTCTCCTTTAAGGCCCGCTGCCATCTGAGACCGTTCGCGCTCAATGGCCTGTTCGATCTCCTGTTCCTGAGCGTCAGAAAGCTTCAGCCCCGAATTGGCGAAAACCTTGATGCCATTGTCATAGTAGGGATTGTGGGATGCCGAAACCATGATGCCGGCGGTGAATCCATAATGGCGCGTGAGAAACGCTACTCCGGGTGTCGTGATAACGCCCGCGTAGACAAGCTTGGTCCCCGACAACTCAAGGCCGGAGGCGAGGGCCCCGGAGATCCAACGGCTTGATTCCCGTGTGTCTTCTCCGAGAACTGCCTGCGGCTGCCCGGCGCCATTCATCTTTTGCAGTAAGGTGCCGAGCGACTTTCCGAATTTTAGAACTGTTTCCTGATCAAGCGGATAGCGGCCTGCAACGCCTCGCATTCCGTCCGTGCCAAATAACTTCCGTGTGAGCATATTGGGATATTGTACCGGGGGAACCGTTCAGACTCAACTTCGGTGAGCAGCCGTTCTCTTTATTGTGTCGCCTCTTCCGGCATCGGAAAGTTATAATACAAAAAATGAGGCAAACCGCGCGGTTGGTGCTGACCTGTGGACCGGCCGCGATTCCTCTTTGTTGACAGGGAACAAAGCTTTTAGTACGCTGGCAGGTACTAACTGCATAAAAAGTTTGGAGTGTGTTATGTCTTGGACAAAAAAGGCTGTCAGCCTTGGAACTATCTTAACGTTGATTGTAGCCGGAAGCGTCTTGTTGAGCGGGCGCCTGGCCAGAGCCGCGCAGGAGACAAAGCAGCCCGCGACTTCTGCCGCTAAGCCCGCAGCTCCGGTGGAAGCTCCGATGACCGAGCAGGAGCTGGTCAAGTTCATTAAGCACAACAAGAAAGACCAGAAAAAAATAGCCACCGAGGTTCAGGCGCGGGGACTCGATTTTGAATTCACGCCTAAGATTGAGAAAAAGCTGACAAAGGCCGGCGCTGTCCCCCAGCTGCTCACTTACATGAAGCAGTTTACCCCCTCTGCCCGAGCTGCCCGAAAGGCGAGCGGCGGAGTTGAGGTGAGTCCGGCTGAGGCGGAAGCCTACAACAAGCTTAAGGTTGAGAAAGACCCGGACGCGATGATCAAGCAAGCTGAAGCCTATGTGCAACTATACCCCAAGAGCCCGCTCCTGACTTATGTCTATGCCATGGAAGCGACGGCATACCAGCAGAAAAACGACGCCGCCAATACGGTCAAGTATGGTGAAAAGAGCCTGCAGCTTGATCCGAAGAATTTGATGAGTCTGCTCATGGTTTCTGAGGTTCTTCCTGAGCCGCAGATGTTGAATGTCAGCGACGCCGAAAAAGAAAAGAGGCTGGCAGCGGCTGCCAAATATGCGGAGCAGGCCTTGCAGGAAATTGATAAACTCCCGAAGCAGGCCAAGGAGTCCGACGAGGCGTACCAGAAACGGAAGGATCAGGTCGCCTCCGCCGCTTACGCTTCCTTAGGGATGGTCCATTTGGAGCGTTCCGGGATGGCGCTGGAAGGGCCGGACATGGGTGAATTGGCGAAGGCGGAAGAGAACTACAAGCTCGCCATTCAAAAAGCATCAACCCCAAATCCTGCTGACTACTACCGGCTGGGAGAAGTTTACACCTCGGAAAAGAAGCTGGACGATGCAATCACCGCCTTTTCCAAGGCAGGACAGCTGGCGCCGGGAACGATTATCGAGAAGCTGGCGAATCAGCAAGTTCAGCAACTGAAGAAAGCGCAGAAGTCCCAGACCAAGGCTGCCACAAAGCCTTAGAGAGAGGTGGTGATCCGTCCGGCGCATTCATGCGCCCTTGAGGAAACATCGGCAGTTTCTGATGATCCCCCCGGCATGCGTCGGCGTGTATTGCCATATCATGGCCCGACCTTCCTATGAAAGATTGGAAAAGCGTATTGGCTATAAATTCCGGAACCAGAATTTGCTGACCGAAGCTCTTACGCACTCCTCATACGCCCAGGAGGTTTCCCGCCCGACCCGAGATAACGAACTGATGGAATTTCTTGGTGACGCCGTTTTGAACTTTGCGGTCACGTTGCGGCTGATTGAAACTTTTCCAGAGTATGACGAAGGGAAACTTTCTCTTGCGCGTTCCGGCCTGGTGGCCGCGAATTTCCTGAGGAGGGTTGCTGCAGACCTTGAACTGGGCGAGTTTTTGCTTCTTGGTTCTGCCGAGGAAAGGAGCGGCGGCAGAAAAAAGGCCGGCATTGCCGTTGATGCGCTGGAGGCTTTGCTGGCGGCTGTGTACCGTGACGGGGGTATCGAAGCTGCCCGGCGATTCGTCGAGAAAGTCATCCTGCCGCCCGACCTCTCCGAACGCGTCGGAGACCTGGTGGCGACCAATTATAAGGGGACTTTGCAGGAATATCTTCAGGCCCGGCGCCTGGGTCCGGCCCAGTATCGAGTGGTTGAAGAAGGCGGATTGGAGCACGAGAAAACCTTTACCGTGGAAGTGCGCGTTGGAGGCAGGGCGATTGCCCGAGGGCTCGGCGCCAGCAAAAAGGCTGCCCAGCAGCAAGCAGCAAAACGTGCGCTGGCAATTCTGAAAAGAAAGGCGGAGGCTGATGGCTGAGCCATGGAAATCGTCCTCCCGTGATCTGTTCGAGTCCCTGGTGGTCACGGTGATTCTCGCGATTTTCGGAACTACTTTTGTAATTCAGGCGTTCAAGATTCCGACCGGATCGATGGAGAATACGCTTCTGATTGGCGACCACCTTCTGGTCAATAAGTTTGCCTTCGCCTATCCGCACGGTCTGCTGGCCCGGCTTCTCCCCTACCGGAAAATTCATCGTGACGACATCGTGGTTTTTAAGTTTCCCGGCGGCGCGGACGACGCCCAGGAAGCGGGCGAGCACTTCGTCAAGCGGGTCATCGGAGTTCCAGGCGATCGGATCCAGGTCGTCCATCGGCAGGTGTACGTCAACGGCAAAGCTGTCGCGCAGCCCTTTGTGCGCCACATGTATCCCAAGGAGCTCCGCCCCGGTGATGACTTTCCTCCTGTCACCTGGGGTGAGATGCAGGGTGCTACTGCGACTTGGCGCGCTGAATTTCAGAACTATGTTAAGAATGGCTGGTTGGTTGTGCCCCCAAATGAGTACTTTGTCATGGGGGATAACCGCGAAGAGAGTTGGGACAGCCGCTTCTGGGGCTTTGTTCCCCGGAAGCTGATTGACGGCCGGCCGCTCATTATCTATTGGTCCTACGAAACGCCCCCGGGGCAGTATGAGCAGAACTCATTGAGTGACCGTCTCAAGCAGTTCGGAGGCATGCTGGTTCATTTCTTTACCAAGACTCGCTGGAGCCGAACGTTCAAGCTTGTGCACTGATGAGTCCACGCAAGCGTCGATATTGGAGAAACGCGGCTGTCGCGCTGCTGCTGTTGATAGTGGCGGCCTGGGTGGTGCCGTCCTTTTTTAACGCGGGGCGTTACCGTCCTCTGCTGCAGGCCGCGCTTGAGCGCTCGCTGCATCGGAAAGTGACCTTCGGCCATATTGGGCTGCACGTGTTCCCCCATCCGGGTTTTACCCTTGAAAATGTGACCGTCAATGAAGCTCCCGCTTTTGGCGCGGAGCCGTTCATCCGCGTCGATCGCATCGATTGTGACCTCCGATGGCGAAGTCTTTGGCATTCTCATTTGAATTTCGGGACCTTGCGCCTTCAACACCCCAGCATCAACATTGTTCGCAATTCCGCGGGGCAATGGAACATCGAAAACTTGCTCTTGCGCAGCGGGATTACAAAGCCATCGCCCGGTCGCGGTTCGACGCCGCCCTCCAGTCTGGAGATTGACGTGGAGGATGGCCGGCTCAACTTTAAAGTGGGCCAGAACAAGAAGCCGTTTGCAATTGTTGATACGAATGCGCATTTGAATTTCGACTACGGTTCAGATCGTGTGAATTTCCGAGTGGCCGGCGACCCGGTTCGGATTGACCTTGAGCTTCCCACGCCGGGGCGGGTGGAACTGGATGGGAGCTGGGACCCTGCAAGGACTCCCGGGCACACGCTGGATGCGACTCTTCGAACGCAGGGAGCGCTCCTCTACGACTGGGTTCCGCTGTTGACGGGACAGAATCCTGAAGTCTACGGCGTGATGAACAGTTCAATTCACCTGAGCGGCTCTCTCCGGAAAATCGAATTCGCCGGCGATGCCCACCTCAGCCAGTTGCATCGCTGGGAGCAATTGCCCTCCTCGAATGATATGCCGTGCAACCTGCGCTTCCGGGGGCAGTTCGATCGCGACGGCAGAAACTTGTTGATCAACGGTCTGGACCTGGCATTTGGAAATTCGCAAGTGCATTTGGAAGGCGCGATAGCCAAAGTCGCCTCAAGACCGGACTTTGACCTGGTCGTTGCCTTTGAGCGCACCCGATTGCGGGATCTTATGTGGCTGGGCATGAGGGTCACCGGAATGCGAGTCCGATGGGGCC
>JARRJI010000274.1:0-5346 GCA_037379595.1 Acidobacteriota bacterium | reverse complement strand
ACGGGCAAGATCGACCGCAAGGTGGCCGACTATATGCGGGATCACGGTTACGACCTCTCGTATTATCTGCGGCAGAACTGGCCGAAGATCGGTCCCAGTCTGGTGGGGAAAATCCATATCTATGTGGGCGACATGGACAGCTATTATCTGAACCTTGCCTGTTATGACCTGGAAAGATTCCTGAAGAACACTACCGACCCTTATTACGACGGGACGTTTGAATTCGGACGGCCGGAGAAAGGCCACGGGTGGCAACCCGTCAATGAGGAGAAAATGGTCCGCATGATGGCCGACCACATCGTTGAAAACGCGCCTCGCGGCGCCGATCTCAAACAATGGCACTACAACTAACCCAGGGGGTCGCAAACTCCGTGGATCAGCGCCGATGCTATCAAAATGTGGAAGGCCCTTCGCCCGGTCATGCGCGAGCTACTGGCTTCCTTCAAAAAGGAATTGAAAAGGATCGAGAATAATGCCGCAGTCCCAGTCGTGTTTGTCGGGGTAGTCAAGAAAGTATCTGCCTCGTACACAGACAACCCCTTGAAAGCCCGAAAAGCCGGTACGACATGAACGATTCCTCAACCTGCGATTCCCGGGGTGGGAGAAATTCCTCACTTCCGTGCGCGTCAAACAGGGGTTTTCAGATGGGACCTGATAAGGGTTTGAAAGTCGGCTGAGTAACCGCAGATTGACTCTCTGCGTGATACTTCAGGAACAATCTTCCATGCGTTCGAAGCAATGGATTCAATCCGTTGCAAAACCCTGGGGGCTCCGTGAACTGCAAATTCCAGAAATCGGGACCCAGGATGACAATGCATTCCTGAGTTCGTATAATGAACCCTGTCCGGCGACAGACAAGATGAGGATGTTTTCTTTTCTAGAAAAGACCATTCTGTCGTGCCTGATTAATTCAATGGTTCCTTTACCCGAATCAGGACAGTCAAGCGGCAGTTTGTTTTGGTCTACGTGGAAGGCTCACGGTGATCGGGAGGCAAAGTCATTCGTTCCTCCCCGTGTCGGAAAGCAACTCTCGCAGTGAATCAGCGATTGAGAAATGAAAAAGGTGGATGATGCCCCGCCAATCCAGTAAGAAATCCGCCGCGCGAATCGTAACGAACACTGGCCAGTCAACGAACGAGTTCAGAACTCTTGCCCGAGAGCAGGCTGCGGTGGCACGACTCGGTCAGTTGGCCCTTTCTGGCGCCAGTCTTGCTTCGCTGATGAACGAAGCGACCACAATCGTGGCCCAAGTCCTGCGGGTCGAGTACAGCAAGGTTCTCGAGTTGCTTCCCGATGGGAAATCCCTGCTTCTCCGCGCTGGTGTTGGATGGAAAAGGGGATGCGTGGGACGGGCAAGGGTGGCTGCCAAAACAGATTCTCAGGCTGGTTTTACGCTCCTCTCGAAACACCCTGTTGTCACCGAAGACCTGCGTAAGGAAGAACGGTTCACGTCTCCGGCATTACTCTCCGAACACAATGTTGTCAGCGGCATAAGTGTGATTATCCTGGGCCGGGAGAGACCGTTCGGCATCCTGGGAGCCCACTCGTCCAGGAAGCGCGCCTACAGTAAGGACGACGTCAACTTTATGCGGGCGATCGCCAACGTGCTCGCTACGGCCATCGAACGCAGGCAAGCCGAAGATACACTCAAACGGCAAGCACAAGTTCTGGATCAAATTCATGACTCGGTTGTTTCTACCGACCTCGACGGCATTGTCACAAGTTGGAATAAAGGAGCGAAACGACTCTTTGGATACACAGCGGCAGAATCCTTAGGCCGGCACATCTCATTCGTCTACCCAAAGGGTCAGCGCAAATTCATCGAGCAGCAGACCATTCGGCCCTTGAAAGAAAAGGGTTCGCTCGAAGTTGAAGCCCAAAGGCGGAAAAAGTCGGGCAAAGAATTTTGGGCTCACGTTTCTCTTTCCCTGCTGAGAGATAGCCGCAACGCCGTGGTCGGAATGATCGGCTACTCGATCGATGTTTCCAAGCGAAGGCAGGCAGAGGAAAGGCTACGGGCCGCAAACAAGACACTCCAGCGCGAGATCGCCGAGCGAAAACAGGCAGAGCGAGTGGCACGCAGTCATACCCAGGTGCTGCTCCACACCTTGGATGCTCTCACCACCGCGCCGGATCTGGCGAAGTTTCTGGACGAAGTTCTCATCGCGATCACGGATGAGATCAAAGTTCATTCCTGCGCTTTATGGTTCCACGACTTCCCTAACAAGATCAACACACTCTATAAGACCTCCTACTCAGGCAGGATTCTGATGGGCGAACGACAACTGGAGCACCCATCCGCCTCCGAAAGTGGAATTTTCAAGCGAAAGATCGCCCTGAAGTCACTTGCCCGACGTCCCTTTGTAATAAACAACGCTACCACATCCCGTCTGCTGGAACCTGAGGTCCGCGCGTGGATGAAAGCTCATGGTGTGAAACTCGTCCTCTGCGTTCCCCTGCTTTTCGGGAAAAAGGTTATCGGCACGCTAACCGTCCGCGACGCCCGGCGCGACCGTTTCTCCCGGCAGGAAATCATCCTGGCCCAGGCTCTGGCGCGGCACGTCAGCCTGGCTCTGCAGTTGATTCGGTTGGCCGAGGAGGGACAACACGCTGCCCTCCTGCAAGAGCGGAATCGGGTGGCACGAGAAATGCACGACACCCTGGGCCAAAGCTTTACAGGAATCCTCATTCAGCTGGAGGCTGCTGAAGACATTCTCATGGAAAACCCTCAGGTCGCCGGAGGCCATCTTAAGAAAGCCCGCGATTTGGCTCGAGAAAGTCTGGCTGAAGCACGGCGTTCTGTTTGGGCATTGCGTCCACGGGTTCTGGAGGACCGAGACTTAGCCTCGGCCCTCAGAAATCTGGCACAACAAATGACTGTCGGGAAGCAGATCAGGGTTGACTTTTCAATGCGAGGAACCGTGCGGCCGCTTTCACCGGAAACGGAAGTTCACCTGTTGCGCATTGGCCAGGAGGCTTTGACCAACGCCCTGAGGCATGCGCAGGCAAGTCGCATCAGGATAGAGCTCGCCTTCAGTCGTCGTGGAGTACAGCTATCCGTGCAGGACAATGGCCAGGGGTTCAACGTCCCTTCGAGCAGCATGGACGGCGGATTTGGGCAGGTTAGTTTGCGCGAAAGAGCTGAGCAGATTGGCGCCAGGATTACAGTGAACAGTGAACCGGGTTCCGGGACCCGGGTCGTTGCCGTCGTCCCAGTGACATCTAGCCCTGCTGGAGTCTTGTATTGAAAGAAACCAACGCAATCCGTGTTCTCATCGCCGATGACCACCCCGTGGTCCGGGAAGGTCTGGCCGCTCTAATAAGCCGCCGCCCGGATATGCACCTTGTGGGAGACGCGGCGAATGGCCGGGAGGCGGTGGAGCAGTTCTTTATCCACCACCCGGACGTGACCTTGCTGGATCAGAGGATGCCGGACATGGATGGTGTGACCGCGCTCAAGACAATCCGCGAAAAGGTTCCTGAGGCTCGCATCATCCTGTTGACAACCTACGATGGCAGCGAGGACATCTATCGCGGCTTGCGCGCAGGGGCCAAGGCGTATTTATTGAAGGATTCTTCCCGTGATGAACTGCTCGAATGCATTCGCTCCGTTCATGAGGGCAAGACTCAAATTTCACCCCAGGTGGCGACCCGGTTGGCGACTCGCGTGGCCAGGAAAGATCTCACCTCCCGCGAGACGGAGGTCCTGCGCCTGATGACCGCCGGAAGAAGCAACAAGGAAATCGGCGTGATCTTGAACGTCAGCGAAGGCACCGTCAAAGTGCATGTCAATCACATCCTGCAAAAACTCGATGTGGAAAGCAGAACAGAAGCCGCCACGGTAGCCCTCAGGCGCGGAATCGTCGGACTTAAGTAACCTCAAATCGTCTGCATCGCCATTTCTCCCTGCGTGTCCCTCTCTCGCATATATCGAACGGCATAGATTAGACCTGTCCTTTCTGCCAATTTGCAAATCTGCATATTCACCTACACAAAAATCTTGCTCCTGCTGAATTGTTTCCTCCCATTGATTCAAGTAGGTTCATAGAGTGTTGCAGCGCTTTCGAGATTGATGTTCTGCAGGAAGCCAGGCCCGTTTTTGAACTCGCGGGATAGGGCGAACGCTGGGGTTGGCGGCCGCTGGGGCTGAGAAGGGGCACGGGCTCCGCAAATAGTCCGGCAGAACAATTCAATCCGCTGATTTCTGCAAGGAGGGTAACTTGAGAAACGAAGCAATCTCGAGACTCGTCGATAGGGCCAAGAAAGGCGATGAGGCCGCGACAGAGGAACTCTATCGGCTGCACAGCCGCCGGGTCTACAGCCTGTGTATCAGGATGGTTGCCAACCAGGCGGAAGCCGAGGACCTAACCCAGGAAATCTTTCTGCACGCCTTCAGAAAGATTCACACTTTCCGAGGCGAGGCGGCTTTCTCAACCTGGCTCTACCGGCTGGGAGTCAACGTCGTATTGATGCGGTTGCGAAAAAAATCACATCCGGTGTTCTCTCTTGAAGAACTTACACGGCCGAACGGAGAGACGATAAAGAGAGCCGAGCCCGCCGATAAAACCGACCACGCGGGAATTCTGGTAAACCGGCTTCTGCTGCGGGGAGCCATCGATCAACTCCCATCAGGGTTCAAGCGGGTAATCCTCATGCACGATATGGAAGGGTACAACCACCGTGAAATTGCTGAACTGACGGGACGGTCGGTTGGCAACTCAAAATCCCAATTGCACAAGGCTCGACGGCGGCTTCGCGAACTCCTGACCCAGGGCCCCGGCATGCAGCCGCCACTGGCATTCTCCAAAGGCAAGATCGAGTAGGGCGCAGGGCGTGTCACATTCCCTGTTGTGTTCGCGATTCCGCCTGCGACATCGCAAGGTGCATTCTGTTTTTTCCATCGAAATAAGCCTTCCCTCATACCTCGGCCCAATCAACCGGCTGGCACGAAAAGAGCGAAATCTTTGATGTAACCAATCTGAAAATGTTTCATCCTTACAAAGGGGCACATGCAGATGTGGGGTCTATTTTCCGTCAGCTTTTCCACAAAGTCTCAGTTTGGGTAGTCGCCCAGGTGCATCTCCGTGATGCTACAATCATCGATTATTGCCGTCTTATTTCTGTTGGTACCAGCGAAGGGCTTCCTGCCTCGCGTTGATCCCTCACCCTGGAACGAGATTCTTTACAAATACGTCAATCAACAACACCTGGTTAATTATGCAAAGCTTAAAGAGCAGGATTGGAAGAAGCTGCGCAATTACCTCACAAACCTCGCCCAGCCGGGCTCTGAACCGCTGTCACACGCCGCGAAAGAAGCCTTGCTGATTAACGCTTACAATGCAATGA
>JARRJI010000273.1:0-8742 GCA_037379595.1 Acidobacteriota bacterium | reverse complement strand
GCGCAACCCGCAATGAAAACTGCATCCCACGTCCCTTCCTGATGGATTTTCGTTGGTCCCGCCGGATGCGCCCGTTCCGCACTCAGGGAGGACGGGCGCACGACGCGACCTTGAAGCGGATAAGCAGGGATGATAGGGAGATTATGCTGTATGAGTCAAGTTATTGGAGCAAATGAATACGATTCTATGCGATTCAAGCCGTATTATGCTGGAGCACGTCAGGCTCTTTACACATGCGCCGTCGCGGCTTCTTTCCTCGCGCCGGGGTTGTGCCGGGCGTCAGGGCACGGCTCCCGCCACGCCGCAAGGCGTACCTCACCCATCCCATGAAGTTGGGATTCACAGCAGGCTGCCGGGAATGGAGTTGAAGACCCGGCTAACTGTTTTCGAGAGTGCGGCGGTAGAGGTTTTCGTATTGAGGAATAATCTTGGAAGCGCAGAACTGGGTGAGGGCGCGGTGACGGCCCGCATCACCCATTTTGCGGTGGAGTTCGGTAACTGTTTTCGAGAGTGCGGCGGTAGAGGTTTTCGTATTGAGGAATAATCTTGGAAGCGCAGAACTGGGTGAGGGCGCGGTGACGGCCCGCATCACCCATTTTGCGGTGGAGTTCGGAATCGGTCAGAATGTCCAATGCGCGGGCGGCCATCGTATCCACATCCCTTGGCTTCACCAGGAAACCTTCAACGCCGTCCGTAACCACTTCGACAAGTCCGCCCACCTTCGAGCAGATACAGGGAACGGCGCAAGCCATCGCTTCCAGCGCGACCAGCCCGAAGGATTCAAGATCGCTCGGCAGCAGGGCAAGGTCCGCGCAACAGAGCAGGTCCTGTACCTGGTTCTGCTTGCCCAGGAAAAAAACGTCGCCCACCAGGCCTTTGTCGCGAACCAGCCACTCTGCGGCGGTGCGCTCGGGCCCATCGCCGATCATCAGGAGCTTGGCGGGAATTTCTTTTCGAACCCTGGCGAAAATCTCCACGACGTCCGTGACGCGTTTGACCGGCCGAAAGTTGGAGAGGTGGGCCAGGATCTTTTCGCCGTGCCTGGCAAAGTCCTGTCGATGAGAAGATTTATCCTGGGGATGGAACACGTTGCAATTGACGAAGTTCAAGATCACTTCAATCGGGCGGGAAATGCCAAATTCGCGCACCGTCACTTCCCGGAGATATTCCGAAATGGCGGTTGCGGCGTCGCTCTGTTCGATGGCGAAGCGCGTGATCGGAAGATAGGAGCGGTTGGAACCCACCAGGGTGATGTCGGTTCCGTGCAGCGTGGTGACGATGGGAACCCGGTGCTGCCCCATCATGGAGCGGGCCAGGTACGCGCTGACCGAATGCGGAATGGCGTAATGAACGTGGAGCAGGTCAAGCGACTCATTGACGGCGACGTTATACATCTGGGAGGCCAGGGCCAGCGTGTAAGGTGGATGGTCGAACAGCGGGTAGTTCATGACTTCCACTTCATGGAAGTGGATGCGCTCCGACAACTCCGTCACCCTCACTGGAAGCGCGTAGCTGATGAAGTGGACGTCGTGTCCCCGGGCGGCCAGTTCCAGGCCCAGTTCCGTCGCGACAACGCCGCTTCCGCCGTACGTGGGATAACAGGTTATGCCGATTTTCATGGGGTGCGTTTGGGGATGGCCGGACCGCAAAGGGTCCTTACGAGGATTCGGCCGGCTTGGCTTTCCCCTGGCTCTTGCCGGAACTTAAAACAATTATATCTTTCACAGCGCGTTCGCCCGGTTTCTGATTGTAGTAAATCAGGACGGTCATTCCCGGGACTAGTTCCTTCAGCTTCATCTTCTGTCCGTTGACGCCCTGAACGTGCACACTTTTTCTGACGGGGAAAATCTCCATGTCCTGGCCGTGAAGGGCGTTGACGTTCAAGACCCTCTGCTTCAAGTCCAGCGACTGGATTTTCCCAGTGAAGGCTTGCTGATGATTTCCGGAAGTCAGTTTGCCGATGATGGGAAGCTTGCTCTTGCTCCTCTGTTGTGCGTGAAGCGGAACAGCCTGCAGGAAAACCATCATGCAGGCCGCCAGGAGAACCATCACCGTCCGCGACAGAGCACAGTTGCCGGTTGCAGGCAAGCTTTCTATACCTCCTGAAATCTGAGGTTGACGACCGATCCCAGCCGGATTCTCACAATGACTCAAGGAATTACTCTTAAAGTAAAGTTACCAGTCTTATGCTAGGAAGTCAGAGGGTACAGTGTCAAGGAGTTTCCCTGTCGCCGCGTGTACATTTGACCTTGATATGCGGCGAATTCAGGAAAGACTTCTCCCCATCCAGATCCTGCCGTACTCTGACTATGGTCGCATGCGGCGCTGAACATCCAGAGCAGGTGCAATCCCGGAGTTCTTGACCCAAAGCCGACGAAGTTAACCTATCTCAAGTTCCCGTGCGTAAGAACCGTTCCCATTATTGTTCTTCGCGTCCTGCTCTTTGTACATATACCGGATACAACTTTTCATGATCAGCAGGTTCGGTTCGTTGACGCGGTGTACCTTAATGCATTGCTTGTCGTACCACTCGATCACGCCATGAATTGTTTCGCCTTTATCGAGGACCACAACCATGGGCGTTCGAGCTTGCATCTGCTTCAGATAGTAAAAGTTCTCCGCGTTGGTCTGTTCGGGCGGCGCTGGCTTTTTACGCTGCACTCGCCCTCCGATTTGTTCCTGAACGTCCGAAAGTGAGGGACGAATTAGTTTTCGGTTCACAACTTGACACTCCTTGAGCTCATGCGCGCTTGTGCAAGTTCAACAGCATCTTGCCAAAGGGGAATTGCCCTAAGTCCTGACTATGTAGATGTAAATTTCCTCGTTCTGGTTTCTTCGATCTTGAAAAATTGAGCAGAAGAAATTGACTTCGAGCTGCATTACTTATAACACACTTGGAGCCGCGCTACAATGCTTCCGATCACCGAAATTCCGTCCGGAACCGGAAAAAGTTACTTGACCTGGAGCAACCTCTGATACTCGCCATCGGACCGCCCCTCGCCTTCGCATCTGCCCTCACGGTCGCCGCCCGGAGCCGATTAACTCGGCCGCCACTGAGTCAAAAGCGAGCTGCTGATTCACGTTCCGAATCTGCTGGCGGTAGGAGCTTTCGATACCGTCTTCGAGCTTCTCAATCCCCGCCATGCCCAGGGCCGTCGCCCAGGCTTTAAGGCGCCCCAGAACGTCGATATTCGTCACTGCAGGGCTTTCCGGGTTGAGGAAGACGTGCATCAGGTCGCGCACGACGACGGAGCCGGTCCTGAGAGATTCCTCTAGCCGCCCGTGACCCTCGGCCAGCAGCCTGGTTGTGTCAAACAGAGCTTTCCACTGTGGCGGTGACAGGGGACGGCCGGCCGGGCGCGAGACCGCGTCCAGCAGGTTCAGCCAGGGCTTTCGCAGTTCCTGATACTCCTTGAGTTGTAAAGTTTTTGCCAGCGCGATGCTTCCGTTGACCACGCGCAGCGCCAGTTCGAGGTCAGCTTGGGCAAGCCCCCGTTCCTCCGCCAGCAGCCGCCTGATGGCGGTCTCTTCAGCCGGTGAAAACTGCACGGTCAGGCAGCGTGAGCGGATCGTCGGCCGCAATTCGTATGCGTTTGAGCAGACCAGGATGATCGTGGTCGTTTCCGGGGGCTCCTCCAGAACCTTCAGCAGCAGATCCGCCGCTTGCCAGTGGATGGCCTGGGCCTGGTCGACGATCAAAACCCGCTGTGGAAAGTTGAACGGGCTGCTGTAAGCCGTCGCGCGAAGCTGCCGGATCTGCTCGATCAGGATGTAACGGGTCAGGGGCTCAATCACCTGCAGGTCAAAGTAAACCAGCCCTTCCACCCGCTTCTGAGCATCCTTGATGCCGCGCCGGCGTGCCAGATCTTCGGCACCGGATGCTAAAAACTCACCGGCTTTCCGGCAGCGGCTGCATTCGCCGCAGAAGTCGTCGCCTTTGGGGCCGCGCCGCTCGCAGTTCAGCGCCCTGGCCAGCATGATGGCAAGCGTTTTTTTGCCGACTCCTTCGGGCCCCGTGAAGAGCAGCGATCCCGGCACCCGCTCCCGGGCCAGCATCTCCCGGATCGCCTGAACCGCTTTCGCATTGCCCAAAAAAGAATCAAAACCCATGGCTATCGTTCCACCCGCCAGGTCGCGCTATCAGAATCGCGGGTCTTCGACGTTGCTACCTTTTAGCGCCCGCCGGTTTCTCGCGCGTCCCGCCGTTCGCCGCCAGGCGCAGGCCGTGCCGGACCAGCAGGGTATCGACGATCTTCTGGATGTCAGCCTCGATTTCGGCCATTGGCCGGTCGGCTTGAATCAGCTTGATTCTTCGGGGTTGCTGCCGTGCCAGCGTCAGATATCCCGCGCGGACTCTCTTCTGAAATTTTAACCCATGATTCTCGAAACGGGTATTCTTCATCCGGTGCCGGGTATTCCGCTTGCGGGCGCGGCTGAGCGCGGCCTGTGGATCGAGGTCGAGCAGCAGCGTCAGGTCCGGCTGCGTTCGCCCGGCGATAATCCGGTCCAGGGCCCGGACCGTCTGCACGCCCAGCATCCGCCCGTAGCCCTGGTAGGCATAGGAAGCGTCATTGTAACGGTCGCTGATCACCACCCGGCCGCGGGCGAGAGCAGGGCGCACCACTTCCTCCAGATGCTGTTCCCGGGCGGCGTACATGAGGGTGAGTTCCGTCAGCGGTGACATTTTGCTGATCTTGGGATTCAGCAAAAGCCGCCGAATCTGCTCCCCGACTTGCGTACCGCCGGGCTCCCGCGTCACTACAAAAGGAACCCCGCGTTTTTGAAGGTATTTGGCAAGACGGCGTACGTGTGTACTTTTCCCCGTGCCATCGATACCTTCAAAGGTGATGAATACCCCATGGGACATTGCTCTCCCCCCCTCTTTGACCAGATCACCTGACCTTGTATGATGTCCCCGGAAACTCTTATGACCGTGGAAGCCGGAATCAGATTCCGTTTCGCCAGGATGCGGTCTGGAATAGTACCACCGGAAGTTTCACTGCGACAAGGCGAAAACCCGGCGCGCACCGATGATACAATATCGGGCTTGTCTAAGTGATTGCAGCCCATTGCATTGGGCCCCGGCCGGGCCGGCAGAAAATATTTTTATCGTGAGCATAAGCGAGAACATCCAGAGCGTACAGGAGCGGATCCGCCGTGCCTGCGACCGTTCGGCCCGCGCGCCCGAAGGCGTCCGGCTGATTGCCGTCTCGAAAACCATGCCTGCAGAATTTATCCGCGAGGCGTACGCGGCGGGGCTTCGTGAATTCGGCGAGAACCGCGTGCAGGAGGCCGCGGCCAAGCGTCCGGCGCTTGCCGATCTCGACGTGGTCTGGCACCTGATCGGCCATCTGCAATCGAACAAGGCGAAGCAGGCGTGCCAGCTTTTCGACTGGGTTCAGTCGGTCGACTCTCTGCAAATTGCGGAAAGAATCGATCGCTTTGCCGCTGGGACGGGCCGCAAGCTGCCGGTCCTGATCGAAGTCCACCTGGGCGGGGAAGCCAGCAAGTTTGGAGTCGAGGAAGCAGGCCTGGCTCTGCTGGCGGAGCGGGTCGGAGCGCTGCCGTCGCTCGAGCTGCGGGGCCTGATGGTGTTGCCGCCGTTTTTCGACGATCCCGAAGATGTGCGGCCGTATTTCCGCGCGGTAGCGACGGTGTTCTTTGCGCCTCAGCGCTGTTGCGTGAGCTACGTTTTTCGGCGAGTTTTTGCTTAACAAGAACGTTGCGGGAACGTGTCATGAGTGACTTCACTGCCGAGGGAAACACGGTCAGCTTCTGGCTCCGGGTCAAGCCGCGTTCCCGCCGCCGGCGCCTGCTGCGAAACTCTTCCGGCGGGTTGTGCCTGGAACTCAACGCCCCGCCTGTGGAGGGCAAAGCGAATGAAGCCGCCGTCGATTTCCTGGCTCGCTCGCTTCGCCTGCCTCGCTCGTCGGTCGAACTCGTGACGGGAGCGAAGTCGCGCCGGAAGTTGTTTCGGATCATCACTGATTCCGCTCAGGAAACAATCGCGCGCCTGAATGCGTTGGCGCAGGAGAAAGGCCGCTAGCCGATGATTTACGCGATCAGCCTGGTTTTGATTGTGGTGGCGCTGCTCACGGTCAGCATCGTCCGGTCGATCAAGCTCAAGACTCACGCCGACTTCATGGTGGCTGACCGCCAGCTTTCTGTCTGGGTGCTGATCTTCACCCTGCTCTGTTCCTGGATTGGCGCCGGAAGCCTCTTTGCCGGAGCCGAATTCGCCTACGGCCAGGGCCTGGCGTCGCTCTGGCTGCCGGCGGGCGGCTGGGCCGGGTTGCTGGTGATCTATTTCATTGCCGGTCGTGCGCGCTCCTTCGCGCAGTACACCATTCCGGACCTTCTCGAAGTCCGCTACAGCCCCATGGCGCGGGTGCTGGGCACCATCTGCATTATCGTTTCCTACACGGCCATTGTCAGCTACCAGTTTCGCGGCGGCGGGCGCATCCTGGAACTCGCTTTCGGAATGAGCGAGACCGCGGGCACCATCATCCTGGCGGCGTTTGTCATCCTGTTCACGGCGCTGGCGGGAATGTCCTCGGTCGCTTATACCGATCTCGTGATCGGCCTCGTGGTGACGGTCGGCTGCCTGTTCGCTCTGCCCGCCATGCTGGTGCACGCCGGCGGATGGCACGCCGTCGCCGCCAAGCTGCCGGCCAGCCACTTGACCACTTGACCGCGCTCGGGACCATGACCAGTGTCCAGGCGCTCGGAAATTTCCTACCCACCTTAACACTGATGCTCGGCAATCAGGCCATGTACCAGAAATTCTTTTCCGCCCGCAGCGAGCGCGACGCCCGCCTTTCGGAGGGGGGAGGGGTTTGCGGCACCGTCGTGCTGGAGACCATCATCGTCCTGCTGGCCATCGTGGGCGGGGTTTGATTGGAGCAATCTTCCTGGCGGCGATTTTTGCCAAGGTCATTTCCACCGGCAACAATTATCTCTTTTCGCCGGCAACCAGCGTGGTCCACGACGTCCTCCAGCGGTTCGTTACCAAAAAGGCCAGTGACCGGAGCCTGGTGCTGATGTCGCGCATTGTAGTGGTGGTGCTGGGACTTCTGGCATTGGCCCAGAGCTTTCAGCCTTCCATTCTGCGCACGGCGGTTTATGCTTATGACGTGTACGGAGCAGGCATCACGCCCGTGGTGGTGGCGGCATTTTTCTGGAAGCGCACGACGACGGCCGGAGGGCTGAGTTCCATCGTTGCGGGAACGGTGGTGGCCATCATCTGGCGGGTCTTTCACCTTGATCCCATCATGCCGATGATTTTCCCGGCGCTCGCCGCCTCGCTCGCCAGCCTGATCGGAGTCAGCCTGCTGACCGCCCCGCCGCGCCCCGAGCAGTGGCAGCCGTTCTTCCGCAAAGCCGCCGAGCGCGGATAAGGGTCGTCAGGAGGGCACTGCCCAATTAGGAGGGCGGAGCTTCAGCCCCGCCGCATGCCGCTCTGCTTTGCGTCTTAGCGCCTTTGCGAGAGTCGCTCTTGATCTTTTCACGAAGGATAAGGGCGCGCGGCGTTTTTGAGACATTGCACAAAGGAGAACCCACAATGGACCTCGATGCCATTCAATCCGAACTTCGCAACGCCAAACTCGATGGCTGGCTTTTTTACGACCATCATCGCCGCGATCCCATCGCCTACCGCGTGCTGAAGATTGCGCCTCCTATGTGCACGCGCCGCTGGTACTACCTGATTCCGGCGGCCGGCGAGCCTTCCAGGCTGGTCCATCGCATCGAGCGCGGCAACCTCGACGGGGTCCCCGGAAGCCTCCAGCTTTACTCTTCCTGGACCGAGCAGCGCGAGCACCTGCGCAAAATGCTCGAGGGCAGGCGCCGCATCGCCATGCAGTATTCGCCGCTCAATGATATTCCTTACGTGGGCCTGGTGGATGCCGGAACGGTTGAGCTGGTCCGCAGTTTTGGGGTGGAAGTCGTCACTTCCGCCGACCTCGTCCAGTTGTTTGAAGCCCGCTGGTCCGAGGCGCAACTCGCTTCCCACCTCGAGGCCGGAAAGGCCGTCCACGCCGCCATCAACGGCGCCTTTGCGGCCATTGGCGACGCAATCCGTGCCGGGAAGACCCTGAGCGAGTACGACGTGCAACAGGAGATGATGCGAATCTTTGCCGCGAATGGCGTCGAGACGGACGAGCCTCCGATTGTGGCCGTCAACGCGAACTCTGGCAATCCGCACTACGATCCCACCCGGGATTCGGCGCTGCCCATTCGCGAAGGCGATTTTGTTCTGCTGGACGTCTGGGGCAAACAGTCAAAACCGGAAGCCGTCTATTTCGACATCACCTGGACGGGTTTTGTGGGCGAAACCGTCCCCGGCCGTTACGTGGAAATCTTCAACATTGTCCGCGAAGCTCGCGATGCCGCCGTCAATGTGGTGAAAGATGCCATGCAGAAGGGAAGTCCGCTGTACGGATTTCAGGTGGACGATGCCGCCCGAGCCGTCATCCAGCGTGCCGGCTACGGCGAATATTTCGTGCATCGTACCGGCCACTCCATCGGCGAAGACGTTCACGGCAACGGCGCCAACATGGACAACCTGGAGACACACGACTCGCGGCGCGTGGTGCCCCGCACCTGCTTCTCCGTCGAGCCCGGAATCTACCTCGAGGATTTCGGCGTGCGCAGCGAGGTGAACGTTTACGTGGAAGAGCACGACGCCCGCGTCACCGGTGAAATCCAGCAGGCGATCGTTCCCATCCTGGCCGCGGGCGCCTG
>JARRJI010000272.1:0-9764 GCA_037379595.1 Acidobacteriota bacterium | reverse complement strand
AGCGGATTGCGGGTGCCGTAACACAGTGATATAGAGCGGGTTCGGATATTAAACAACCGAGAAACTATTAGCAAGTAGGTCAACAGAATCGTGCCGCTTGTGGCGCATCGCACTGACGTTGCTGGTATATTATTGCGAGCAAACGAGGGATTGGCAACTCTATTGCTCGTCCTTTAGGCGAAACGAATGGAAGCATAACACGTGCGGATTTTGTCGCAATTGCTGAGATTCGAGGATGGTGGCAGATAACGCTCGTGGGCAGACGCCAGTTGAAAAGTAAATAGTGTTATTCAGCCTGTAGAATCGGCAGAGGGAGGGGACCGATGCCGGGCATGGGATCACACTTTCGAGAAAAGCGGGGAGGGGGACAGCAACGCCCGACTTCGGAGCTCCGGTCAATTTGACCTGAGATTTCCACCGCAAGAGACTTTAGCGTGGGCCAGCCCGTCACACATAGGGTTATCCCTACATAGTTGATTATTAACTAGAGAGGAACGCGGATGGGTTCCGGTCAATTGATTGAGGGGCCGCGTCCGTTTTGGAAGTCGAACCTTGCGTGAAGACTGTCACTTTCTAATTTGACTCTTCACAGGATTCGCGTTGTCCAGGCCGTTTCGACCCTGCCTTTGGCCGAGTCAACCCGAATAACTAAGGGCGCCATCCTTCGAGTGAATTCCAGCGCAATCCTCGTCAGCCACGCGTTTGGTATTTCCCGCGCAACTGGTGGCTTGTCAGCATAGCCCAGATTCCATAGCGGTCTTCCAAAGGTCGTGGCCATGGTCCCGACACCATTGTCGCTGCAGTTGTGGCGAGGCAACTTATGAGCTATGTGGAGACACAGAACGCACCCGGCGAAAAACAATCTTCGGCGGCGAAATCGTTGGCGGGGTCGCCCGCCATTCATGTACCGCCGTCGCGGACTCTCGGAATGCCGGCGGAGTGGGGAGGCGGGCGCCTTGGCCGCCGTTTAGGCCGGCCTGGGATAAGGATCCTTTCGATCTTTGGGACGCGGCCTGAGGCCATCAAGGTGGCGCCGGTAATTGGCAAACTCCGAAGCATGCCGGGTGTTGTCTCGCGGGTCTGTGTAACAGGCCAACACCGGGAAATGCTCGACCAGGTGCTCGATCTTTTCGGCATCGTGCCGGATTATGACCTCAACTTGATGCAAGAAAACCAGTCGCTTTCGCGGCTATCGGCTGCGGTGTTGACCGGTCTGGAGCCTATCCTGGCATCTGTCCGGCCGGACTGGGTGCTTGTCCAGGGTGACACCACCACAGCGGCGTTTGCCGCGCTCGCCGCTTTCTACTCCCGTGTGAAGGTTGGGCACATCGAAGCGGGATTGCGAAGCCATGATAAGTGGCGGCCGTTTCCAGAGGAAATCAATCGCCGTGTGGCTGGTGTGGTTGCAAACCTTCACTTTGCTCCCACCGAGGCAGCCAGGCGAAATCTCATTTGCGAAGGAGTTCCGGAGTCGCAAGTAATGGTGACCGGCAATACAGTGATTGACGCGCTCCGCTCGGTGCAGGCGCTGCCATGGGACCCCTATACTCTGGGTGGGGCCGGGCAGGCTGCGCTGGCGTCAGGGGCGAAAATCATCCTGGTCACAGCACACCGCCGGGAGAATTTTGGCAAGCCGCTCTTTCGAGTTTGCGCTGCACTCCGGGAGCTTGCAGAGCGGTACGGTGACAGTATCCGGCTGTTTTATCCAGTTCATCGGAATCCGAATGTTTGGGAACCCGTCCATCAACTCCTGGGGGGTATCCCCAACATTATTCTGAGCGACCCTCTGGAATACCTTTCGCTGGTGCATTTGATGAAGCGTTCATATGCGGTGCTGACGGACTCGGGTGGAGTCCAGGAGGAAGCGCCGGCGCTAGGGGTGCCGGTGCTGGTCCTCCGCGATGTTACGGAGCGGCCTGAAGCGGTTGCCTCCGGCAATGTCCGGTTGGTGGGAACCGGTCCGGACCGGATTGTCTCTGAAGCCGTTCGTCTTCTTGATAATCCGACCGAGCACGGACGCATGGCCCACGCGGTAAATCCCTATGGCGACGGTCACGCGGCCGAGCGGATTACCAGGGTCCTGTGCGGAGAAGAAATCCACCAAGATGAGCCGGTTCTCTTGCAAGTGTAAGAGTCGTTTTGAAGCTAGTGAGTTGATTCAGAAGGGGAAGGCCAGACCACAATGGTACATCGGGTATTTGTCATTCTTAATGTGATTGTTGCGGTCAGCTTTCTTGTGAGTGGTATCGATGACCTCTTCGTGGACGTTTATTACTGGCTGCGGAAACTGTACCGCAGGCTCTTCATCAGGCATCGGATTCGCCGGGTCACGGAAGCTGATCTCGCGGGCAAGCGTGAGAAGTGGACGGCCATCTGGATTCCCGCCTGGCACGAGGATGGGGTCATTGACCGGATGCTGCAGAACACGATTGAGAGTCTGTCCTATGGCAAGTACGACATCTTCGTTGGGACTTATCGAAACGATGAAGCCACCCAGCTCGCCGTTGAATCGGTTCGCGAGCGGTATCGCCAGGTGAACAAGATTGTCTGCCCCAACCCCGGTCCGACCAGCAAGGCGGATTGCCTGAACTGGGTCCATCAGGGCATGCTGCTCGCCGAACAAGAGAAGGGCATCCGTTATGAGGTCGTAGTGTTGCACGACTCGGAAGATGTCGTTCACCCGCTCGAGCTGAGGCTCCTTAACTGGCTCATCCCGCGCAAAGATATGGTGCAGTTGCCGGTGGTTCCGCTTGAGATGACAGCCGGGTATTGGACAGCGGGGACGTACCTTGATGAATTTGCCGAAAACCACTCCAAAGACTTACTCGTACGTGAACGGCTGGGCCCAGTGATTCCCTCGGCGGGGGTGGGGACCGGATTCAGTCGCGCGGGGCTGGATGACGTGGCGCGGGCCCGAGGGAACCAGCTTTTCAACACTAATACGGTGACAGAAGACTATGATCTTGGTTTTTCCCTTTTGCCTTTCAACCGCCGTGGCATTCTGGCCCAATTCAGCGTGCTGCGCAGCCAGATCGTCACCTGCGGCTTTTGGCGGAAGCGGCAGGAGGTTCGCCAGGTCCCCGAGCTGGTTGCGGTGCGCGAATTCTTTCCGGACAGGTTCCGTCTGGCCATCCGTCAGAAGTCACGCTGGGTGCTCGGCATCGCGCTTCAGGGATGGAGGAACCTGGGATGGCCAGGAGGTTTCTGGGGCCGGTATATGCTCTATCGAGATCGCAAGACGTTGCTGACGAACGTCATCAACGCCCTCGGCTATCTTGTCGTTGGCTACTGGCTGTTGTTGCTGCTCACCGAGCGGCGTGGTCAATTCATGTCGCTGGTTCCGGCACGATGGGTATGGGACGTGATTCTAGTGGATACCTTCCTGATGGCCAATCGCCTGGGGCAGCGCGTGGTAGCCGTGCGCGGGATTGCAGGCTGGAAGCAGGGCCTGCTTTCCATTCCCCGGGCTGTCGTGAGCAATGCGGTCAATTTCTGCGCTACCACCGCTGCCGTCCAGCAGTTCTTGACGTCCCAAAGGAAAGGTGGCCGGGTGGTGTGGAGGAAGACTTCCCATGCTTTTCCCAGGCCCGAACAGTTGCGCGAATACAGGCGCCGGCTTGGCGATTTGCTGCTTGAGAACCGGCTGATCAATGTAGCCCAGCTACGCGAGGCCCTGGCCTCCCAAAAGGAGAAGGGCGGAAAGCTGGGCGAAGTTCTGCAATGCCTGGGCTACATCAGGGAAGACGACCTGTTGCCCGTTCTCGCCAGGCAGTTTGGAGTTTCCCTCTTCGCCATTGACCAAGGAATATTCGACCAAAGCGCGCTAGAGAAGTTCCCCCGACAAATGGCAGAAGATATGCTCGCGCTGCCAGTCAGGTTCTCGGACGGCGCCTTTGAGGTAGCATGCGTAAATCCCTCTCCGGACCTGAGGTGCCGGCTCGAAGAGCTGCTGCGCCATCCGGTGCACTTAAGTCTTGCCGGTGAGAATGACCTGCGGTTTGCAATCTGTCGCGCTTATCTCCCCGCGGAGGATTCAAAAGGGCTGTACCTTGGAGAACTCCTTGTAAGCGCAGGAATGATCAACCGCGATCAGCTTGAAAAGGCGCTGCTTACCCAGAAGCTGACCCGGCAGAGGCTCGGCGAAGTCTTGCAGGATCAGGGCCTGATATCGCCGCAGGTGATCGCCGCAGCGCTTCGCTCACGGCAGCTCGATCCGCTTGCCGAGGCAAAAGGGAGCTCCCAATGACAAACCAGCTACGCTGTTCTCGATTAGTCAGAATCTTTGAGGCCGCAGTGTGCATCCTCTGTGGGTTGATGCTTGCCCAGTTGTCGTTGGCTGCCGGCCAGACGGTTAAAGTTCCCGGTTTTGCGGCTGCCAATGAAGCCTACCATGGTGTATCGCGACCATCCCGAGCGATTGGGAATCGCTCTCGAACTCGGTTACCTGTATCATCAACTTCAAGACAGCGCCGCAGCAGAAGAGTACTTCGCAGCCGCCGAAAGCAGTGCCGATCCTGAAGTTTCACAGCCTGCTCGGCTGGCGCTACAGAACCTGCGAGCTTCCGAACTGCAGGAGCAGAAGCAGAAAGCTTATGACCTGCTGGACCAAGGTCACCGTAAAGCGGCTCTTAATCTTTTCGAACAGGTCCACGTGGCTGATCCCAGTGACAGTGCGAGAACCCTGCAACTGGGGTACCTCTATCAGTCCTTGGGTAAGTGGGCGAAGGCACGGGAGATGTTTGCAGCCGAACGCCACAATCAGGATCCACAGGTGAGCGGCGAGGCAACCGCCGCACTCACAGAGGTCAATCGGCAGTCAGCCTGGTGGTTCGCCTCGGCCTATGTTGCTCCATTTTACGAATCGCGCTTCGCGAACCAGGTCAATCCCATAGAATTCAAACTGGGGGTAAGACCTACCCGCTATCTTCAGCCCTATCTGGGCATGCGCTTTACACGCGACCTCCGCTCGACAAGCGGCACACTTCCTGTGATCTATTCCGATAACTCCAATGTCTTTTCCGTCGGGCTTCAAAGCCCCATCCTGGGACACGGGACAAATCTCTACGCAGAGGCAGGCACCGCCGTCAGCCTGATGAGCCAGCCGATCCAGGGACGCGCAGTTCCGGATTACCGCGCTGGCATCACTTGGTACAAGCCCTGGGAAACCAGCTTGGCTGAGGCTGCAAAGAAAAGGTCCCACGGCGTCTCTCTAACCGGGAACGCGTACAGTGATATCAGTTTCTACAGCCGATACAACGATAATGTGATCGGTTATTTGCAAATTCGCGAGGGCGTCAACCTGCCAACGGCCCACATGTTTCCCATTGAGCTTCTGGCCGCGATCAACGTGGTGAGGGACTCAAACGGCGATTTCTATAATAATGTTGTTGAAGCCGGGCCCGCCGTGCGCATAGCGCCCTTTCGCCGTCTGCTTGATCTCCAGTTTGAGGTTGACTACCTCCGAGGTTTCTATACAGTCCACGATCCGTCGAATCCCTATGGCCCGCGCTATGGAGATGCTCGAGTGTTCCTCATCTGGTCGAAAGACTTTTGAGCTTCTTGACGCAGTCTGGTGAGGAGCGCGAGATATGGAGAGGACGGCCAGGCAAACCTTTCTCAGCCCATGCGTGCTGTGACGCACGCCAGATTTCGCACTTGCTAAGAACATGAAGCGTTTTCTTTTTCTACTCTCCCTTTTCATCCTGCTCCCATCGACTTCAGGATGCTCGCATGCTGTTGTCCCTGTGGTTCCAGTCGACACTGCTCCGCTGGTTTTACCTGAGAATGTCGGGCCGATTGTTGTGCTCGTGGATCATTTGCCAAAAAGCGATAACTTCGTAAAGCAGCGTGCGGAGCAAGTGGCCATTGCCTTGCGCCATTTTTCCGCCGAAACGTCATGGGGATACGTCGATTCCGCGCCGATTGAAAAAGTGGCATCCGCTGCCGCAGTCGTCTATCTCGGCCTCAGCGGAAATCATCGGCTTTCGCTCGCTGCACGGGCCCGCTTGCGCCGGGCACATCATTTGATCGTTTCCGAATATCATCTGGCGAGTCTGCGGAAAGCCGGTATCGCCTTCGAGCATACCGAGGGTGGCGAGGATGTGGCAGTTCCGCCGAATACAACCGTAAGCTTCAAGGGAGAAACGTTTCCAGTTGCTTTACATGATTTTCTTGCTTTCAAGGTCAGGGCGCCCGCGGTTGTTATTTCCAGCTACAACACATCCCTTCCCAATAGAACTGAGGTGCCATACATCGTTCAGGACGGTGATGCGCTCTTTGTGAACGGTGTTATTGCATTCGATTCGGATGCTGTCACCCGACGTGGCGCAATGCTTGCAGTTTGCGACGTGATGACACGGTTCCTGGGTGCGCATCCATTGCCGGCGCGGCCGCTGGCGATGCTGCGGCTTGAGGACGTATCGGCAATAACCCCGGCATGGCGATTAAAAAACTTCGTGCACTACCTGGCGAGAGTTCACGTTCCATACGGAATCGGCGTCATTCCAGAGCTGCGTGTTCAAGGCAGAAAGATTGGACCGCTGCGTGACAGGCACGAACTGCTAAACACGCTCCGTTGGGCCGAGGGTCACGGTGCGACTATCATCCTGCACGGCCTGCACCATTGCTGTTCATCTGAGGATGCCGAAGGTTATGAGTTTTGGGATCACGAACACAATGCTCCGGTTCCGAACGACTCGGCTGAATGGATGCGCTCGCAGGTTGCCAAGGGTCTGGCGGACCTAACCGCGCTAGGATTGCATCCGCAGATGTGGGAAACGCCGCACTACTCAGCCTCTCCGGTGGACTATAAAGTTGTGTCGCAGTTCTTTGGAGCAGCATGGGAGCTGCGCCTTCCTATCGGATGGTTGCCTTGGGTTCTCAAGCGCGATCAGTACGGCGTCATGCTCCTGCCGGAAGACCTGGGCTACGTCTCCCTTGACGGGACCAAAACCGTTGCCGATCAGCTTAGACGGGCTAAAGAACTTCTGGTGTGTCAGAGTTGCGTTGCTGCCGGATTCTTGCATCCCTCTACGGTTCCGATCAAGGATGTGCGCGAGTATGTTAGAGGATTGCAGAATCTTGGGTATGCGTTTGTTGATCCGGCTCAGGCCCTTCGCCGGTACAGCACTCTCAGAACCCGAGGGCAGATTAGCTCAGCCTCCCCGTAATTTTAGCAGTGACGTGACCGGTAAGGCTCGCCCCAGAACCGGTAACGTGACGACCTTCTGATCCGGGGCCCATCGCCCGGCGGAAGAAGACGTATTGATTCGCGTTCGCTATTGTACGACCATGAAGGGGACGAAATTCGTCTGGGGTAATGATCATCAACTTTTAGGAACGCAGGGTGCAGTCGCCGAAACTGTTGAGGTGGTGAGGCAGCCAGGCGGTGAACGTTTGGCGATTTGAGGGCACGACATCAGGGGCTCGTTGGCAGCGGCTCTGTTCATTCGCGTCGGGGAATGCTTATATCCGCGATCATAACAGCAAGGGGGACGCAATCATGAATGAGACAGCGATCAGGCGAGAAGTACAGCCGGCGCGTGCGGGAGTTCGTGGCGCATTTTCAAAGGCGGCACGGCTGGTGGTGATACTTCTGTTTTTGTTGGGCCAGGTAGCCGCGGCACGCGCTGCCACAATCTCCTCGGCGGCGACCGGCATTTCCGTCAACTTAAACGCGGCCACGGGCGAGTATGGAATCGTTAGCCGCCAGCCCGGTTGGACTTTTTCCGGCAGCCTCGGAAGTGCGGCCGGCGGTGTGCACACATCCAGCAGCCGCGACCGCATCGGCGCTTTTCAGCAGATCACGTTTACCTGGCAGAGCGGCCACATTCCGTTGCGCGGAACGATCCGGCTTTATCAGGACCTTCCGGTTCTGCTTTTCCGCTACACGTTCTTGAAGGCAGCGAGTCCGCCCTCGGTGGCCTTCCCCAGCTTCACTTCCATTCCTGCGAAGCTTGACCACTTCAGCTACCGAAACAGGCCCTTTTCGCCGCCGCAATTCAAGCTTGGGCAGTACGGCACACCGTGGCTGCTGTTTGACAGCCATGCGAACGCAATGATCATTTCGCCGGCATCGCACTTTATCATCGCGGCCATGCACGGCGACGGGGACCATCTGATTGCGAGCGGCCTCAACCACCAGCTTCCCGGCGTGCCTGCGGGCTTCAGCCAGGAAAGCCTGATGGCGATCGCGCCAGGCATCCGTCGCACGTTTAAGGACTGGGGGCTGGCGCTGACTGACCTCGGCGGCAAGAAGCGCCCAGGCAATGAAAGCGATCTGACCCTCAAATACTACGGCTACTGGACCGACAACGGCGCCGGCTACTACTACCGGTACGATCCGAAGCTCGGCTACGCGGGCACGCTCGAACGGGTCATCGAAACGTATCGAAAGGAAAGAATCCCGGTCCATTACCTTCAACTCGACAGCTGGTGGTACGACAAATCCTACAAAGGCATTAGCGCAAACGACCACACTGGCCACTGGAGCTCATTTGGCGGAATCATGCGCTATCACGCCGACGCGACGCTTTTCCCGCAAGGGTTACAGGTGTTTCAGCAAGCGGTCGGGCTGCCGCTCGTCGTGCACAGCCGGTGGATCAGCCAGTACAGCCCCTACCGCCAGAACTACAAGATCTCAGGGGTGGCGCCCATTGGCATCAAGTGGTGGGACCATATCGCCTCCTATCTGAAAACGAGCGGCGTAGTGACCTACGAACAGGACTGGCAGAACCTGATTGATGCGCGGTCTCCGGCCTTCAACCGCACCGTCGGAACCGGCGCGGAGTTTTACGATCACATGGCCGCGGCCTGCCGGCGCTACGGCCTGACGATGCAGTATTGCATGCCACTGCCGTGCGACTTCCTCCAGGGCAGCCGCTACGGCAACCTGACGTCAATCCGCACCAGCGACGACCGCTTTTCGCCGTGGCGCTGGAGGAATTTTCTCTATACATCGCAGCTTGCGTATGCGATTGGTGCCTGGCCCTGGAGCGACGTTTACGACAGCTATGAAACCGACAACCTGCTGCTCGGCGTTCTGTCGGCAGGTCCGGTCGGAACGGGTGACGTGTTGGGGGCGGAAAACCGCGCCAACATCCTTAAGGCCGTGCGCGCCGATGGCGTCATCGTCAAGCCGGACGTGCCGATCACGCCGCTCGACCGCATGTACGTCGCTGGAGCGAGCCAGCGCGGCGAGTCGTTCGCCGCCATGGCAGCCCACAGCCTGGGCGGGAGGACCCGCGGCGCCGATTCGCCTTTCATCGCCAGTACCTGGACGAAAGACGGCTCGCTTCGCACCGCCTACGTGTTTGCCTTCAGCCGCTCGGGGCTGGTGCATCAGAAGGTACGCTTCAGCCCGGAGCAAGCGGGTTCCCGGGGGCCGGCCTGCGTCTACAACTATTTTGCGCACCTCGTCCGCTGCTTGGCGCGCGGCGGCGAGTTTTCCGCCAGCATCGGCCCCGGCGACGCGGCCTATTACATTGTCGCCCCGGTGGGGCCGAGCGGCATCGCGCTGTTCGGTGATCAGGGCAAATTCGTTTCGATGGGAAAAGAACGTATCCCTTCAGTCAGGGAAGATTCCCGCTCCGTGACGGCACAGGTGATTTTTGCGCGCGGCGAACATTCCGTGACGCTGTTCGGCGACGCGCCCTCAAGGCCCACAGTGACGGTCCGGGGCGGCAGTGCGGGCGCGGTGACGTTCACGAACAGCACGGGCTACTTTGCACTGCGTGTCTCGCCGGAGAAGAACGCGCCACTCATCA
>JARRJI010000271.1:0-10606 GCA_037379595.1 Acidobacteriota bacterium | reverse complement strand
GTTTGCCGAACTGAGTTGCTTGACTGAGTAGCCCTGGTTTACAGTCTCACGAAGCTGAGCGTGCATGCGCTGCTGGTCAGTCGAGACGGAATTCTCGTACTCCCCGAGAACCGCCCAACTCGGACCGCTTCCCAGAAGCATAACCACGAAGACAGCCAGAAAGATCTTCATAGACCTCCGTCGATGTTCGCAAATCAGGGGACTCTGCTGTCCCTGTCCGATGTGAACCCGCTCAGGAAACCGGCCTGAGGGCGGTCATCAGTTCATTCTTCCGTTCATTCTTGCATGCTCAAACCGCTGCCGCCGCATTTGTTGCATCTTTTCCATTTGCTCCTGCTGTTCGGTGGTCAGGATGGGATGGATCTTTGTCATGGTTTCTTTGCGGATCTCGCGGAACTTCGCAAAGCGATCTTCACGAGACATCGAGGTATCCTGCCGAAGGGCCACCATCTCCTTGTGCTGCTTCTGAAGGATGGGTTTGATTTTGGCCTGCTGGGCATCCGTCAGGTGCAACTGCGTGGTCATCCGCGCCAGTTGCTGCTCGGGGCCCCAATGCCGGTGCATTCGCCGCCCGCCATACTGCGGCAGCGGCGCTGCCGCCAGCATCTCAAATCCGAGCAGGATCATGATCGCGACGCCTGTCACAAACAGGAGTGTCTTTATCCGGTGGGAGCGGCCTCCTTGCCGCCATTTCAAGAGCTGGCTGTCATCCAGCCCAAACGCCCTTCTTGTTTCTTCGGTCATCATCTTTGCCTCTCCTTTCAGGCACCCGCAGTATTGCTCTGGGATGCCTGGCACATTCACATAGACGCATTCAGAGGATTGGCAGTTGCGCCCGGATGGTTAAATCTGTGTAAAACCGGTCTGCGCGGCGACGAGTGAGATGGGCGGGGGCAGAAGACATCTGTGCGAAGGCGAAGAGCGGGACGGGAGAAAGGGAACGGAATGTCGTCATGAATGCTAGCCTAGCTAACCGGGCTCTTTTGACCGGGACAATCCGTCGTGCGGGGTCTCCGCAGAGGACCCGACAGAGTGTGACACCGGTGGCAGGGAAGCAGTCTCAAAGTGCCCAGGAAGCAGCTCGAACCGTTTCCGGTTTGTTTCTGGTTTGTTTTTTCGCGATCCTTTATTTTCAACAACATGGCCCGCTTTGTTTTCCGGTTTGTTTCCGCTTTGTTTTTCTGGCCTTTCCTGTGTTTTCAACAACATGGCCCGCTTTGTTTCTGCTTTGTTTCCGGTTTGTTTTTTCGGCTCATCCTTTGTTTTCAACAACTCTCCCGCTTTGTCTTTTAAAAAAGCATACTTTTCTCGTCGTCAACTTCCAAATCCACCCTGCAACACGGGTTTTGTACCGGCCACATCGGTGTTTCTTCACGGCACGCCGGGACGATCTGCCGCCCCTGCATATCCGGCCGGCGGGTATCGTGGCCCGACAATGAAAAGGCTAGCATAATAGCGTACTCATGTCAAGCCTTTTCGCTGCGGCCCGCATGTTTGCCATTCCCGCAGCGGCCGGCCAAAGCGCTTACCGGCGTGGCACTCACCTTAGGAATGAGGAGCTTGACAAAGGCATTCCCCGGTAATACCGTTTAAGGCATCGCGATTTGAAGGCATAGGTTCAAAATGGTCGGCAAAAGGTTCTCACACCTTTTTCCCGGCTTTTATGTCAATGGGGTCTACGCGTCCAATCCAGCACGAGAGTTTCGCCGCGTGCGGGGTGCAGGCGGAAAATTGTGGCGTGTCTTTGTTCATCTGAGGCGGGAAGCTTGTTTGCTGCCGGTAGAGCTTTCGAAATACTGGCATCGCGCGAAACCGGATCTTTCCCACAGGCAGCGAAGGGGAAAAGTCTCGAGGGAGGTTTGCGGAAAACTTCGTCTTGCTGCTGAGGCAAGTCGGCGTGCCGGACTTTCAGCCAAAGAGTTAGAGTCGCGCATACAGCAAAACCAAACGAATGAATTGTCAGGGAGGATGCCATGTTAGAGCGTATTTATCGGTCACTTTTTATAGCGTGTGCCTGTGCCTGCCTTTTATTGTTTCCGGCGGGCAAGGCCGTAGCGGGGTCCGTCAAAGGAAATCCGGTGGCGCAGCCGGTGGCGCCGGTCAAGCCGGTCACGACGAATTACTACGGCACCAAGGTCGTGGACCCTTACCGTTACATGGAAAACCTTAAGAGCCCTGAAGTGCAGGCATGGATGAAGGGCCAGAACGCTTATACCCGCGCCGAACTGGCAAGAATTCCCGGTCGCGAAAAATTGCTGGAGAACATCCGGCGATACGATCAGTCTGTCCCGCGAGTCCGGGTGCGGCGGCTGCCCGGCGATCGCTTCCTGGTTCTGAAACAGCTTCCCAACGACAATGTTTACAAGCTCTACCTGCGCCAGGGGCTCGACGGGAAGGACAAGCTCCTCGTTGATCCCCAGGACGTGAAGCTGGCCCCGGCGGACCGGGGCAAGGGCAAGAACGTCATCCTGTTTTTCGAGCCGTCGCAAAACGATCAATACGTGGCCGTGGGGATCGCGCCCGGCGGGTCGGAGAGAGACACCGAGATCCACGTCATCCAGACTGCAACGGGCCAGGAGACGGGCGATGTGATCCTTCGGGCGTGGGGCGGCGATCCGAGCTGGCTGCCCGGAAACCGGTCGTTTGTGTACGGCCGGCTGCAAAAACTTCCTGCCGGCGCTCCTGTGACAGAAATCGAACAGAAGTACCGCGCTTACCTGCACGTTCTGGGAACGAACCCGGCAAAAGACCCGGCGGTGTTCGGTTACGGGGTGGACCCCGCGATTCATGTGGACCCGCGCTACCTTTCATATGCAGGGACACAGCCGGACTCCAGTTACGTACTCGGATTGATCAACAGCGGCGTTTCTCCGAACAGCGCGTTTTACATTGAACGGGCCGCCGACATCGGCAAGACGGACTCTTCCTGGCACAAAGTTGCGGGCTTTTCGGACGACGTGGAAGACGTTGCCCTCCACGGCAGTGCCCTCTACGTGCTGACGTACAAAAATGCGCCGCGGTACAAGGTTCTTCTCACCAGCGCCCTCCATCCGGACCTGGCGACAGCGGAAACCATTGTTCCACCCAGCCAGGCGGTCGTCACCGGCATCGACGCCGCAAAGGACGCCCTCTATGTGAAATTACTGGACGGCGGCATCAACCGCGTGCTGCGCGTCCCTTACGGCCCCAAGCCAAAGGCGGAGCAAGTTCCCATGCCCTTTAAGGGCACAGTCAGTGTCCACACCGACCCCCGCCTGCCGGGCGCGCTGCTTGGCATGACCTCCTGGACCAGGGCGTACGGGATTTATGCCTACAATCCCGGGACGAACCGGGTGACCGACACCCGCCTCCAGCCCGCCGGGCCTTACGATCATCCCGCCAATATCGAATCCGTCGAGGTGAAGGTCCCGAGCTACGACGGCACGCTGGTTCCGCTGTCCATTATTCATCCGAAGGGCATGAAGCTGAACGGGTCGAATCCCACGTTGCTTCGGGGTTACGGCGCCTACGGCATCACCTTGACTCCCGCCTACAATCCGATTCTGCTTGCCTGGTTCGATCAGGGTGGAGTGTACGCGGTGTGCCACGTTCGGGGCGGGGGCGCCTATGGAGAGGCGTGGCACCTGGCCGGCAAGAAGGCAACCAAGCCCAATACCTGGCGGGACTTCATCGCCTGCGCCCAGTATTTGATCAAGCACAAATACACTTCACCGGCGCATCTGGCGGGTATGGGCACAAGCGCCGGAGGCATCCTGATTGGACGCTCCATTACCACACGCCCGGACCTTTTTGGCGCGGCCATTGACTGGGTCGGAATGTCAGACACGCTGCGTTCGGAGACGACTGCGAATGGCCTGCCCAACGTTCCGGAGTTCGGAAGCGTGAAGACCAAAGCGGGCTTCGAGGCGCTCTACGCCATGAGTCCCTACGACCACGTCAAGAAAGGGACGGCCTACCCGGCCGTGATGCTGATGACAGGCGCTAACGATCCGCGGGTGAATCCGTGGCAGATGGATAAAATGGCGGCGCGGCTCGAAGCGGCGACCTCGAGCGGCAAGCCTGTTCTGCTGCGCGTGGACTACGCGGGCGGCCATAACGTCATCGGCGCTACAAGAGCGCAGGAGGAAGACACGTTCGCCGACATCTTCAGTTTTCTGCTTTGGCAGCTTGATGTGCCGGGCTTTCAGCCAAAGGGATGAGACCTTTGTCGTTGCAAGAGAGACCAATGACCAATGGGGGGCCTTAATGACTTAACAAGGAGGAACCCATGATAAAGCACACTTTTCAGTCGCTGCTGGTCGCGTGCCTGGTTACGGGCACGCTTCTGGCTGCCAGGGATCCCTTCGTGGGGAAATGGAAGCTGAATCAAGCCAAGAGCAAAATCACAGGCGAACAACTCAAAATTGAAGACCACGGCGGGAACAAGTACACCTTCACCTTCGGCAAGATCTCCGATACGCTTGTGGCAGACGGCACCGACCAGCCTATCCACTTCGGACAAACGGAATCGATTACTCCTGAGGGGCCAAACACCTGGAAAAGGGTCGTGAAGAAGGATGGGCGCATCCTCGTCACCAGCACCTGGGCCATTGCACCGGATGGCAAGACGATGAACATCGAAGGTGTCGTCAACCGGCCTGACGGATCTACCTCCAACGAACACGTGGTGGTCAAGAGAGTCGCTGGAACAAAGGGCTTTGCGGGCACATGGCAAAGCACGGAACTGAAGATTGGCTCGCCCGCAGAGCAGGAAATCAGGACCTACGACGGCAACGGGCTTTCTTTCATCACTCCCGCTGCTCACGAGACTCTCAGCATGAAGTTCGACGGGGAAAACTACGAGGCCAGGGGACCTAATGTGGCACCGGGTTCTGCGTCGTCGGGCCGCCGAATCAACCAGCACACGCTCGAAGTGACCGATACGGTCAAGGGCGAAGTCCTGGACACCGTGCAGTACAAGGTTTCTCCCGACAACAAGACCATGACCCTGACCATACACGAGATGGGGCAACCCAGCCCGCTCAAGATCGTGTATGACCGGGAAGAGTAATTCGGGTGGTGGTGGGCGCGGGTGGACGGAGAATTACGTCCGCGCACCTTCACTGAAGACACAACCCGAGAAGCGGGATGGGCTGTTTTCCGTGGCCTGGCGCCAGGGGGATGTATCGCTGTGCCCTGAGTGAAAGGTAATGGCAGTTCCTGCCAAACCGCTGCTTTGCGAGACGCAGATTTCCGCATAGGGTGCCAGCGCGGGGCATCCGCAACCCAATCGCAAAACTGTGTCCTCCGTGTCCTCCAAACTTTCTACACCGAATTCATGGAGAATCTCCGGAATCTCACGGGGCATCCGCAACCCAACCGCAAAACTGTGTCCTGCAAACTTTCCACGCCGAATTCACGGGGAATCTCCGGAATCTCATTGTCGAAGGTTTTCAGGCCGCAGAGCACACCTGGAAGCTCCTGCAGGATATACTAGCGGACAGATGAAATTCGCCGTTGCGCGAATTCGGCTTGCCAGGCCGCCAGCAAAATGGGCAAACTGGCGCTGGTGACCAGATCATTCAAGTGCCTCAATCGAAGGGGAGGAACACCATGTTAAAGCGAACTTTTAAATTGCTGCTCGTCGTGTGTGCTTGTGCCGGGTTTTCGTTGCTGCCGGCAGGCAGGACCGTAGCGGGCCCGGGCAAAGGACACCTTGCGCCGCCACCCGTTGCGCCGGTCAAACCGGTCACCACCGATTACTTTGGCACCAAGGTTGTGGACCCCTATCGCTACATGGAAAATCTCAAGAATCCGGAAGTGCAGGCGTGGATGAAGGGCCAGGGGGACTATGCGCGTGCTGTGCTGGAGAGAATCCCCGGCCGCGAGAAGCTTCTCGAACGCATCAGTCAACTTGACCAGTCGACCACACGCGTGAAGGCGGAAAGGCTGCCGGGCAATCTCTACGCGATCGAAAAGGAGCTTCCCGGCGACAATGCGATGAAGCTTTACCTGCAACGCGGGCTTGCCGGAAAGGACAAACTGCTGGTGGATCCGGGAAAGATCAAGCTGACTCCGGCTGACCAGGGCAAAGGCAAGAATGTTATCGAAGGGTACGCGCTCTCGAACAATCTCCAATACGTTGCCGTAGGGATCGAGCCGGGCGGAGACGAACTGGTGGGCGAGTTGCACGTGATAGACGTCGCCACGGGGCGCGAGACCGGCGACGTGATGACGCACGTGGGAGCTGAGGCCTGGGAGCCGAACTGGCTGCCGGATAATCATGCGTTCGTCTATGGCAGGCTTCAACACCTGCCGCCGGGAGCGCCCCCAGCGGAGGTGAGGCAGAAGTTCCGTTCCTACCTGCACGTTCTGGGGAAAAATCCCGCGAATGACAAGGCGGTGTTTGGCTATGGCGTGGTGCCATCCATTCACGTCAAGCCGAGCGAGATCGCTTCCGTCCAGACGCAGCCGGATTCACGCTGGGCGCTGGGCATCATCACGGGCAGCGTCACGCCGAACGGAGCCTATTACATTGAGCCGGTCTCAGATCTCGGCAAAAAGAATTCCGCATGGAAGAAAATCGCAGGTTTCTCGGATGGCGTGAGCGACATCGAAGTGCACGGCGACGAACTTTACGTGCTTACCTACAACAACGCCCCCCGGTACAAGGTGCTTCTCACCAGCGCGCTCGATCCGGATCTGGCGACAGCGGAGACCATCGTTCCGCCGGGCCAGGCCGTGGTCACCGGCATCAGCGCCGCCCAGGACGCGCTTTATGTGCAACTGATGGACGGCGCCCTCAGCCGCCTGCTGCGCGTCCCTTACGGCCCCCACCCGAAAGTGGAACAGGTTCCGCTCCCCTTCGACGGAGCTATCCGTGGGATGAGCACGGACCCCCGTGTGCCGGGCGCACTGCTCTCCATGAGCTCCTGGACGCGGGCGCGAGAGATTTACGCTTACAATCCCCGCACAAAACGAGTGACCAACACGAAGCTTCAGCCGGCCGGCCCTTACGACGATCCCACCAACATCAAATCGGTTGAGGTGAAGGCCCGCAGTTACGACGGCACGATGGTGCCGCTTTCGATTGTCTATCCGAAGAAGCTGAAGCTGGACGGGGCCAACCCGACATGGCTTCGTGGTTACGGCGGGTACGGCTTTACGTTCCGGCCGTCGTTCAACCCTAGGATGCTTGCCTGGTTTGAGCAGGGCGGGGTTTACGCGGTCTGCCATGTGCGGGGCGGGGGTATCTACGGCGAGCAGTGGCACCTGGCAGGCAAAGGCGCCAACAAGCCCAATACCTGGCGGGACTTCATTGCCTGCGCACAGTATCTGATCAAGCACAAATACACTTCGCCGGCGCATCTGGCCGGAATGGGCACCAGCGCCGGAGGCATTCTGATCGGCCGCGCCATTACGACGAGACCGGACCTTTTTGCTGCGGCCGTTGACTGGGTCGGAGTTTCAGACACGCTGCGCTTTCAGACGACGCAGAACGGCGAGACGAACATCCCGGAGCTTGGCAGTGTAAAGACCCAAGCGGGTTTCAAGGCGCTCTATGCCATGAGCCCCTACGCCCACATCAAGGCCGGAACGCCCTACCCGGCCGTGCTCTTCATGACGGGCATGAATGACCCGCGGGTCGATCCCTGGCAGATGGACAAGATGGCGGCCAGGATGGAGGCCGCAACGTCGAGCGGCAAGCCGGTGCTGCTGCGTGTAACGTACCACGCGGGGCATAACACCATGGGTGCCACGAGAACACAGGACGAGAAGATGTTCGCCGACATCTTCAGCTTCATGCTGTGGCAGTTCGACGAGCCGGGATTTCAACCGAAGAAATAGAACACCGAGAGTGCCGGCCGCGGCCCACGGCTTAATGAAGATTACAAATCAAAGTGACAGCATTTCTTGTAGCGGCGCTGTCCTCAGCGCCGCAATGCGCCGGTGGGGACACCGGCGCTACAGCAGGCGGTGTCACTTTGATTTGTAATCCTCTATAAGGAGGACCCGTGGAATGATCAGCGCTGACAGTCACTCGGCTGGCAAGACCGCAGCCGTTCGGCGGCAAACGGCCGCAGCAGCCGGCAGGCCGGCGGTGCGATTCGCGCTCGGCAGCCTGCTTGCCTTTGGCGCGCTGAACGCCTTTGCCGGCGGCTATTACGGGCTGGCGGGCGCCAGGGGCGTGCCCACCGAGTGGCTTGCGGGAAGCCCTTTCCGGGACTACTGGATTCCCAGCCTCATTCTTTTCATCATTGTCGGCGGATCTTTCCTGGTGGCGGCCGTTGCGGTGTTCGCGGGACTTCGCTCATTGTCGGCGGATCTTTTCTGGTGGCGGCCATTGCGGTGTTCGCGGGACTACGCATCGCACGGAACGCCGCTTTCTGGGCTGGCGCGACCGTTCTCGTCTGGCTGGCTGTCGAGACCTTCATCATCGGCTATGTGTCGTGGATGCAGCCGGCGACGGCCATCGGCGGGGTACTTGTGCTCGTGCTGGCGTGGTTGCTGCCGAAATCCGGTGGACCGTCCCCACTCGGGCCGGCAACGACGACTCAGGGACGGTGAAATCCGGCGGCAGCTTTTTGAAGACCCGCAGGCGATAAAGAGCCGGTATCATCCGGGGCTCTCTGTGATCCCGGCTCTAAAGATTGTGGTAATATCGACGCCTTGTTAGAACCAACTGGCGTCTTGCAACGGCGATCGTTCACACGTGCTCCGAATGCCACTAACCACCGGCATTCACGCAGCCAATTAACCCGGCGCCGGAAAGGATTTCGAGACCCATGCCGGATTCAAAACAACAGCCCCAACCCACTTCAGCGACACGCCGTGACTTCCTGAAGGGTTCAGCGATGGCGATGGCAGCACCAGGCCTTGCTGCAAGCGGACTGGCCGCTTCAAGCGAGCAGGCGGGTCAACCCTCCGCAAGCCGCCGGAAGAAACCAAACATCCTCATCTATATTGCCGACCAGTTCCGCTGGGATTTCGTGGGTGCGAACGGTCTGAACCCGATGGGAGTGACGCCGAACCTTGACGCGATGGCCGAACGCGGCGTCTCGATGCAGAATGCCGTGACGAACCAGCCGCTGTGTTCTCCGTCGCGAGCCTGCCTGTTCACCGGGCGGTATGCAACAGAGACCGGTGTGTGGAAACTCGGCCCGGGCCTGCGCCCCGATGCGACGACTCTGGCCACCGTGCTGACCGGCCAGGGCTACACGGCCAATTACATCGGCAAGTGGCACCTTGCTCCCAATTCTCACGACAAGCCGGCCAGTCACGGCTACGTGCCGCCGGAATATCGCGGTGGCTTCAAGGACTTGTGGGAAGGCTCGAATGAGCTGGAGCTGACGTCGCATCCCTATGAAGGGACTATCTGGGATGGCGACGGGAAGCCGATGCACTTCAAGGGAATCTACCGGGTCAATTACCTTACGGAGCTGGCGGTGCGCTTTCTGAAGCAGCGGCATGAGAAGCCGTTTCTGCTGGTCGTTTCGCAACTGGAGCCGCATTTCCAGAATGACGCCAACGCCTTTCTGCCGCCCAAGGGCTACATCGAGCGTTATCAGAATCCTTTCGCACCGAAAGATCTGCGATTCTTTCCTGGCGACTGGCAGGCGCAGCTTCCGGGCTACTACGGCGACTGCAAGAGCATCGACGAATCGGTGGGAAACATCATGAAGACGCTGGCCGAGGAGAACCTGGAGGACAACACAATCGTGATGTTCATCAGCGATCACGGCTGCCACTTCAGGACCCGGAACACCGAATACAAGCGAAGCCCGCACGAAAGCTCGATCCACATTCCGTTGATTCTTCAGGGACCGGGGCTCAACCAGTCGCGGAAGGTGAGCGAACTCGTCAGCATGGTCGACGTGATGCCGACCCTGCTGGAGGCAATGGGCATCGCCATTCCGGATTCCGTGCACGGGCAAAGCTTCATGCCGCTGATCAATCGGACGGAAGGCCGGGAAAACTGGAAGAACGAAGCCTTCGTTCAAATCAGCGAATCGATGCTGGCGAGGGCGCTGCGTACCGGCCAGTGGACCTATTGCATCGCCGACCCCAGCGCCAGCGGCGGCCGCGACCCGAGCAGCATGCACTATCAGGAATATCAGATGTACAACCTTGCCGCCGACCCCCACCAGTTGTTGAATCTTGCCGGACGAAGAGACAATCCCAAGCTGGTCCACTACGATGGCGACCGTCCGCTTCCGGAGGTGGCGGCGCACCTGCGCGAGCGGCTGATCGCGCGGATGGTGGAAGCCGGCGAAGCAGCGCCTCAGATCGAACCTGCCCGTTTGTATCCCTGAGAGGCCATTCCTGCCGGGACAAGTCGGGCGGCGACCCTCTTCCGGCCGGTCCGATCATCTGGCCGGCTCTTGCCATTGCGTTGTCTAGGAGAGAGAAGTGAGCAGGGCCTGCTGGATGGCCTGCTGTGCCTCGGTGCTGAGCTTGTTTCCGTCGACCGTCAGGTAAAACACGTCGATGGCCCTCCGGCCTTGAGTGTCAATGATGGCGACCTCGATGTTGCAGCGGTGCTCGGAAAGCAGGGAACTGATCTGGTAGAGCAGACCGGGGCGGTCCCGGGTGCTGAGCTCGAGCAGGGTGCTGTGCGAAGAAGACG
>JARRJI010000270.1:0-5393 GCA_037379595.1 Acidobacteriota bacterium | reverse complement strand
GAACGAAAGAGACCGGTGGTCTTCTCCGTGGCAGCAGACGGCGATGGACCGGATCAACCCCTTGGCGGTCGAGTTGGCTTCCAACATCGACAAGACGATTGAGCACGTTAGAAACTACCAGATGGGCCTGTACCTTGAGTCCTACCCGGCGATGCTGGCCTCCAACGCAGAGGTTTCTGCGGAGCTGTGGACGACGGTCAGCGACTTTGAATCCTACGGGAGGAAAAAGGCGAAGGCTGGAAAGCTCGGGACCGAGCTTGAAATACCTGGCCGCTGAACATCATTAAAACCATAACCTTTGATGTGGCGCGGTGAGATTTGCCGCGCCACCTTTTTCCACTTTCAGATGCACGCCTTGCCCCGGGTTATGCCGGGGCGTTCAATGCCACTCAACATTCGCTTCGGTTGAGTCTCTTGAAGCGGGAAAGAGGGGTCGCCGGAAGCCTGAAAATATGAGCTTGTGAATGGCGGTTGCAGGTGCGGCTGAACAGACCTGTTGGCTATCCGTAAGAACGACAATGCCCAGGAGTCAGTACGCTCACAAACCGGTGTGGCGGGGGTCACTGCCCACCGGAGAAGCGGGAGTAATGATGAGTATGGAAGTAGGGCCAGAAGGGACTATCTGACAGTATGAAAAGGAGGGAACAATCATGCTAAAAGCACGACATGGGCTAGGTATTGCGCTTCTTGTGGCGGCATCTCTCTACCTGCTACCCGCCCTCCAGGCCGCGGATAACCCGGTCCCGGATTCGCCGGAAGTATCGGCGCTGCTCGCGCAGGCAAAGAGTCAGGCTCTGCGATTGAGGGATGACTCGGACCTGATGCACAAGTTCAGCACGATGTCTATGTCCTGGCAGAGCCATGTCGAGCAGATCACCCTGATCAAGACGCACATCAACGAACTGGGCAAGCTTCTTCAGCAAATGGACAACGAGCGCGAGACGGCATCGCCGTGGCAGAAGGAGGCGATCGACCGGATCACTCCTCTGGCGGCAGAGCTGGCTTCGGACGTCGAGAAGACCATCGAGCATATCAATAACAACCAGAACCGCCTGCACACACAACCGTACAAAGACTACCTGGCTTCGAACTACGACGTCTCGAAAAGCATTTCGGCGTTGATCAGCGACTATGTGTCCTACGGGAAGAACAAGGCGAGGTACGAAAAGCTTGGGACCGAACTTGAGCTCCCCAGCAGCTGAAATACACGAACCCTTCGGGTGGCACGGTCAAGCGTTCCGTGCCACCTTTCGGGCGTGTGGGCTTTGCATTCGTTGCTTTGAGGCTTTCCCGCATGTGCGGGCGAAATGCGATAACAGGCTGGACCCGCGAGGGCACGGCAACGGCGGTCGCACTGTGGCGGGAACTTTCCGGCCACACGAAGCAAGAACAGCTTCCGGATCCTACATGGCCTCACAATTCCATGTCATCGCAGTCACTGCGGGTTGACAAATGAGGCAAGCGATAAAGAAGGGAAAACAGAGCCTTGAAGGACCTTCCTCGTTGGAGGAAAGGAGGGGACAACCATGCTGAAGGTACGATATGCGTTGGGCCTTGCGCTTCTTATGGCGGCTTCTCTTTACCTGCTGCCCGCCCTCCAGGCCGCGGATAACCCGGTTCCGGATTCGCCGGAGGTGTCGGGGCTGCTCGCGCAGGCAAAGACCCGCTCCATTCAACTGAGAGACGACTCGGATCTGATGCGCAGCTTCAACCTGACGGGCACGTTCTGGCAGAACCATGCCGATCAGATCACCATGATCAAGTCGCACGTCAACAACCTGGGCAAGCTTTTGCGGGAAATGGACAGCAAGCGCGAGATGGCTTCACCCTGGCAGCAGGAGGCGATTGACCACATCACTCCTCTGGCGGCAGAGTTGGCGTCCAGCGTCGAGAATACGATCGAGCACCTCAATACCAACCAGAATCGCCTGCACACTCCGCAGTACAGAGACTATCTGACTGCCAATTACAACCTCTCTGTCAGCTTGTCGGCGTTGATCGGCGACTTTGTGTCCTATGGGAAGAACAGGGCGGAGTACGAAAAACTTGGGTCCGAACTCGAGCTGCCCGGCAGTTGAGACACAGACACCCTTCGGGTGGCACGGCTAGGTGTCCCGTGCCACCTTTTTGCGTTTCGACTTTGCATTGGCGAGCACATGCCTTGCCGCGGAGGGCTGGCGGGCGTGATGCACTTCCTCAGTGGGATCTGTGCTTCGCGCAAGCGGATTCCATTCACGGCCCGAAGCCGTTCGCGCGCTGATGGCAATTGTACAGCGGCCACAAGCGCGTTTCATCCCTGTGACCGCAGGGAGGCCGAGGCCGGGTTAGCTCACAGCTCCGTGTAATTTACGTCACTGTAAGGTATCGAGATCAGACTGATGATTGAGGCAGGGAAGCATAGTGCGAAGGCGTGCTTCCTCACTCGATGAAAGGAGGGAAAACCATGCTGAAGGCACGATTTGCGTTTGGCCTTGCGCTTCTTGTGGCGGTATCTCTCTACCTGCTGCCCGCCCTCCAAGCTGCGGAAAACCCGGTCCCCGATTCACCGGAGGTGGCGGAGTTGCTGACACAGGCGCAGAAGCAGTCCGTACAACTGAGAGATGATGCGGAACTCATGCACAGCTTCAGCCTGTCGAATCTGTCCTGGCAGAGCCATGCCGAGCAGATCACCACGGTCAAGATGCACATCAACAATCTGGGCAAGACTCTGAAGCAGATGGGCGAGAGGCGTGAGTTTGCTTCTCCGTGGCAGCAGCAAGCCATCGACCGGATCACTCCTCTGGCCTCAGAGCTTGCTTCGGACGTTGAGAAGACCATCGAGCACATCAATAACAACCAGAACCGCTTGCACACTCCGCAGTACACGGACTACCTGGCTTCCAACTCTGAAGTCGCCGATAGCCTGGCAGCGTTGATCAGCGATTTTGTGTCCTACGGGAAGAACAAGGCGAGGTTCGAGAGGCTCGGGACCGAGCTCGAAGTTTCCAGTCGTTGATGCACGTAAGCGCTTCGGGTGGCGCGGTGCGATCTCCCGTGCCACCTTGAGGTGAGGCTAAGTTTCAAGGTTTTTCTATCGTCGCATCTTAAAGGATAATGCCTCGGCGAGCGACCATTGCCAGCATGGCGGATAACCAGGTCTATACTATTTTAATGACAGTCGGACCCACTATCCTGCCAGCATGGCCATGCGCAGCGTTTCTCGAGCGCACGTCGCCGGCGGCATGTGATGACAGTCACAGCAATCCGTCTTTCTACTTCGGATAATGATCGTAAATAGCCCGTGGTAACCCTCGTTCGTTGAATCTGCGTCTGTCGCGCCACTCGCGGAAGTCTGCGGGATGGCTGAGCGAAAAAGGAGGCTCTCAATGAGGTGGACTGCAAAGGCTTGTCTCTCCCTTATTCTCTGTGAATTGCTGATTTGCATTCCGGCTTGCCGCAGTCGCGCGCCGGTCGGCGCTCCTCCTCCTGCGAGGCCTGCCGAGCTTTCAGACCTTCAAAAGGAACTCCAGAAGTCCTATCTCGAACTTTTCGAAATTGCTCCACAGCTTCGCTACTCGCCTGCCCAGATCAGTCAGATGCGCGAATTCCTCGAAAAGGGAGAGGACTATTGCATCGACCAGTTCAAGGGCCACGCGCGGACGTACCGATCTGAGCTTTCTACGATACAGAGAGAACTCAAGGAACGCGGATCAAGCGTTCCTGAAGGCGAGCGGCACTCGATGCATTGCAAGATCCAGGAACTTCGCGTCCTGGAGAGCCAGGCCACGGTGCTGGCCCAGAACGCCATCCCCGTCGCCTACGACAACCGGCTGGCGAAGCTCGATCTGATTGAGAATTGGCCAACTCAGCTTCAGCAGATCAAACAGGAGATCGCGAGCGGCGCTTATGAGAACCGGCGCTGGGGCGACGTCAAGGATATCGGTTTTCGCACCATTGCCTCCAACCAGAAAGACGACATCCGCTCCGGCCAGGAAGCCATCAAGCAGATGAAGCAGTCCGGCATGATGCCGCCGGAAGTCAAGGACCCGGAAGTTGTTGACTACGTAAGGAAGGTAGGCCAGGACGTGGCCCGGCACTCTGACCTTCAAGTTCCCCTGAACATTACGGTGCTCAATTCCAAGGAGATCAACGCCTTTGCTCTTCCGGGCGGTTATCTTTTCATTGAACGGGGGCTGCTGGAGGCGGCCGATGATGAGTCCGAGCTTGCCGGAGTCATCGGTCACGAAATCGCCCACGTCACGGCCCGCCACTCTCACAAGCTGATGGTCAAGGCCACCATCGCCAGCATTTTCTACCAGGCGGCCCAGATCGCCGCGCTCGTCTTTACCGGCGGCGTGGCCGGTATCGGAACCTACTACGCCCTTCAGTATGGTTTTTATGGTCTGGGCCTGATCCTGAGCCTGAACCTGCTGGGAGTCAGCCGCGACTACGAGTTGCAGGCCGACCAGTTGGGCGTCCAGTACACCTGGAACGCCGGTTACGATCCCACAGGTTTCATCCGCTTCTTTGACAAGATCGCCACCAGGAAAGGCTACGTGGAAGGCATAAGCTGGTTTCGCACCCATCCTCCCTTCTACACCCGCATGGTCGATACTGAGCGCGAAATCATGTTCCTGCCCAAGAAGCCCAACTACATCGTAAACACCGAGGCCTTCAAACAGATGAAGAAGGAGCTGACCAAGGTGGAGCGGGAAGCCACCAAAGAAGAAAAGGGCAAGCCTTCCCTTTACGATTACGCCAGGGAAGAGGGCTGCCCCACGCCCAGAAGAATCGAGTTCAAGCCCGACCAGCCGATCGAGGAGCTTTGCCGTTCCCCCAGGCTGGTAACCGTGGAGGAGCCGGCGGGCGCTGCCGCTCAGCCCAAAAATCAGGCGCCGCAATAGATTCACTTCTTGTAGGTCACGCCGCACGCCGGTGTCCGGGTTCGCCAAATGAACCCGGACATCGTGTGTGCTACCCTATGAAAAGCAGTTGGGGCGCAACCTCGGTCTTGTTGCTGTCGATCTGGAAGTCCAATCGAATGCCTTGGAGAGGGCAAGCTTATCCTGATGAGGTTGAGAAATGCGACATGCGCGGCTTGGACTGATCCTGTTAGTTCTCACCACAGCGGCCCTTGCACGGGCGGAAGAGATTCATCTGAAAGACGGCAACATCGTAACCGGCACCTTCCAGCGCCTGCTGGGCGGCAACGTTGTCTTTGAGACAGATAGCCTGGGGACCCTGACAATTCCCGTGGACAAAGTCGAAAGCTTCACGACTTCCACCATGGCCTTTGTTGTTTTCAAGGATGGAAGAGCCGAGCAGGGGATTTTTTCGCTTAAAGCCGGCGTCTGGCAGTTGCAATCGGCCGCGGGGACCACGACGACCTTGTCTGCGGATGAGGTGCTGGCTGT
>JARRJI010000269.1:0-5884 GCA_037379595.1 Acidobacteriota bacterium | reverse complement strand
CGAAAACAAAGCAGAAACAAACCTGACTAAATTGTTGAAAACAATAAAAACGCCCAAAAAGCAAAGCGAAAACAAACCGGAAAACAAAGCGGACCATGTTGTTGAAAATAAAAGACTGCCAAAAAACAAACCGGAAACGAACCGGGAAAGCAATCCCGTGAAGTGACCGCCTGCAAAAGCCCACCAGGAGCCAGCCGGTGAAGCCGGAAAATCTCTGTTGATGTAGCCTATGCCTGAGAAATTTTGCGTTGCCGCGTCGCCCCCATCAGGCCGGAATGGTTGACGCGCCGCGTGGCGAATGAGACACTAGCCCACTCTTTGATTTGGCACCCTGCAAAGGAAAGTTGAATGCTCTCAAGCACGCTCCGGATTGGCTTCTCGTTCCTGCTCATCGTCGGTGTTCCCGTTCTCTCCTGGCGCAGTGCGCGCCCCGAGCAGCTTGAGGGAATCCCCAAGACGGCTATCTACTTTTCGGCCGTCGTGTCGCAGGAGACCGGCCGGGAAAAGCTTTGGGCCGTGCTGGCGATGGCGCCCACGGCCGGCCTTTGCGAAGAGTTCCTTTACCGCGGCTTTCTGCTGGCGGAAGCGACGGCCTGGTTCCATTCGGTTGCGTGGGGCGTGGTGGTATCGTCCGCGGCCTTCGGGTTTGCGCATTCTTACCAGGGCCTTAACGGGATGGTCCGGGCGGGCTTGCTGGGCGCGCTGCTGGCCTGGCCGGTGGTCCACACTGGTTCGCTTTACCCGTCGATGGCCGCGCACTTCGCGATTGATGCCGTTGCTTTGCTCTGGCTTGGACCGAAGTTCGTCAGGCAGCAGGGATAACTTATTCGCTTGCCCGGCAGGCGCTGAAACCACTATTTTAGGAAGGTTGCGGAAGCCGGCAATAGGGGCTGCATTTCCGGCAAATCGGAATGGGCCTGCAACATTTTCGGTTTCACGTTAGAATATCTAACTCATGGAAGAACGGGACTTTTTCGACGAAAAGGAAGTTTTGAAGCCTGCCAATCTCTCCTGCTTGTTCTGCCGTCAGACTGCCACGTACCAAGTCCGATGGATTGAGCGGACAAAGAAAAAGAGTCTGAGGGGAAACGCCGACGAGCGCGACCGGGCGCGATATCAGAAAGCCAGGTCGTACCTGCTCCGGCGAGATGATTTCGTTCAGTGCCAGAATCCGCGCTGCCGAAAAAGGTTTGAGATCACGGGCCTTCAATCAGTGGTCTTCCTGTAAGACGTGGTGGTGGGCGCGGAGTGTCCGCAGCGCCGCTCGGGGGGACCACTAGCGACTTTTGACCTGTTAAAATAACCACCCTCGGTGAAAAAACTCATGACCTTGGAAGGGTTTCACGTAATGCAAGGACGCGTAGGCCGAACCAGAGGATTGCTGCTTTTTATAGCCGGCTGTCTTTTTATCTTTGCTTGCGGAAGTGCGGAAGCGCCCCGCAACACGAACCAGGTTCCAAAGCCGTCTTCGGCTGTAGCGGCGCACCTGCTTGATCTCCCGCTGAGCTTTGTCCCCAACGTCGGACAGGTTGCGGGCGATTCTCAGCATCAGGTTGACTTTGTTTCCGCCGGCCGTGGTTACAGCCTGTTTCTCACTTCCAGCCAGGCCGTGCTGGCGTTGAGCAAGCGCGCCGGGCAGGGCGAAGCGAAAGGGCCAGGAGTCCGTTCGGCCGTGCTTCGGATGAAGCTTGAAGGCGCAAACGCGGAGGCCGCCGCGCGGGGCGTGGATGAGCTTCCCGGCAAGAGCAATTACTTTATCGGCGACAATCCAAGCCAATGGCACCGCGATGTGCCGACTTATGCAAAGGTGAAGTACGGCAATGTTTATCCGGGCGTCGATCTGACTTTTTATGGCAATCAGCGCCACCTGGAATTTGACTTCGCCGTCGCTCCGAAGTCTGACCCCGGCAGGATCAGGCTGGCGCTGGATGGGGCGACCCGTCTCACAATCGACCGGAAAGGCGACCTGATCGCCGAGGTAGGCGGCGGAGCGATTCGATTTCACAAGCCGGTGATTTACCAACCCGTGACGGCCTCAGGCCACGGTGCTTCGGCCAGGCATTTTGTGAATGGCGGGTACGTGCTGGGTCCCAGTGGGCGGGTTGGCCTCAAGGTTTCAGACTACGACAGGACGAAGCCGCTGATCATCGATCCCATGCTGAGCTACTCCACTTACCTTGGAGGGAACGGAGACGACAGCGGGAATGGCATTGCAGTAGATGCATCTGGCAACGTCTATATCGCCGGCTCGACCGGGTCAACGGACTTTCCAACAAAGTCGCCCATTTCCTCAAGCATCGCCGGAACCCAGGATGTGTTCGTTGCGAAGCTTAACTCTTCGGGGACGGCCCTGGTTTATTCCACCTACCTTGGGGGAAACCAGGCGGACCAGGGAGCCGCGATTGCCATCGACTCTTCGGGTGATGCTTTTGTGGCGGGCACGACTTATTCCAGCGATTTCCCCACAACGTCGGGAGCTTATCAGCCGGACTTCGCCGGTGGGCAGTCGGACGTCTTTGCGGCGAAAATCAATCCAGCGGGCGATACGCTGACCTATGCCACCTACCTTGGCGGGACTGGAAACGATATTGCCAGCGGAATCGCACTGGATTCGAGCGGCAATGCTTACGTAGTGGGCAACACGACCTCGACCAATTTCCCAACGGCAAGCCCGGTCCAGTCGGCGAACAAAGGAAAAACGGACGCTTTTCTGAGCAAGCTCAAACCGGACGGTTCGGCCCTGGTCTATTCCACCTACCTGGGCGGCAGCGGGGCTGATACGGGACAGGCTGTCGCGGTTGACGGGTCCGGGAACGCGTATGTCGCCGGAATTACGCTCTCTTCGAACTTCCCGACCGCCAGTGCGTACCAGTCCACATACGGCGGGTCCGGCGACGCCTTCATTGCCAAGTACAACGCGGCGGGAACGACGCTGGACTATTCCACCTACCTTGGAGGCACGGGACTGGACCGTGCTTTCAGCATCGCGGTGGACAGTTCGGGCAATGCCTACGTGGCCGGCGACACAACTTCAACCCAGTTCACCGCAACCAGCGGAGCCCCGCAGATCTCCAACAACGGTAATACAGATGCTTTCGTGGCCGAACTTGGCGCCGGCGGGACGACGCTCCCTTACTTCACGTATCTCGGCGGAACACTGGCCGACGGAGTCGAAAGCATTGCAGTAGGCGGCTCAGGGAATCTCTTCGTCACCGGCTATACACAATCGTCGGATTTCCCGCTCCTGAATGCTCTGGATGCGACTTTTGGCGGAGGAACCTGCGGCCAGAGTCCGTGTTTTGACGCCTTCGTAAGCGAGATTACTCCGGCAACCGGCTTTGTCTACTCGACGTACCTGGGCGGCAGCGGGAACGATTACGGCCAGGCCATCGCGCTGGATTCTTCCGGCGATGCGTACATTGCCGGAGTGACTTCCTCAACAAACTTTCCCTCTACGGCAGGGAACTTCCAGAGTGCTGCGGGCAGTTCGACAAGCAGTTCCGATGCTTTTGTGGCCAAGATCAGCCCGGCTGACAACCCTTCTGTTGGCCTCACTCCCCAGTCCGTGACCTTTGCCGATCAGGCGACTGGCACCACGAGCTCCGCTCGCCATGTAACGTTAACCAATTTCAGTACTGTCCCCTTGAGCATTACCGGCATTTCGGTGAGTGGTGATTTTTCTCAGACCAATAACTGTGGCTCCTCAGTAGCGGCGAACGGCGGGAGTTGCACAATCAATGTCACATTCAGCCCCAAGACCGCTGATTCATTGACGGGGACGTTGACCATCAGTGACAATGCGGCGGGAAGTCCTCAGACCGTTAAGCTTTCCGGAACGGGCACGACCCCTGCTCCGGCAGTGAAACTCTCGCCCACATCTCTCACGTTGCCCACCACCACGGTGGGGGCGACCAGCGCGCAAACTCCGGTGACCGTAACCAACAGCGGCACTGCAGATCTGACGATTACAAGCGTGGCGGCCACCAGCAGTTCGACGGCAGGCACCGATTATGCAGAAACCGACAATTGTGTGACCACGCTGGCGCCGGGGAATAGCTGCACCATCAACGTGACCTTCACCCCCGCAAGTTCGGGCAGCATTACCGGGACTTTGAGTATCGACGATAATGCGACCGGCAGCCCTCAAAGCGTAAGCCTGACGGGAACCGGTGTCGCGGTGTTCTCGCTTACCTCAAGCCCGACTTCAACGATTGTCAGCGGCGGCACAGCATCCACGACCTTTACGATTACGTTGAATGCGCCTTCGTCGTTTACGGACTCTGTCACTCTCTCTTGCACCAATAACGGAAGCGCGACCTGCTCCTTCAGTTCCAGCAGCCTGACCGCCGGCCAGACCAGCACATTGACGGTCGGGAACCTCGTGGCGATCGCCCCCAGCACGTTGGGTTTCCAGGTAAAGGGAACCAGTGGAGACCAGAGCGCAACCGCCTCACTTTCGGTTCTGTTCAAGAACTTCGTGCTCTCGGTTTCTCCCCCATTGGTTACTCTGAATGCCGGGCAGTCGGGTACTTACACGCTGACCCTGACGGGCAGCAACGGGTTCAGCGACAGTGTGGCCGTGACCTGCAGCAACCTTCCGGCAAAGGCGAGCTGTTCGGCAAGCCCTTCGTCCGCCACGGTGAGCGGCTCAACGCCCACCACCGTCACGGTCAAGATTACGACGGCCTCCAACGCGATGATGGGCCCCGGAAACGGCCCGCTGGGGCCGCCGCCCGGAGCAGGTACCGCGCTATGGCTGGCGGCGCTTCTCGCGCTGGTTTCCTTGATAGTCCTGGCAGGCCGGCGCGCCCTACGGCCGCGGCGGGTGTGGGTGGGAGTTGCGTTCCTGCTGCTTCTGGCTGCTGGAGCCGCCGCCTGCAACACCAGCTACTTCAATCCGGTTAGTCCGATCAGTTACAAGGGAACGCCCCCTGGCGTCTACACGGTCGTGATCAACGCCAAGTCAACCAATTACACGCATTCCATTACCTCGAACCTGGCAGTTAATTGAAAGGACGCAGGCTTCTGAGAACCTTGGAGCCGACTCTGGCGGCGCCAAAGAGGCGGCGATGGTGCAGGCGGCCCGATTTCTTTTCGCGATCGCCCCGCTGGCGCAGCAAAGGCGGTGCCGGGGATGGGTCACCCTGAAAGTCGAGCTCATTCCGGGGGAACTTAAGAGGCGCCGCCAATTGAAGCTCCAGGTTGGTACCCGGCGGCATATAAATCTGTCTGCCGCGCCCGGCCAGTACCCAGATCGTGCCCGCGGCTGCGCCGGCCGCGCTTCCAATCCCCAGCCCTTTCAGTGACCTTCCTTCAGATATTCCCGCGATGGAACCAATCTCAGCGCCGGTGATCGTGGCCTGTGCGATTCGGCCCGCATCTTTTCCCTTCGTCGATTGGCCTTCGATTTTGCCCTCTTTGCGGTTGAAACCTTCCTTGCCGTTTCCCGCGAAGGCGGAGAGGGTTGCGCGCACGGGTTCCGTCACTCCATTCGGGAGCGTGAGAGAGTCGAAACGGAGTCCGAGCCTGGCCTTGCCCCTGATCCGGCCGGGCTTGATCACCTGGGTTACGGCTCCTTTAACGTAGCTGCCCACCGGAATCACAATTCGGTTGTTCACGGTGATGGGATAGATGGTTTGGCAATAGATGGCCTGCCCGACATAGGCTGTTTTCGAACTGACGGCGTTTCGCAGGACCAGCGGGATATGGGTATCCGCCGGAACGGTAATGGCCGCGTCCTGTTGCGGCGGTTTGCTTTGGGCGGTGGTGGTTTGGGCTGCCAGTGGCAACCAGGTGGTCAGTAGAAGAACGCCGAATAGGGAGAGTGCGGAGAAATTTCGCATGCTCGAAAACCTCCTGCGCGGTTGGCGTGAAATCTGTCAAT
>JARRJI010000268.1:0-10859 GCA_037379595.1 Acidobacteriota bacterium | reverse complement strand
CCGGATCCGAAAGGGCATGCGAGCGAGCGTCCCTTTGGGCCAAACCGTATCGAGGTGTCCGATAAGAAGAATGGGTTTCTGCGGATTGGGCGGCTTATTCTTCCCCTTGGCCCGATGACGTGACGATCTGCGGGAAGCGCCGGCCCGCGATCCTGTCCAGAACTCCGCCACCAGGCCGGCCCCGGTTGTGGGGTTATCGAGCATCGAGACTTTCCCGTGACATCGCCGGAACTCGCGTGCGAAAAAGCGCGCAAGGCGATCGATGTCGCGGCATGAATAGGTGGGAGATTCAATCTCCACGGCCTGGCGGATGAGATTCATCGTATGGGGCAGGTCACTTCGGCAATGGGCAAGGAGCTTGCGAAATTCCACTTTGGTCCTCTCGGGTTCGAGCAAGGATTCGGCACGGAAACGGCGAGAACCCTCCGGGCCGTGACAGTGAACGGTGTTTCATTTTATCCTAGCTGTATCCGTCTGAGCGAATGCCGCCGCATCGGGGCGGCTTTCCAGTTTGCTGAGGTTAACTGTTGGACAAGATTGAACTGGCGCTGGTGATTCACGCGCACCAACCCGTTGGAAACTTCGATCACGTCTTCGAAGAGGCTTACCAGAAATGCTACAGCCCGTTTGTCCAGACCCTTCTTGGCCATCCCCGCATCCGGATCGGGCTGCATTTCTCCGGGTGCCTGCTGGAATGGATCGAAAATCACCATCTCGAATTCTTCGAGGAGATCAAGACGCTGACGGCTCGCGGCCAGGTGGAATTGATGGGTGGGGGGTTTTTCGAGCCGATACTTTCGGCAATTCCAGATCCCGACAAAGCCTCGCAGATCACCATGCTCAGCCACTACCTTCAAAAGAATTTTGGAGTGCGCCCCGAAGGCGCCTGGCTGACGGAACGTGTCTGGCGGCCAGACCTGGTTCGTCCGTTGGCGCGGGCAGGCGTTCGGTACGTCATCCTGGATGACACCCACTTTATCGCCGCCGGCGTCGAGTCCACGGAACTGCACGGCACCTATCTCACTGAGGACCTGGGAGATCAGCTACATCTTGTTCCGAGTCTGAAGAAGCTGCGATACACCATTCCGTTCCACGACCCGGAAGAAACCATCGCTTTTCTCAGGTGCGGAGTCGGGTGTCCGAATATCCTTTACGCGGTTGGAGACGATGCGGAAAAGTTTGGAATCTGGCCGGGAACCAACAAACTCTGTTACAAGCGAGGCTGGCTGGAACGATTTTTCCAGGCCATCGAGAATGCTAGTGACTGGCTGGAAACCACAACGCTTTCCAGTTTTATGACCCGGCACAAGCCGCTCGGCAGAGTTTATCTCCCGACCGCTTCTTATCCCGAAATGATGGAATGGGCGCTGCCCGCGCGGGCGTGTGAGGAGTTCAAGCAGTGTCTTGAAGAAACTGAACGCATGGCCTCCGGCGAGCGCTTCCGGCGATTTCTGCTCGGCGGCACCTGGCAGGGGTTTCTGAGTAAATACACAGAATCCAATCAGCTTCACAAGTCCATGCTCGAGGTCAGCCGCCGGCTTCACAAAGCCGAAGGGGACCTTCCGGCGGAAAGTGAGGGCCGCGGCCTGATCAGAGAGACCCGGTCGCACCTGCTCGCTGCGCAGTGCAATGACGCGTACTGGCACGGCTTGTTCGGAGGCCTGTACGCTCCCCACCTGCGCAGCGCGGTGTCGCAGAACCTGATCCAGGCGGAAACCCTTCTCGACAAGCTTGACGGTGCGAGCGGCATAAATGGCATTCGAGTCTGGCAGGCTGACCTGGACGCCGATGGCGAGGAAGAGGTTCTGTTTTCTCACCCGAAGGCCGGCATGATTGTGAAACCGTCGGATGGCGGCACCGCATCAAGCCTGCGATTTAAGCCGGCTGCAACGGAGCTCATCAACTCGCTGATGCGGCGGCCGGAGGTCTACCATGACCAGATCCGCTCAGCGGTCGAGAGCCATGAGGCGCTGTCCGCAGACAAGAAAACCGATCTCAGCGAACTTCTGCGTTACGACCGTTACACTCGACACTGCTTCCGAACCTATCTTTTTTCGCCCTCGAAACAATGGAAGGATTTCGAGCGGCTCGATCTGCGGGAAGATGAAATCCTGGCTGCAGGTGCCTGGCAGGTTGCCACAGGAGGGTCCGCGAACCCCGTCGAACTTTTCCGGCAGACGAGATATGAATGCGACGGAGCCAATCTGGATATTGAGGCGCGCAAAATTCTGTTTGCGAGAATGGCCGAAGCTGGAGTCCATGTTGAATGCCAGTCATTGATTTCAAGCGATCAGGTCAATCCCGTGCCTTTGGCGCTGGGGGTTGAAATGGTATTCAACCTTCTGGCGCCGAACGCCCCGGACCGCTACTTTCTGGCCGCCGGCGAGCGGCATCCACTCGAGTTCGGCGGCGAGGTCAAGGATGCGCGACTTGAAATTGTGGATGAATGGCAGGGGGTCAGACTGATCCTCGAAGCCCGGCCCGATTGCCGGTGGTGGATTGTCCCGATCAAAACAGTTTCACAGTCGGAAGCGGGCTTTGAAACTGTTTACCAGGGCTCAGCCATTCTGGCTGTATGGGAGATCGGCGCCTCGTCAAGTCCGGAAAGCCGATGGCTGGGAATTGAAATGGGCAGGATAGGATGAAAACCGGCTTCTGCTGCATTTCCAGCAATCGGCTTTGCTTGAATTCCCACAGTGCGTCTGCTAAATTCAAGAAGATCTTTAAGTTGGGGTGATTGGATGGCTGTCAGCCAGGAATTGCTGGATATTTTGGTTTGCCCACTTTGCAAAACGCCCGTGACATTGACGCCCGACGGCCAGGGGCTGAAGTGCGGAAAGTGCCGGCGCGTCTATCCGATTCAGGACGATATTCCGGTGATGCTTGTGGACGAAGCCAAGATTGATCCGGAGTAGTGCCGGTGAGCCAGCACGATCCGGCGAATTCTCTGCTTCCCTCGCTGCCCGCAGGTTCACGCCTGCTGATCATTCGTTTGCGCTCGATTGGCGATATCGTTCTGCTCACTCCCGCCCTGAGGCTCTTGAAGCAATGGCGGCCTGATCTCCGCACTTCTGTCCTGGTTGATTCCCGCTTTCGAGACCTGCTGGACGCAAATCCTGACATTGAAGAAGTCATCGGCCTGGAGAAAGCTGCCGGATACCGGAGGCTCGCTGCAGAGTGGCAAACCATCCGCAAACTGCGGCGGAAGAGGTTTTCAGTGTGCTTGAACCTGCACGGCGGGCCAACAAGCACCACGCTCATGGCCGCGAGCGGAGCACAATGGAAAGCAGGGTTCTGGCACTTTCGGCTTCAGCGCCTTTACAATATTCTGGTTCCTGACGCTCGCAAGATCCTGAATCAATCTTCCATCCACACGGCCGAGCATCAGGCCTGTGCTCTTTTCTGGCTGGGGCTGCCGCAAACAGAAATTCCAGCAGCCCGCCTCGAGGTGTGCGAGGAGGATTCCCGCTGGTGGAGTACTCAGCGCGACGCGGCAGGCATCCCGGCCGGGCAGCCTTACGCGGTTGTCCATCCCACCGCGCTCTACCCGACCAAGCAGTGGGCGCCGGAACATTTTGCAAAGGCCGGCTCTTTCCTCGAGAGAGAGGCAGGACTGAAAGTGATCTATTCGGCCGGTCCGGGAGAATCTTCTGTGCTGGACGCAGTGGAACGTGCTTGCGGACAGCATATTCGGAGGCTCGGAAACGCTTCCCTGGGCAAATTCGCTGCTGCAATGGCGGAAGCCCGTCTGTTTCTGGGCAACGACAGTGGCCCGGCCCACATGGCGGCGGCGCTGGGACGGCCATCGGTAGTTGTTTTTGGTTCCTCCAGTTCCAGCATCTGGGGCCCATGGCCGCCCGCAGATCCCGCGCGTCCAAGCCACGTTGTCCAGAACTCTTATGAATGCAATCCCTGTCCCGGCGATCGGTGTTATCGTTATGATCGTCCCGAATGCATCCTGTCAATAACCTATGAACAGGTCCGGGACGCTCTTCAAGCCGTCTTGCGCGATTCCCTGGAGCATTTCGGATCGAGGTGCTGATTTATGCGAAAGATTTCCAACCACCTGGGCAAAACCGTACGAGCTTTTCGCAATCGGACGATCGGCGTCCTGGGTGATTTCATGCTGGACGAACTTCTTCGCGGCGAAGCCACGCGGATTTCGCCGGAGGCTCCCGTTCCCGTCGTCCTGATGAACGGCCATTCCGAGCCGCAACGATTTCCGGGCGGGGCGGGCAATGTGGCCATCAACATTCGCGCCCTGGGCGGCCGTCCGGTTCCCTTTGGAGCCATTGGAATGGATGAGAGTGGCGATCGGCTGTGCAGGGAGTTGAAAGCTCGCGGAGTTCAATGCGGCACGCTGGTCCGGGAACGGGATCGCATCACCCCGCGCAAGCTTCGGATTGTCGCCCACCAGCACCAACTGTTGCGGCTGGACTTTGAAAAACCCGCACCTGTTTCCTCGAAGACCTCCGCCGTGATGGGCCGGGCCTTTGCGAGATGGGCTCCCAAACTGAACGCGCTGATCATCTCCGACTATCGCAAGGGTTCAGTTGAGACAGAATTGTGCAGCCGGGTTCTATCCCTCGCCCGCCAGCGGCGAATCCCGGTGTTTGTCGATCCCAAACCGGAACACCCGGAAATCTGCCGCCACGCGACCGCCGTCACTCCCAACCTGCATGAAGCTGAGTTGATGGCAGGACGTTCCATGCGCAACCGTTCCAGCCTGGAAGCCGGTGGGCACCGGCTGATCGCCGAGCTGGATTGTGCTTACCTTCTGATCACGCGGGGTGCGGATGGCATGACGCTGTTTGAGAAAGGCGGCGCGGTTTACGAAATCAAGAGCGAGTCGCGCCCTGTCTATGACGTCACCGGCGCCGGAGATACAGTTCTTGCGGTTCTTGCCCTTGCGTTCAGTTCGGGCGCGAAAATGCCGGAGGCGGCCAGACTTGCTAATATTGCCGCCGGCCGCGTGGTTCTGAAGTTTGGAACTTCTGAAATCAACCCGCAGGAACTCTTGAGCTCCATTGCTGCCAGCGCGTAAGAGCCGGGGTCTCGCGATCAGTATGGCGAATAAGCCAGCCCTTTCGTTTTTCGGGTTACGATGAGAGCAAGCGGTGGGGTTTGATTGTTTATGGTGACAACAACGATGACAATTTCGCTTCCCTTTGACCTGGCACTATCAATTCTGAACTCGCGAATCTTTCCGTAGTCTCCTTGAGGGCCCCAATCATGGAGGAAGTCCTGATAGCTGTAGTCCGGCGCCGGTTGCCACAGTCTGTAGGCTTCTTTGTAGTTCCCCTCTTGCAGCCAATATTTGCGAATTCCGGTCTTACGCTTGGGTGGTTCAGAATCAAAGAGCATCGCTGTCTCCGCATGTAAATCAGGTAAATGTGTTGAAGAATTCTTGCCGAGTTAACGCCTCCCACAAACCCATTATAAGAGTTCTTACATCCATTTCGATGCTCAAAACCCTCGCAAGCGGGCAGTCGCTCGGCGCCAAAAATTCCAAGCGGGCCGAACTTGAGCACGATGAAGCGTCCGCCGGCAGGCAGGGTTCGCTGCAAACTGCCCTTCGCGCCGGAATTATTGTGCCGTCCATCCTCCGTCAATCAGAATGTCGGTACCGGTGATATAGCCGGCAGCGTCGGAGCAGAGGAAAACCGCCAGCGGCCCGATCTCGTCCACCTTTCCCCACCGGCCGACAGGAATTTTGGAAACAAATTGGGCGTTGCGGACCGGGTCCTCGATCAAGACCGTATTCATTTCAGTAGCAAAAGGGCCCGGCACGAAGGCGCGCGTGCAGAGAAACGCGCTGTCAAGATTCGTCTGCATGACGCGGTGCCACTCTTCAAGGGTGAACTCATGGAGCGACTTCCGCAGATTGATGCCGGCGTTGTTGATGAGAATGTCGGGCACGCCAGCCTGCGCCCGAACCTGCTCCGCGAACCGGCTGACCTCATCTTCCTTGCGAATGTCAGCAACGAAGGCGTGAGCCCTTCCGTCTCGGCTCTCAATGCCCGCCTTAACCTTCTCCAGCAATTCACCATTGCGGGCTACCACGACAACGGCGGCTCCTGCCTGCGCCAGCGCTTCCGCCATCTGCTTTCCGAGCCCTTTGCTTGCACCTGTAATGACGGCCACGCGGCCGTCGAGCGGATAATTTGCCATGCCTTTCTCCTTGAAGAAAAAATCAGCACATCCTTGTACTCCAAGTTTTGAGTTTTTGCAATCAGGTTGTCGATCCATTCTTTGACACGCTTGTAATTCACGGCCCAGTCACCTGACGTGAGTTGTGCCGTCATGCGCGGACAGCCGGTATCAGGGTAGTTTTCGTTGCAGGCGAGCTTGCTTGCGGCATCAGGATCGTTGTTGTCTGATCCACTAGGCTGTGAGGTACTTCGTAATCGCCTCCCTGGCGCCCTTTGGAGTGATCTGGAGAATCAGGGTCGACTCCCGGTGGGCCTTCCCGCTGCTCCCAATTTCAATGAAAGCGTCAAACACGCCGAAGAAGGTATTTTCGGTACCGAATTGGTTGAGGATGTCCGCTTTTTCTACAAACTTCTCGGCTGCCTCCTCCAGTTTGGACTCGTCTACGGGTACCCGCTGGCTGCGGGCTGCATCAATCGCGGCGTCAAGGCCGGCAAGGCGATTCGCCGTGGATTGTTCGATGTTGTAGAAAGTGCCGAGCACCTTCCGTCTGGAGCTCCGTGCAAGCATGTCCACGTCTACGGGTCCACCTGGAAACCAGTCCGGGATATGTGCCCTTGTGTTAGAGCCCAGAAACGCGGTGGACCCTCCTCGGTAGAAAATGTCGGAGTCAAGTCCATCACGGTATGCAAAGCCGATCACCACCTCATCGCCATAAGGATTGTTCGAATTGATCAAGTGAGCAGACAAGAGTTTGCGCGACGTGTCCCTCACAATCTGCTTCAGCGGGTCTCCCGATTCGTTTTTGAAGGCGTCCATGATGCTATCCCCGTCGTAATTCACGACGTAAGTAGCCGTCACGGCCCCCAGACCCTGGGGAAACTGCGATGCCAGCGAAGCCGCCATCGCGTCCGCCTTTGGGATCAGCCGCAGTTGTTCGGCTAATTCCAGGTATTGCCTCAGCTCTTTGACATCGGTCACCCTGTCAGAGATCGCCAGCTTATAGCTGACGGCGAGTTTGTTGACCGTCTTCACCAGGTAACTCTTGAGATCTTCCTCCCCGGCTGTACCAGTCGGCCGCGATGCCTCTCCGACCAGGCGCATCAGGAAATTGCTTTCCAGGCTGTATCCCTTCTTTTCCACGCGTTGCTTGATCGAGGCCTCGGTGGTGAATACGTTTATCAAGCCCGTTGCCTGGACCTCCACGCTGTTGGTGGTTCGCGCAATGACGTCAACCAATCGCCTGTATTCCCATCCGAAGACATTGATCTGGAGCTGCGAACCTTTCGTGAGCTGGTGGGTCAGCACACCCTTGTTCACACGAATCAGGGAGAGATTCGACGGATCGAGAATTGCCTTAAACCGACCGTGGGCGGCGTTGTTAAAGAGCGCCTGCCCTTCAGGAGTCGATACGTCAATCTCCACGTCAATGAGGGCATCGTTTTCCCTGGCTTGGGTGTAAGCATAGTTGACACTCAGGCTAAACGACTGGTTGAGGGCAAGGACGACCTTCTCGTACCAGTTGTCCTTGAAATCATTGACCATATTGAGAGCTTTCTGTAAATCCTTGACAGACTTGCCCAAACCTCTCGATTTGATTTGGTCCCAACTCTCTGCCAGGAGTTTCTCCACGACGCCCTGTAGCTTGGTGTCGGCAAGGTTTTTGAGCTTGTCCTTGCTGTCGTACTTGGTGAGTTCACCGAAGATCTGGTCCAGATGGAATGCGTTCTTTAACTCATCCACCAGATCGCGGAGCTGCGGTTGCCATGTGCCGTTGAGAAAGTCCAGACCTTTCTGCGCAATTGTGGTGACCTCGCTGAAGGTTGTGTTGTCCTGCAATAAGGTCGCGAGGTCCCCTCCCACCAGGCGATTGATGATCTTCCACGCTTCGGCATCGCTTAGACTGGCGAGATCGTCGCGCCGGGCGAGCCTGGCGATTTTGGATAAAGCCCCCTGGAGCGTTTGGAGTGCGTTCTGGTCCAGATAGTCCTCGTAGAGATGGGTTACTGCGCTCACGATCCTGGAGTCGATGGCATTGTACTCGTCCACGATTTTGCCCACCATGCCCACGAACTCACTGATGTTGTTCTGGTCCAGAGCCTTTCCCAGCCACTTATTGGCCAGATTCATGACGCTGTTAAGCAAAATCTTGTCTATGTCGGCTTGGAGCTTATCGAGGTCAGTGTACCCGCGGATTTTCTGGAACAGATCCAGGGCATGTTTGACGTCTGCTCCGAGAAAGGCCGAAAGGAACTCGTCGGCACTGGAAGGTAAACCGGTGGGTTTTATGTTGGCAGTGGCCTGGAAGGCCTCGGCGAAAGAGAATTTCGAAGTCCTGGACTTCTTTACCGCCAGCGCTACCCAACCCGGGTTTGACCCGAGCCGGGCGGAGATTTCAAAATCCCCAGCCAGCTTGTAGCCGAAGTCTAAACTAGCCTTCAGCCGCAGATCGTACTCGATGGCCGCCTTAAGGTCCTTGAAGTCCGCGCCCTCGTGGCCCGTCAGTTGATATCCCCAGCTCAATCCTGCCTTGAGGTCGAGATAACCACTGTATCCGAAGACGAGCAATTCACCAGGCACGGGGAGCGAAGCTGGCGTGCCGGCATGTTGAGGAAGCTCCAGCTCCGCAACCAAATTTTCCAGCATGTCGCCGGAGGTCTGCATGGCATTGTATAAACAGAATCGATCGTAGAATACATTGGCACCAGCCTTGATGCCGAAATCAAAGTTTGCCATCCCTGCAGGCAACGGAACTTCGCCGCTTAAGGTCCCTCCAGCCTGCCCTTCCAGATGAAAATGGGCACCAATCCGGCCATCCGGGATCATCAGACCGTATTTCTCAGCGAAATTGGATTGTCCTTGCGGTCGCAACAGGTCGATACTTGCACTCCCTGCTGCCGACAGCGAAGCCGTCATAGAAATTCCGGTCGAGTTTCCAAAGGTAAGGTCCCCGGTGCTCGCAGTCGCGCTTCCTGTTGAAACAGTAGTGATCGAATCCGGAAAAGGTTCCGCTGGGTTGAGACCGCCGGAGACATCTAAATTGAGATTGCCATGACCATTCAGGAATTCGCGTTTGAAAGTGTCCGAACCGACTGTAAGAGATAGCATGGTTTCACCTCCTCAAATCTCGAGAGACACTTCTTCGCTCGGCATACTTCTCACGCAGGATACCGTCGACGAACATTCGTGACCATTGCTTCTGCCGGTCGTGGAATTGGGGCTTCCTGGCATGCCCCCTAGGGTATAACGTCTATCTTAAACGTCGAAGGCCATCGTGGCTTAGAAACGCCTGGGGCAAGGCGTGCCTTCAGGTCTGTATCGAAACGAGGCTTCAAGAATCGGATGGCAAGACGCTGAACGAGGTTGACGGTGGGGAGGGCTCCGTGGAACCCGGCAGCTTTGGCGAGCAGACGATCACGGACTTCGAAGAGCCCAAACTCCTCAGGCGAAACACAGACAAGGCGCTCCTTTTCGAGGACTGAAGCCTTAGGAGTGGCTCCATGCAGAGGGACAGTTCCGTCCCCAGTCTCGTCACTGCTGTGGTCCTCTTGCCACTTATCACTCGGGTCGGGCACATCAAACCATGGCTTACCCTTATACTTGATAACCTTGGCCATCTGGCGAGTGGGTGCACCCAAACCCACGATGGGCATCCACCCATCCTTGCCTTCCGGGAGCAGACCGTCGAGCTTCAAGCTGTCGCCTTTCGACCGGAATTCCCTGGCGGTATCGAGATATCGGGCAAGGAGGTTTTTGGCGTCAATGCGTCCCTGGTAACGCCGGATATATTCGGCGAGAGTCTGTACAACTGAAGGTTGCCACGTCTCGACGGAAAAAAGCTTTCCAGGCATTCCGGGATCGGGCTGGATGGCGCCCTTAAAGGTCGGCAGAAGCTGGTAAATTGCGGGGATGGTCCTGGCTGCTTCGCGCTCGCGGCTGAGCAGGGCTGTGCGGTCAAGCACTTCATCAATGAAAGAATTCAACTGAGAGGAGGTAGCGCGACAATCCTGCCGCCAGTCGTAGGCAAAGAGAAATACGGGAGTGGGGCGGTCGGCACGGTCGGAAAGGTCATGGCGCAGGGCTTGAACGAGGTCGCCGTATACGATGCTGAATGGCAGGCGGGGTTGGACTCGCGCCGGCTCAATCGCTTCGTACCGCAGGTCATCGGGATGGAGGGAGATTCTTTCATAGCCCTTCGTCAGCACAGCGGTCCAGACTTCCTCGGGGGGAATAGGATAGAAATCTTCGAGGCCTGTCGCGGTGATGCCTGGCAGGACGATCACCGGTGGTTGAAACTGGAATTCGTTGGTGGGCATGTTTACCCTCGCGCAAACGATTTTTTCTGCCTCTCCAACGGCAAATGATCAGCCTGTTGGAGTAATAACCTGGAAGACCTCCGTGGCTTTCCTGGCCACGCTCAGACTTTAATCACTGCACAAAACCCATGTTTGCTTTGGCCTGTCTTTCCACATTTCCTGCGGCCGAATAGCAACCCTGCCATCCCAGCGTGAAGCGCCATACAGGAAGTTCGCCCCGTCGAACAGTGAAGCGTCTTAATCTCATCTCGCCGTTTTCGTCTTACCGTGCCCCGCTAACTGCTAAGGTATCATAAACCACTTTGCACCCGTATTTCTCAGCTTGCCATGACAAGTTGCCTGGCCTTGTTACGAAATGCTATCAGGTCACCCTTCACGAGTGGCAGATCTCCA
>JARRJI010000267.1:0-5433 GCA_037379595.1 Acidobacteriota bacterium | reverse complement strand
AGCTGAACCGTGCTGAGACTTGCCTGAGCATAGTCGACCGCGGCAGAAATGAGGAGCGGGACGTTCTTGGGATTCAGGGTAATGATGCCCCCAAGAGCGAATACCATGAGCATGGACGCGGAGTCGAGGGTCTTCATCCACCTGGGTTCCGTGGCCGGGGACGTCTTCCTGAGATGGTTACGAAACGCCAGGATCGCCACAACGAGAAGGACGACGCCCATCCCGGCGTGAATGAGGATGCTCCACGTTGACGATGCTCCGCTGCTGCCGGAAACGGCAATCATCTTCTGCCCGCTCCAGGCCAGAAAAAAAGTCGGCAGCCAGAGTGCGGCGAAAAATCCCATGCCATAGGCGACCGATTTGATCGGTCCTCGCTTCGAGGTGAGAACCACGATCAGCCCGGCCACAGGTATGGGACTGATCATGATTGCGGTGATGATCGGGAGTGTGTCTCCGATTGCTTGTATCATCGAACGACTCTTTCTCTCTCACCGCCTGTTGGTCCTATCCACCTGTGGATTATCCTCAAAGTCCTCGTCCTTTGTCGGAACGATTCAAACCCGCACAGTAGGTCACAGAGACAACGGAGGCAGCGGGCAGCCACGGCACGGATTGTGTTCCGTGGGCGTTTCGCAGACCCGGGCCTGCGAACCCATGGCATGGAAAGCATGCCGCGGCTCCGGACTCGGGCCCGCCGTCAGGATCTCTGGAGGCTCAGGCACGGGCTTCGAGGATCGCCTTTCGGATTTCGCCGTCGGGATCGTTTTTCACCACGCACTGGTTGTCGAAAATCATCGTCTGCATTTTTGCCGGATCGTAGGCGGGCCAGTGGGGCAGCCCGGGATGATTCGGGTCCCCCGTGCGCGCAAAGCTGATCCAGGCGTCTGCCATCTTGCCGGCGAGAGCGAGCGCGTCTGGCCCTCCGCCCGTCATGGGCGCGCAGACTTCCGTGTGGTAAAAGACGAAGGGAAGTTCGGAGCAGTGGAAGGCCCTTCCCTGGCCGTCGAGCACGGGTGTCTGCCACTGGAACCAGTAGTTGTACGCCGGTGCGCCTCCCTGCCTGGCTTTTCGCTCAGCCTGAGTCAGGGCGCCCAGGCGCATGGTTGCCATGGCCGAGATAATCGAGAACATGGTGAACGGCGTGGCCTTCGGGTACGCCTTGCGAAACACTTCAATCACGTGGTCGGTGCCTTTGCCCAGGTTCGTTGAGAAGAACGAGGGCTGGCCGCCGGTGCCCGCAAGCCGCTTCCGGGCCTCGTCCATGCTCATTGAATCGAGGCTGGCATCTTCCATCTGAACGCTGTTGAAAAATTCGTTCAGCGTATTGCCCACAATCAGGGGCACGTTTTTGGAATAGCTGGGAGCGTCGGGGGTCCAGCCGGCGCGCGGCAGAACCTTGCCGTCCACCACAGGGCCCCAGCCCAGTCCGTGATGGATGCCGTAGGCGCCCGAGACCCGCTGCGAGTGCACGGCGGCCTCAATGATTTTCTGGTAGGGGATTTCGTGAATCCTGCTGATGTTGTTCTTGTTCAATCCCAGCTCGGCCAGCACGCCCGCCATCGCCTGGGCGGAATCTTTCCGGCTGCCGTCTCGCAGCATCGAACCGCTTTCCACCACGCCCCGATGGAACAGCCCCTGGGCCGACGGCATGGCCATCAGCGTTGAGACTTTCCCGCCGCCGCCCGACTGCCCGAAGATGAGAACCTTGTTGGGGTCGCCGCCAAAGTTGGAGATGTTGGTTTTCACCCACTGAAGCGCCAGAACCAGGTCCAGCATGCCCACGTTGGCCGAGCTTGCGTACTGCTCGCCGTAGTCCATCAGGTTGCCGAAGCCCAGCGCGCCCAGCCGGTGATTCACGCTCACCACCACCACGTCGCCCCGATGCGCCAGCCCGTCGCCCGGGTACATCCGCAATTCCTGCGACGAGCCGAAAACGAATCCACCGCCGTGCAGCCACATCATCACCGGGCGCCTGGCGTTGTCGTTGATGGAAGGCGTCCACACGTTGATGCGCAGGCAGTCTTCGGAATCGTGCCCGTCTTCCCAGTCGAACATGAAGGCCTCGCGATCGTGCTTCCAGCCGCCGCGCTGCGCATCGGTGGTGCTGGTAAAGGGCTGCGGAGCCACCGGGCCCCAGTAGAGCGCGCTTCGCTCTCCGGCCCACGGCTTGGGCTTCTCGGGCGGCATAAAGCGGTTCTTTCCTTCGGTTGAAGCCCCGTAGGGAATCCCCCGGAAGCTCACGATCCCGTTCTTCACATAGCCAAAGACCTTCCCGCTGTCCGTTTCCACCACGTTCTTGTGCGTTGACGCCGTAATCAGCGTCGGCCTCGCCACGTACGGTTTTGAAGCGGTCTGCGCCTCCGCCCGCGCAACCAGCCTTGAAGGGTCCAGGGCCGATGCCGCCGTCCCCGCGGCCAGCACCGCCGTTCCTTTCATCAGCGCTCGCCGGCTGAGAACTTTGGATGGCCGAACTTCCGCGTCTTCTTTCTGCTTCTTCATGGGATCGTCTCCTTTCTCGGAATAGGTGCTTCCTGAGCCGGAACGTGATGTGGCGGGCGATGCCAGCCCTGTCCCTAAAAAAGAGATGAGCTACTCGCCCGGAAAATCGCCCCAAGTCTACTTCCGCGTGGCGGCCTCGTCAAGGTGGTACCGCCGCCCTGCGCCTTTGAGGTCCGCGGTTTTTCCCTGCCTTCCGCGCCACCCGCTCAAACGGATTGACGAAGGCCGTCATTTTGTTTACGTTTGTTCTCAGTCCGGCTGCGAGGGAGCGGCGATGCTGAAGATTTCGAGATCTGCTGGTTTACTGCCAGTGGTGGCCTTTGCGTCACTCCTGGCTTTGGGTGCGCAGGTGTCAAAGCCGGCACAGGCTGCTGCGCCCGTGCCGCAGCAAATCCTTTCTGCCCAAAAGGTGTTCATCTCAAACGGCGGCGGCGCGTGTGACCCCTTCTTTGAAGAACCGATTTTCAGCGGAGGCCCCGCCCGGGCCTACAACCAGTTCTATGCCGCCATCAAGAGCTGGGGCCGCTACCAGCTTGTGCCAGCTCCGGCAGACGCTGAACTGACTTTTGAAATCAGCCTCAGCTGCCGGGACGTTTTCAGGGGCCCAGGCGGCTCTCACCGTCCCCAGTTGATCCTAGTCATTCGGGATGTCAAAACCCACACCGTGCTTTGGAAAATCACCGAGAGCGTTGAGGCCGCGCTACTGCAGGTCAACCGCGACAGAAACCTCGACCGCGCCATGCACCGCCTCGTCCTCAACCTCAAGCATCTCACTGCCGCGACTCACCTGCGCGCCACACAAGCCACACAATAGCGCCCGCATCTCCGCCTTCTGCGCTACTTGATAGGGGTGGATTACGTTTGTTTGCCGGAATCTTATCGTGGATATAAGAACCGGCAAGGGCCCGGTGCCGTCGCTACCAACTACCCACTGAGATTTCCCGCCCCAGTTCCTAATCCCCACCTCTCGGCGCACTGCGCGCTGTCTTTCTTCCTTGACTTTTCCTCGTGGGGCGGTATAAATGGCGTTTTCTTAAGCAAGTGGTCACAGGCGGTCGCACGGATCGGTCGGTACGAGTCCGCAACCAGCGGCCAGCATAAAGGAGAGATGAATGAATCTTCGTGTGAACTGGAAGTGGGCAGTCTGTCTTGCAGTGCCAGTCTTTCTTCTGGCGTGCGTTCCCATGCGGGCGCAGTTTGGAATGCCGCGGAAGCCAGCGGTCAAAGGACCGTGGATGAACAAGAACCTGTCGCCCGACCAGCGGGCCGACCTGGTGATTAAGCAGATGACTCTGGACGAGAAAATTCAGTTGCTGCACGGCATGGGCTGGCGCGCCTTGTTCGGGCCCGCCACGTCCGGTCCCGCCGTGCGCTCGCTGGGCGGCGCCGGATTTATTCCCGGCATCCCGCGTCTGGGAATTCCGGACCTCCAGATGTCAGACGCCGCCGTGGGCGTGGCCCGCGGAGCGCGCCACAGCCGCTACTCGACGGCGCTGCCCTCGACCGAAGCCGAGGCCGCAAGCTGGGATCCCAAAGTCGCGTACGCATTCGGGGCGCTGATCGGGACCGAGTTGCGCGACCAGGGCTTCAATATGTCGCTGGGCGGCGGTGTCGATCTGGTGCGCGAGCCGCGCGGCGGCCGCGTCTTTGAGTACCAGGGCGAAGATCCGATTCTGGCCGGTACCATGGACGGCCAGTTGATCCGCGGCACACAGTCCCAGCACGTGATCGGCGACATCAAGCATTACGCCCTCAACGACCAGGAAGACGGCCGCAACTTTGCGAACGTCATCATGGACAAGCGGGCCATGCGCGAAACCGACCTGCTCGCCTTCCAGATCGCGATTCATGAGTCCGACGTGGGCGCGGTGATGTGCTCCTATAACCTGATCGACGGGGTTTATGCCTGCGAAAACGACTTTACGCTGCGCGACGTTCTTGACCACGACTGGGGCTACAAAGGCCTGGTGGTTTCCGACTGGGGCGCCACGCACAGCACGGTGAAAGCCGCGATGGCCGGGCTCGACATCGAGATGCCCGGCAACAATTACTTCGGCGAGCCGCTGAAAAAGGCCGTCCAGAGCGGCAAGGTTCCCATGTCGCGCATCGACGACATGGTGCATCGCATTCTGCGCACCGAATTTGCACTCGGCATCATCGACAACCCGCCGCAGCCGAAAGTGGTGGACCCGATGCACGGCTTCAAGGTGGCGCAGTACGTCGAGGAGCAGGGAGCAGTTCTGCTGAAGAACGCCGACGACCAGCTTCCGCTCGATCCCTCGATGACCGGAACCATCGCCGTGATCGGCGGCCACGCGAATGCCGGGGTGCTTTCGGGCGGCGGCTCGGCGCAGGTGGACCCCGCGGGCGGAAATGCTGTTCCGCCTCCGCCCGGCCACGCGACCGGCCTCGCGGCATTTCTGGGGCGATGGATCTATCACCGGTCCGTTCCGCTCGACGCCATTCGCAAGGCCGCGCCCAGGGCCAAAGTCGAATACAATGCCGGAACCGATCCGGCCTCCGCCGCAGCGCTGGCCAAATCAGCAAACGTGGCGATCGTCTTCGCCGTCCAGCATGAATCGGAAGGTCGCGACCTGCCCAATCTCTCGCTGCCCTTCAATCAGAACGCGGTCATCGAAGCCGTCGCCGCCGCCAATCCCCACACCATCGTGGTGCTGGAATCGGGCGGCGCCGTCACCATGCCCTGGCTCCATCAGGTCAGCGGTGTGTTGGAATCCTGGTATCCGGGCATCCGCGGCGGGCAGGCCATCGCAGCGATTCTCTTTGGCCACGTCAATCCCTCAGGCAAACTGCCTATCACTTTCCCCAAGAGCGAAGCCCAGCTTCCTCACCCTGAGGAAACGAAGCAGCCCGCCGGGCCGCTCAAGGCGATGCCCGGCCTTCCCGGTTTCAAGGTCAACACCAAAGTCTTTG
>JARRJI010000266.1:0-5496 GCA_037379595.1 Acidobacteriota bacterium | reverse complement strand
CGGCTCACCTCCCTCGGCCGAAACCGCGAACAGGTGAGTGATTTTTCCGTTCAGCCAGTGGTCCCAATGCCGGAAGAAGAGGCGGTTGATGACCCGCGCCTTCACCTTGCTGGATTTCGCTTCATCAAGCCGTTTCTTGTTGCACGCCGCATCGTGGCAGGAAGGATAGACTTCGGAAGTGAAAAGCAGTGTATCGCCTTTCGATGCCCAGGTGACGCCGTCGGCTTCGGTAGCGATGTCGGTAAGCTGGCGCGCTTCGCCGCCGTCGGCGGGAAGTATCCAGACCTGCGAGGTTCCGTTCCTCGACGAGATGAACGCGATGGACTTTGAATCGGGCGACCACCGGGGGCGCCAATCGGAAGCGTCACCGCGCGTGAGCTGCTGGGGTTCGCCACCGGCGAGTGGAACTCGCCAGATGTGGCTGACCATCTTGTTCGCATCGAGATCGGGCGTGGACACGACGTAGGCGATCCACTTGCCGTTGGGCGACACCTGAGGGTCGAAAATGCGTTGAACCTTCATCAGGTCATTGAAGGTCAGCGCGTGTTTCGCCTGGGCAAGGGCGGGCAGAGCAACAGCCGCGATAACGAACGTCAGGATGAATTTGAGGAGATTCTGTTTCACGTGGGCCTCCCTGGCGCAGACGTTCCGAAAATCAATTTTGGCTGGGCTGATCAAAAGTCAACTCGGAATCTCCACAAATATACCAGACGAAGCCGCCTTTCAGGCCGTTTGTTTGATCGCTCCGGCAAAACACATGACCAGTTCAATCACTTCGCCCATTCGGTGTGGAACACGCCTTCCTTGTCGATGCGGTGGTAAGTGTGGGCGCCGAAGCAATCGCGAAGGGCCTGGAGCAGATTGGCCGGAAGGCGCTTCTGCCGGTAGCTGTCGAAATAGCCGAGCGAAGTTGAGAATGCCACGCAAGGCGTTCCAACTTCTGTCGCCGCTTTGACAACCTCACGCAGGTCAACCGAGTACTTGTTTAGGGTTGAGCTGAACGTCGGAGACAGCATCAGATTCGGCAGGGCCGGGTCCATGGCGAACGACTGCTGAATGAGATCGAGCATTTTGGCGCGGATGATGCAACCGCCCTTCCAGATGCGGGCAATCTCCGCATAGTTAAGATTGTACTGATATTCCCCTGAGGCCACCCGGAGCTGCTCAAATCCCTGGGCATAGCAGACCATCACAGCGGCCCGGTATGCCTCGCGCAAGTGATTTATGAAACTGAGCAGGTCGCCTGAGAAGGGTTCTTTGGGACCGCTCAGAACCTCGGCGGCGGCGGCGCGTTCTTTTTTCTGCCCGGAAAGGATGCGCGCCTCGACGGCGTAAGCCAGCGTGGGCACGGCAACGCCCAGATCCATGGAATCCTGCGCCGTCCATTTCCCGGTACCTTTCTGCTTGGCTTCGTCCAGTATCATCTCGACCAGCGGCTGGCCGGTTTCGTCGTCCGTCTTGCCCAGCACCAGCGTGGTGATCTCCAGAAGATAGGAGTTGAGGTTGGAAGCATTCCATTCGGCAAAGATCTTGTGCATTTCCGGCACGGAAAGCCCCAGGACGTTCTTGAAGATGTCATAAACTTCGCAGATGAGCTGCAGGATGCCGTATTCAATTCCGTTGTGGACCATCTTGACGTAATGGCCGGCGCCGCGCGGGCCGAGATAGGTGCAGCAGGCGCCGTCCTTGGTTTGCGCAGCCATCTTGGTGAGCAAGGGCTCCAGGTGACGGTAGGATTCTTCATGTCCGCCCGGCATCAGCGAAGGGCCGTGGAGCGCGCCTTCTTCGCCTCCGCTCACGCCCATGCCGAAAAACCGCAGGCCGGATTCCTCCAGCTCTTTCACGCGTCGTTCGGTATCTTTGAAGTATGAGTTGCCACCGTCGATGACGATGTCATCCTTGTTGAGATGCGGCCTCAGGTCCGCGAGCACCGAATCAACGGCTTTGCCGGCCGGAACCATCAGCAGAATTCGGCGCGGCCTCTCGAGCGCCGCAACAAAATCCTTAAGTGAATTCGTAATCGTGATCTTCTTGCCGGCTACGGCCGCAGCAGCTTTCTGGGTCTTTTCAGGGTCAATATCGAAACCGGCTGCGGAGAAACCCTTGCTCTCCGCGTTGAGGGCAAGGTTCTTGCCCATCACACCCATTCCCACAACTCCGAGATGTCTCTTGTCCATCGTCGCCTCCTTCGTTACAATCCCTTGAATAAAAGCCTTTTTTCAGGACATCTCCGAACCTGAATCGCTGATCGGAGTTCAAGATGCGCGCTTTGGTCGCGTAAAAGGAATATAATACACCCCTTGAGCGTTTCATTTAGGCGCCGGGCGCATCAAAAAGGTATAGATGCGGGGTAAAGCGAATTGCGTGCATCACTTACCCGGGGCCTCAACCCAAAATCGTAAGTGTGCAAAACCAAAACAGGAGGAAATCGCCTTGGACGGACCCACAGCAACTCAAACTTCAAAAGGCACCCTGAGCAGGCCTGAACTCGACCAGCTTTGTATTAACACAATTCGGGGTCTGACGATGGATGCCGTTCAGAAGGCGAATTCCGGCCATCCTGGAATGCCCATGGGCGCGGCGCCCATGGCCTACGTGCTCTGGACTCGATACCTGCGTTACGATCCGCTGAAACCCGCGTGGCCCAATCGCGACCGATTCGTCCTTTCAGCGGGCCATGGCTGCATGCTGCTTTACAGCCTGCTCCACCTGACCGGCTATGATATGTCGCTGGATGAACTCAAGCAATTCCGGCAGTGGGGAAGCAAGACGCCGGGCCATCCCGAATACCGGCTTGCGGACGGAATCGAGACCACCACGGGCCCGCTTGGCCAGGGATTCGGAAACGGCGTCGGGATGGCGATCGCTCAAAGGTATCTGGCGGCGCATTTCAACCGGCCGGACCACGAGCTGGTCAATTACAAAATCTATGCCATCGTCAGCGACGGAGAGTTGATGGAAGGCATCGGGTCGGAAGCGGCATCGCTGGCCGCTCACCTGGGCCTCAGCAATCTGGTCTATTTGTACGACGACAATCACATTTCCATCGAAGGCAAAACCGAGATTACTTTTACCGAGGACCGCGCAAAGCGCTTTGAGGCTTATGGATGGTTTGTCCAGAAAATAGCAGACGGCAACGACCTGGAAGCGATCGATAAGGCGCTCAAGGCTGCGCAGGCTGAAAAAGAGCGGCCGTCGATCATCATGGTGAGGACCCACATCGCCTACGGCAGCCCCAACAAGCACGATACGGCAGCCGCCCACGGCTCGCCGCTGGGCGAGGAAGAGGTCAAGCTGTCGAAGGAGAACCTGGGGATCCCGCTGGAGCCCAAATTTTACATCCCGGACGAAGTTCTCGCGCATTTCCGCAAGGCTGTCGACCGCGGCAAGCAGGCTGAGGCGGAGTGGCAGGAGCGGCTCAACAGCTATCGCAAAGCCTATCCGCATCTTGCCGGCGAATGGGACCGGTACGTGAGCGGAGAACTGCCGGACGGCTGGAACTCGAAGCTTCCCACATTCAAGCCGTCAGAGGGTCCCATCGCCACCCGCAAGGCATCCGGTGCCGTGTTGAACGCAATCTCCCCAAGCCTGCCCACGCTCCTTGGGGGCTCGGCGGACCTGGCGCCTTCCACCGACACGCTGATTAAAAGCGAAACAGCCTTCCAGAAAGGCAACTACGGCGGTCGCAATTTCCATTTTGGAGTGCGCGAGATGGGATGGGCGCGGCGCTCAACGGGATGGCGTTGAGCGGCTTGATCCCCTACGGTGCCACGTTCCTGATTTTCTCTGATTACATGCGGCCGACCATCCGGCTTGCGGCTTTGATGGGGATCAAGCCCATCTATGTTTTCACGCACGATAGTATTTTCCTGGGAGAAGACGGGCCCACACACCAGCCGATCGAGCAGATTGCCTCGCTTCGCGCGATTCCGAATTTGTCGCTGATCCGGCCTGCGGATGCCAATGAAACGGCCGTGGCGTGGCGTGTGGCAATTGAAAGGAAAGGCGGTCCGGTGGCTCTGGTGCTGACCCGGCAGAAACTTCCGGTGATCGACCGGGAGAAATACGCCTCTGCCGAAGGGCTGGCACAGGGGGCTTACATCCTTGCTGATTCAAAAGGCAAACAGCCGGAACTTATCCTGATCTCTTCGGGTTCGGAAATTTCTGTGGCGCTTGACGCTTACGAGAAGCTGATCGCCGAAGGCGTTGCCGCGCGAGTCGTCAGCATGCCCTCGTGGGACCTTTTTGAAAAACAGCCGCAGGCTTACAAGGATAAAGTTCTGCCGCCGCTCACGACAGCCCGGCTGGCCGTTGAGGCAGCTTACCCTTTCGGATGGGAGCGATACATCGGTCCCAAAGGCGCCGTCATTGGCGTGACACGCTTTGGGGCGTCAGCGCCTTACAAGGTGCTGGCGGAAAAGTTTGGGTTCACGCCCGACAATGTCGTTCGCCGGGCCCACGAACTGCTGGGGCGCTAGGTGTTTTCCCGGGGCGGTCTGCTGGCCGCCCCATTGGTTTTTTTGCAGCCGTTCGCGGGGCGAAGCTCAAGCGAGAATGTCCTTGATTGCGTCCCGCTGGGGAACGGTTTCGAACGCAGCGATGGTTGCGCAGGACAGCCCGCAGTCCGAGCGCCTCTCGCCGCGGGGAATTACGGAGAGGAGGAAGTGATCTATGAATGAGAATCCGTTAAAACAATTAGACGAGTTCGGCCAGAGCGTCTGGCACGATTATATTCGCCGCAAGGAAATCCTTTCCGGCGGTTTGAAGAAGAGGATTGACGAAGATGGATTGCTGGGTGTCACCTCAAACCCCAGCATCTTTGAGAAGGCCATCGCCGGCAGTGACGATTACGACGAGAGCATCCGCCAATACGTCACCCAGGGGCTCGAACCTCCGCAGATTTTCGAGAAGCTGGCCATTGAAGACATCCAGAAGGCCACGGATGAATTCCGGGGTATTTACGAACGGACGAAGGGGCGCGACGGATACGTGAGCCTGGAGGTTTCTCCGCTTCTTGCGCACGACACCAAGGCAAGCCTTGAAGAAGCCCGGCATCTGTTCAGCGCTGTCAACCGGCCGAACCTGATGATCAAGATTCCGGGAACTAAGGAAGGTTTGCCGGCTATCGAACAGGCACTCAGCGAAGGGATCAACATCAACATCACTTTGCTCTTTGGCATTGAGCGTTACGAGGAAGTTGCCAACACTTACCTGAAAGCGCTTGAGAACAGAGTGGCCGAGGGCAGACCGATCGACCGCCTGGCTTCCGTCGCCAGCGTGTTCGTGAGCCGGATCGATACTCTGGTGGACAAGCTGTTGGAAGCCAAGCTGGCCAACGCCAAGACACCCGAAGAACGCAGGAAAATCGAAGGGCTGATCGGAAAAGTGGCGGTCGCGAATACCAAGCTCATCTACCAGAAGTATAAGGAAGTCTTCACGCCTGCGCGTTTTGAGCCGTTTGCCAGGAAAGGCGCCCACGTCCAGCGGCCGCTGTGG
>JARRJI010000265.1:0-5515 GCA_037379595.1 Acidobacteriota bacterium | reverse complement strand
CGGCAGCTCCTTCAGATGGTCCACCATCTTGACCGGCACAAGAGCCAACTCTTTTACTACTTGAAGCTTCAGGGCAAGCCGGTTAATACGATGGACCTCTGGGGCGAGCCCTGAGAACTTGGCGCTTTGGGGCGCAGACCTTGAGTTTTCACGCCCGGTGACATGAGACACCAAATCTGAGGATAAAGATCGTCGATAAACAGACCGTTGGCGAGGGCAGAGCGGCTCCAGATCAGGCGACGTGCGCGGGTTGTTCGACCGGGGCTTTTTTCGGGACGCGGATGGCGAGCATCAGGGCGCAGCCGACCAGCGAGGCGATCATCAGGGTGATCATCATGCCGGTGTCCGCGGAAATATGCGCGAAGGCTCCGGCGACGGAGCCGCCGACAAAGCTGCCCAGGAACTGCATGCTGTTATAGACGCCCAGCGCGCTGCCCTGAGCGGTTTCCGGGCCGGCTTTGCTGACCATGCTGGGAAGCATCGGCTCAAGACCGGTGAAGCCGATATAGAAAAGAGTTCCTCCTATCAGAATCGCTGCCAGTTGGGTTGGGGCGAGTCCAAATGTCTGAGGCCGGAAAAGCAGAATGGCGCTTGGCAGGAAGACCAGAAAGGCGATGGCTGCCAGCGCTTTGGCCATGCCGTGGTCGGCTCCGCGGCTGAAAGCAAACATGGTGAAGGCGCTGATGAAGATCATGGGCAGGAGCAGTTCATAGTAGTGCGTCATCTTCATGTGATACCTGCCGGTGACAATCAGCGGGAAATAGAAAAAGAACGTGCTCATGAAAAAGTTCATCAGGAAGCCGCCCCCGTCGAGCGCCAGCAGCGCTTTGATTCGCAGGATTTCGCCAAGCGGGGTTGGGGCTGCGCCGGAGGGCGCGGTCTCAGGCAGGTATTTGGTCAGAAGAACCACGGTTCCGATGCCCAGCACGCCGGTGATCCAGAAGAGCGAGGCGGTGCCGAAAATTCCCGCCACGATGGGACCGGCAATCACTCCCACGATAAAAGCCACGCCGATAGGTATGCCGAGGATGGCCATGGCGGTGGAACGCCGCTCAGACGGGATGTGGTCGGCAACTGTTGCAAAGGCCACGGAAATGATGGCGCCGCCGCCCTGTACCAGCCGGCCGGCGATCAGCACGCCGATCTGCATTCCGGATGGAAATAAGTGGGGCACCGCGCAGATGAACGATCCCAGGCTGAAAAGAGCCATGCCGAGGATCAAAACCTTGCGGCGGCCGATGCGGTCAGAAAGGCGTCCGAGCGGGATCTGCAGGATGGCCATGGTGAGGCCATAGCATCCAAAGGCAAATCCCACCAGGAAGCGCGAATGGGTGAACTGCAACCCGTAGAGTGTGAAAACCGGAAGGACCAGGAAAAGTCCGAGCATCCTCATGCCGACAACGCTGGCTAGAGTTAATAAGATCTTCTTCTGGATGCTGGTAAACGGAACGCGGTCGGTTTTTTGTTTTCTCGCCATTTCAGAGCAGGGAAATCAACAGGCTGAACAGCCCTTCAGCCTCTCAGAGCCTTGGCGGCCTGGACGGTGACCTTCATTTTTTCAATCGCCTCATCCACCGAGCGAGTCTTGAGGCCGCAGTCAGGATCAACCCAGACGTTCTCTTTGGGGATGACGGCCAGAGCGTCGCGAACGCGCTGCTCGACCACGGGCTCTTCTTCAATCACGTGGGTGTGGACGTCGACTGCGCCGAAGCTGATGTCCTTGGTGTACTTGTCTTTCTTGAACAACTCCAGCATATCAAGGCCGCTGTTTGACATTTCCAGGTCAAAGTTGTCGACCGTGAACTGCAGCATCTGCGGATAGATGAATTCGAAAGCGCCGTAGCAGATGTGAGTGATGAAATAAGCCTGAAAGCCCTCCGTCACCCTGCGCATGGCTTCAATGGCCACGGGCAATTCTTCCGGCCGCACGGAAGTAGCAGGCTCGTCAATCTGAATGATTTTCGCACCCGCTTCCACCAGCGCCTGGACTTCCTTGCGAATTTCGCCCGCCAGAGCAAAGCAGGCTGCCTTGCGGTCAGGATAGGCTTCATTGAAGGACCAGTCCATCACGGTATACGGCCCTGTCAGCATTCCTTTGACCGGGCGTTTGGTGAGGCTTTGAGCATATTTCCACCACGACACCGTAATGGGATGCTCCCAGTGCACCTCGGAGGCAATGATGGGCTTGTGGTAATAGCGGTTCCCGTAGGAGCGAACCAGGCCGCCCTGTTCAAAGCCCTTGATGTGCTCTGAAAAGTACGCCACCATGTCGCCCCGGTACATCTCGCCGTCTACCAGCACATCGACGTCAAGCTCTTCCTGTTTCCGGATCCAGAACTCGGTGGCGCGCTTTTCGCTCTGTTCCAGTTCCTCGTGCGTGATTTTCCCTTTGGCGAATTCCGAACGAGCCTTCATCAGGTAATCCGGTTTGGGGAAGCTCCCAACCGAAGTGGTTGGCAGAACGGGTAAGTCGATTCCAAGTTGTCGAAGTTTCTCTCGGCTCATGCGCCCTTTCCTAATCCTAAAAAAGTATCCTTGACGGTTTTCAGGTGCTTCAGTTTCAGTTGTGCGCGGTCGCGCGGAAGGTATTCCAGCCCGCAGGATGACGTCAGATATGCATTGTCAGCCTTGATGGCGGGGAGCAGTTGCTCGATCTGCCGGGCTGTTTCATCCGCGTTCTCAAGCCGCGTGTTGCGCCCGTCGATCAACCCCAAGGCGAGGGACTTTGATGAACCTTCCTTTGCAACCACACCGGCCAGGCCTGGGCTGTAAGTGAAGTCAAGACAGAGCGCATCGACCGGGAGCGCCTGGAGTCTGGCATAAAGAGGCGCAACGTCTCCGAAGTAGAAGGCCATCATGAGTTTCGCACTCTTCTTCTGGGTGGCCAGCGCTCTGACTCCCGATTCCAGCAAGGCAAACTCTTCCGGGTGTTTCAGGATGGCGGGCTCGTCCACCTGGATCAGTGTGGCACCCGCATCAGCGAGAGCGCCGACTTCCCCGGCCACGGCTTTGGCGTACTGCTCGACGAGGCTGTCGAGTTGTGTCCCTCCGTCCTTGGCCAGCGACAGCCGCGCCAGCGTGTAAGGCCCGGTAAGCACCGCTTTGACCGTCCGGGAAGCCTTGCCCCTGGCGAAAACGAATTCGTCAATCACCATCGGCCCGGTGCGCTCGATCTTTCCCTCGACGATGGGCTGGCGGAAATAGAAATTGGTGTCAAAAAACCGGAGAAGGCCATTGATGTGAATTCCGGTAAGCTTGCCGGCCAGGTGCGAAGCCGGGTCGTACCAGCGGATGAGGCCGTCCGTGACGACGTCGATGCCCGCCGCTTCCTGCTCGGCAATCGCCAGTTCGGTCATGCGGTCTTGTGCGGCGCGAAGGTCGGCGTCAGTCTTTTCCCCTTTTTCCCGCTGGGCAATCGTGCGGCGGAGCAGTTGTCCTTCCGGACTGTCTCCGATGCGCGGATAACTGCTGTGGCTTGCGAGCTTCAGTTCCATTCAGGTGTTTCCTCTTGTTGGTATCGTTCCCCGAAATGCAGACGGTCCTCAACCGGTCGGAGGACTGTGCATCGCACTTCCGAACTGGTTGCCGGTCATTGCCCCACGAACTCTGCTTTGACGGCTTGAGGGATGACCCCGGCCTGGAAACCGCGGTCGAGCAACGTTTGTACGGCTCTGCGTCCCTGTTCACCGTAGTCGAGAGTCCATTGGTTGACGTACATCGAAACAAAGTGTTCGGCCGTCGCAGGTTCGAGTCCGCGCGCAAAATGCAAGGCGTACTCCAAAGCTTCTTCGCGATGCTCGAGACCATACACGATGCTCGCGCGAAGCAGTTCATCAGCCCTGCGAACGGTCTCCGGATCAAGCGCCCGGCGGATTACGTTTCCGCCCAGGGGCAGCGGCAACCCGGTCTCATTTTGCCACCACACACCAAGATCGACCAGCTTTGAGAGTCCGTAACTCGCGTAAGTCAATTGGCCTTCGTGGATGATGACGCCGGCATCCGCTTCGCCTTTTACTACCTTGTCCAGAATTTCATCAAAGCGCGTCTCCACTGTTTCAATGTCGGGTTCGTAAAGGCGGAGCGCCAGATATGCGGTGGTCTTTTTGCCGGGTATGGCGACTCGCTTCCCCTTGAGGGCCTCTTCCTGCAGTGAATTGCGCGTCACAATAATGGGGCCGTAACCATCTCCGAAGCTTGCCCCGGAAGACATCAGGAGATAACGGTCCGCCAGTTCCGCGTAGGCATGGAATGAGACAGCCGTGATGTCGTACACTTCCTCAAGAGCCTTCCTGTTCAGGGTCTCAATGTCTTCCAGCACGTGGGTAAAGGCCAGGTTCCCGGTGGCGATCTTTTTCGTTGCGAGCGCGTAAAACATGAACGCGTCATCGGCGTCAGGACTGTGCGCCAGGCGGAGTTCCACCACCGGCGGAGGTGTCTTGGTCCCTTGTTCAGCAGATTTCTCAAGCATCGTGGTTCTTATGTCCGTATGACGAGAATTGAAAACGTTGATTTTACCACAACCGCAACCACCCCCTCAATTCTACCCGCGCGGGGCGACCTTCAAGGAAGGTTGTTCAACCGTACGAAATCAGCTCTAATCGCGTGAATTGTGCTTCTGAATGCGTCAGGTGGCGATCACCTGCGGCGGCTTGCTTTCAGGTTTCGGCTCAGCCGTTGAAGAGGCGGCGGGAATTCGCGAAGCCCGGATGCTTCCAATTACGACCATCAGATTGGTCGCCAGGATTGTGGCGAAGGCGACGGCAGGAAGAAAGGCAAAGGCTCTGCCGTACACCTGGACTACCTGGAGGGCAAGAACGACCGTAATCAAGCCCCGGGGCATGATCCACAGGATCAATTCGCGCTCGGCGGAGTGAAGTCCTTTCCAGGACCAACTGCTTGCCCGGACCGCCAGCGCCCGGGCCAGAATGACCGCGCCCAGAAGACCCATTACTTGCGGCAGATACTGGATCAGTTCCTTGAATTCCACGACGGCACCCAGCAGAACAAAGAAAAAGGTTCGGATCAGGAAAGCCAGCTCTGAATGGAAAGACAGCATTTGCGAGTGGTGTTCTTCGCCCGCGAGTTCGAGGCCCAGAGTCTCTTTTACGACCTCCAGTTCATCACGCCGGGCATTGGCCAGGAAAATCCCAAAGAAAAAGACGGTAATGAGCCCGCTGACGCCAATCCGCTCCGCAGCGGCGTAGAGCAGGAGCACTACGGCGAGGGTCAGCGGGTTCCAGAATCGGCGGTCAGACACTTTCGGCAGAAGGTAGGACCAGAGGACGGCTGCAACCACGGCGAGCAGGACGGAGATGAACGCCACAAAAAGCAATTGGCCGATAAACCGTGTTGCAATCGGCCCGTTGCCGTGGCCGAGGTCGAGCAGAATGCCGACTGTCAGAATGGCAAACGTATCGCTGAGTGAGGCGTCGAGGATCATGGTCACGCGGGCCGGCGTGCTGGCTTCAATCTGCTGCAGGACCGGCAGGGTGATGGAACTGCTGGTACATCCCAG
>JARRJI010000264.1:0-5521 GCA_037379595.1 Acidobacteriota bacterium | reverse complement strand
TCCAGTCCCACATCGCGGCCAGTTTGTATTTGCCAGGCGAGAGTGTTGTGTTCTTGAGATCAATCGCCAGTGTGTCGGCAGAAGAACCGACAGTCACCTTCACAGGAACCGCAAAATGGTGATCAGCGGAAACCAGTTGCCAGTCCCGGGCGCGCGGTAGATCCCTCAATTGAACCCGGGTGGCACAGGTTACATTGACTTCGGACTTCCAGTTGAGAGGAATATGAACCGCCGCAGGAAGCGTTACCGTTGGCGGGCCCGAGTTGAGAACCCGGTGTACCCACAAGTAAGCTGTCCGCGTCCGTCCCGCATTGTGCTTCTGGGTGGTGCAAAGTTGCATGCTGTGCGCAACCGTATCTTGCGCAAAGGCGGCACGGAAGTCCGTGTTCGGAAACAACAGAGTCCGCATGTTCTGCAGCAAGGAAGCGCCTCCGGCCGCCAGACCCACCGGTGTGCTGCCCCAGAACAGCGCCGCAACCCACGCCGCGACTCCCGCAGATTTCTGAAGCGCCACAGAACTGCCCTGAACGGCCAGCGGATTATAGGACGAAAGTGCGGGGACAATGGAGTGCAGGAGCTGGGCAGCCTGCTGGCCTGCGGGAGCGCCGGAACTGATCGACGGGAGGGAAACTCCATACTGCGACGAAAACCCCTTGAGTACGGCATCGAGGTCACGGCTGGCCGGCGGCGATTGCTCATATTGCGAGAGCGTTTGGACCAGTGCCTCCACCGTCGCGGCTTTCTCGGCATAATCCGCGAGTTGAGGTATCAGATTCTGGTTGTGCTCGACCAGCGAATGAACCTTCTTCACGTCGAGCCCGTGCGGGCCGTACACGACGCCCACAATCGAGGCACGCCACGGCACCTTCCATTCCTCAGCGGCATTGGCAGGTAGCGGATTGAGGACCTCGATCTTGCCCGATGAGCCGTGTGACGCCGGCACAAGAAGGATTGTGATTTTTCCTCTGGGTGCGTCTTTTGGATTCGACGACGAAGGCTCGTATTTCAGCTTTTCGCCCCGCGAGATGGCGTTGACCGAACTGATTGGAAGCGGAGGCCCGCCATGTTCCGGAACTAATAAAAGGCGGAACGTTGTTATGGGAGTCCCGGCCGAACACGAAGCGGGAGTGATGGCAAAACATTGAAATGTGCTGATCAGGAAGAGAACAGCCAGATAAGCGAGAATTCTCAAGTTCAACCTTCCCTTGGACAATTTTGAATCCGCCGGTTGTCCAACCTCAAATAGTAAGTTCAGCACTCTGCTTTTTGCAATCCTCTGGCCATGACCTGTTGCTAGTTCTGATACTTTCTAGGATGTCCTGTAACGCGCTTCGGGATGGCAGGCAGAAGTAAAGTTTTGTGGCAGGTTTGTGGAATTTCCCAATCGAATTCCACCCCTTGAGCAAAGAACCAAGCAGTGGGTGGGATTGAAACCGTCTTCGGGCAGGCGATTGCAATCTGAAACAGCCGCGCATTGGGCTCGCCACTTGAGCAGGAACGAGCAGGCAACCGTGGTGCGGAAGCCGTCGAGCCCGGGCAAACTCAGTAAGCTGTGTTCCTTTCAGACCGATCCCACCTTATTTCCTGATTCTATTGTGCTTGTTGGCCCACCGAGGTGCCGCCCACGCAAAACGGGCTTACACGAGGCGAACTCGAACCGTGCGCTTTTGCTGCTTGAGAGCAATCTTGTTCTCCCGTGCGAGCCAGCCGATTGCCCAATCGAAGAGGGGCGGCTTGGCTTTCGATTGCTTTTTGAGCTGAGAAAGGGTGAGTTCGCCGCGGGTGTGCAATACCTGCCAGATAGCTCCTGCAGCGGTGCCAATTTCTTCCTGCATGTAACCTCCTTCAAGTCTGATTGGTGCAAGGGAACCTTTGGTTCCGTTCTCAACAGGGCGTGGGGAAATCAGAAAAACGAGCGTGCTTCCAATTCCCAGCCCCGCAAGAAAGTAACTCACCTTCGAGGCGAAATTTCTTCCGTAACACATCCCTTCCCACAAATTTCTATTTTCTCATGGACTGCAGGGAGTGAAAAGGGGCCACGCTGCCTTTGGAGTCTGCTGGTGAAGAGTCTTCAACCGGTTGCAGAGAGTGCCGTGTGCCTACGCCGAACCGAACGCTTCGAACCCGGTGGCGGGTCCGCTTAAAAGGGGTCCCCAGGTTTGAGCTCTTTTCCCCAGAAACTAGTATGGGGGAGCCTTCTGACTCCCCCATAGTTTCTTTTCTATATGGCCGTCGCCCAGCGGGTATCCGCACGGGTCGGTCCGCACCGCAAGAGCGGTGTGATCAAGAAACCTCGACTTCCGGTGGACTCTGTCTTTCCATGCCTTACTAAATACCACCGTCCCGGGCGTGATTCAAGTAAATAATTTGGCCACTGAATTCGCCCTGAAATTGGCGTTTATTGGGGCTTGATTCCCGGAAATTGTCTCAGCATCAGCCGCAACAGATCGTGCCGGGTCACGATGCCGACCGGCTTCTTGTCTCGGACGACAGGCAGACGATGCAACCCGCATTTGAGCATCTTATCGAGCACCGTCTCGAGTGTGTCCACTTCCGTCACGGTGATCACGTTTTGGCTCATAATGTCGCGCACAGCTCTGCTACGGGCCGCCTCATAGATGAGTTCCACATGCTCGCGGGGCATCCACTCACCGAACATCTGCGGGAATCGATAAATGGAGAACGGAATCCCCTTTTCCTTGGCGACGAAATCGGATTCGGTCACGATACCACAGAGCTCGCCACGATCATCCACCACGGGCAGGCCTCCAATGTGGTGTTCCAGCATGGTCTTTGCAGCCTCTTCCAGCGAGCACTCTTCATGCACAGTGATAACCGGGGTCAACATGATTTGCCGAACATACATTATTGGGAACTCCACGCCGAAGAACTTTACAGTCTGACTAGACTACTTTTGTACTAAATTGGCGGATGCCCGCCTTTGGAGCGCCATACCTGGCCCCTATCGGCCAATTGTCCGCCCGGACCCCAATACCACCCAAGCTCTGCCTTTGAATCCTCTTTCATCTCGTGTATTCTCAACTTAGAGCAAGCGCAAGGCTCTGAACCGAAGGTCCCTGATGAGGCCAGCCAACCCTGCCGGGCTTCAAGATTTCCTGCGGTCCGAGTCTGCGAAGTCACGCAAAGCATCCTTGGAGAACAGGCTTGAGAAACCCGCCCTTTTTCTGCGGCGGGCCCTTCCGGCCATCCGTCTTCTATGACCAAATGGTACCAGATCGAACCCCAGGCGGCGGTAAAAGAACTGGGAAGCAACGTTGCCACCGGATTGAGCGAGGCTGAAGCCTCCCGCCGGCTCTTGGAGTTTGGCCGCAACGAGCTGCAAGAAAGCGGGATCAAGAGCCCGTGGCTGATCTTCCTCGATCAGCTGAGGGAACTGATGGTGGTCATTCTGATTATTGCCGCCATTATCTCCGCGCTATTGGGGGATTACAGCGACGCCATCGCCATCGGGGCCATCATCATCCTCAACGCCGTGCTCGGCTTCACCCAGGAGTATCGAGCGGAAAAGGCGATGGCCGCGCTGAAGAAGCTGACGGTTCCTTCCGTCAGGGTTCGGCGGGACGGCGAGGTCACCGAAGCATCTGCGGTGAAGCTGGTCCCGGGCGATGTGGTTCTACTGGAAGCCGGGAACTTTGTGGCCGCCGATTGCCGCGTGCTCTTGAGCGCGGATCTGCAAACCCAGGAAGCTGCCCTGACGGGTGAGTCCCTGCCCGTCCGGAAGACGAGCAAGGCCATAGACCAGCCCGACCTGACCCTGGGCGACCGCCGCAACATGGTCTACATGGGCACTTACATCGCCTCCGGACGCGGAGAAGCCATTGTAGCGGAAACCGGCATGCGGACTGAACTGGGGCGGATCGCCGGGATGATTCAGACCGTTGAACGGGAGCCGACCCCGCTGCAGAAGCGCCTAGGACAGCTCGGAACGGTGCTGGCCGCCGCCGCCCTTTTCATTGTTCAGCTGATCTTCGTGCTCGGCTGGTTGCGCGGCGAAAACCTCGAGGTTCTCTTCCTGACCGCCGTCAGCATCGCCGTTGCCGCCGTGCCCGAAGGTCTGCCGGCTGTCATGACCATTGCGCTGACGCTGGGCGCGCAGCGCATGCTCAAGCGAAGAGTCCTCATCCGCAAGCTGTCCGCCGTTGAAACTTTGGGCTCCGTCACCGTGATTTGCTCCGATAAGACCGGCACGCTGACCGAAAACCAGATGGCTGCCACAATCTTCCAGCTTCCCGACCACAAGGTGGAAGTGCAAGACCTCAGCACTGAAGACTATCGCCGCGAGTTTCCAGAACTCGGCCAGCCGGGATTCAGCCTGATGTTGGCGGGTGCAGCGCTGTGTAACGACGCCGTGATGCGGTCCAATGCAGGTGCATCAAACCAGTCAGCTCCCCTTGGCGATCCTACCGAAACGGCGCTGGTTGTGGCCGCGGCAAGGTGCGGCCTCTTGAAGCCAGAACTGGACCGGCTTTTGCCCCGCGTTGACGAGGTACCTTTTTCGTCTGAACGAAAACGGATGACGACGGTCCACCGCCTTCCTTCCGATTCCGGCTCGATCCCGGTGGGTGTCCGGGCGGCCTGTCAGCAAAATGCTTTCTCTCACCTTGCTTTTACCAAAGGGGCTGTCGACGTCCTTCTGGGAATATCAAATTTCGTCTGGGTGGACGGAAAGCGAGAGCCGCTGGACGACGCCTGGCGCAATCGCCTGGTTGAGTCAAATGACCGCCTCGCAGCGAACGGAATGCGTGTTCTCGGGGTGGCGTTCCGCTGCATGGAGGCGGCTCCGTCCAATGGCGATGCGAAAGACCTGGAGCGTGACCTTACCTTTGTGGGCATGATTGGAATGATCGATCCGCCCAGGCCGGAAGCGGCGTCCGCGGTCGGCACCTGCAAAACCGCGGGCATTCGGCCTGTGATGATTACGGGCGACCATCCCTTGACCGCTCGCTATATTGCCGGCCAACTCGGGATTACGGGTGACGGGTCCGTGGTGACGGGAACGCAGCTCGAACGGACTTCCGCGGAAGAACTCGAACGGATGACGGAATCGACACCGGTTTACGCCCGGGTCTCGCCGGAGCACAAACTCAGAATTGTCGAGGGCCTTCACCGGCGCGGCCACATTGTGGCGATGACCGGCGACGGAGTAAACGACGCGCCGGCTCTGAAGAAAGCGGACATCGGCGTCGCCATGGGAATCACGGGAACCGACGTCGCCAAAGAAGCGGCCGACATGGTCCTTCTGAATGACAATTTCGCCAGTATTGTCGCCGCAGTCGAAGAGGGGCGGGTGATCTATGACAACATCCGCAAATTCATCCGCTACATTCTGGGGACGAACTCCGGCGAGATCTGGCTGATGCTGGTCAGTCCTTTGATCGGGATGCCGCTTCCGCTGCTTCCACTACAAATCCTCTGGATGAACCTGGTAACGGACGGCCTTCCCGCGTTGGCCCTGGGCGTGGAGCCACCGGAGGCTGAGGCCATGCGCCGCCCGCCACGC
>JARRJI010000263.1:2448-10501 GCA_037379595.1 Acidobacteriota bacterium | reverse complement strand
GCGTGTGGAACGCCATTCACACTTTTATCCGTCCTCCGGCGGCGGCGTTGCTGTCTTACGCGGCGCTCAGCCCGGCTCCGGCCGATTGGCGGGTTCTGGGAGCCCTGCTGGGCGGCGGGGTAGCGTTCTCCTCGCACAGCATCAAGACGGCCCTGCGAACGCCGCTCGAGGCCAGCCCGGAGCCCTTCAGCACCTCTGCCTTCAGTCTTGCGGAAGATGGCCTGGCCGCCGCGGTGGCGTGGCTCGCGGCAGCACATCCCGTGCTGACGATTGTTGTGGTCGTGGCCCTGTTCGCCGCCATGCTTTACCTCGCCGCATTTTTCTATCGTGTTTTCCGCAGAACTTTCGGCCGGCTCGGCCGCGCCCTCCGCGGCGCTTAGACCTGTTCCAAAGTCTCTCGCCCGCGAAAATTTTCTTGACAACAGTAGACTAGCATGGTAGTCTTATTGCTGGTTTCAACCGGTGCTGCGAGGCTGCCGGGAGGCAAAGGCCGGACGATGATGCGATTTGGAGAAAATTCCGTTAAAAACGTGGCTAATCCATTGATTAAGAAGGAAACAGTTCTTCCGCCAACCCTTCGAACAGCAGAAAACGCCAGCGAAAGAATTCTTATATTTAAAAAACAAAGCGGGAGAGTTGTTGAAAACAAAGGATGAGCCCGAAAAACAAACCGAAAACAAAGCGGAAACAAAGCTAGCGATGTTGTTGAAAACAATAGAAACGCTCGAAAAACAAAGCGAAAACAAACCGGAAAACAAAGCGGGCCATGTTGTTGAAAATAAAAGACCGTGAAAAAACAAACCGGAAACAAACCGAAAAAGCGAACCAAGAAGAGACCGTTCGAGGCCATAGCCTACCACCCTTTCATTTTGTGCTTCGTATCAGCAGTGTTCCGCAGGTTGTGAAGGCCACCGAAAACAAGACACACTCGCAGAGGCATTAGGGCGCAAAGGGATCGCCGCGAAACCGGGCTGTTGCCTCCCTGTCAGGCGTTGGCCCGATGATTTCGATCAATTGTTCGCGGAGCGGAGAATGCTTGCGGGGCTTGCCTTGACGCTCTCCATCAAGCAAACTAGAATGGAACTTTTATCCAACTGAAAGGATTGCTACAAGAGGCGCCATGCTCGATGGTCCGATCCCCGAGGGACTTACATTCGATGATGTTCTCCTATTGCCCGCCCGCTCCGGAGTTTTGCCGGCCACGGCGGATACCCGCACGCAACTGACCGCGCGAATCTCGCTCAACATTCCCATCGTCAGCGCCGCCATGGACACGGTAACGGAGTCACGCCTGGCCATTGCGCTGGCGCAGCAGGGCGGCCTGGGCATCATTCACCGCACGCTTTCTGTGGAACGGCAGGCGATTGAAGTGGACAAGGTGAAGCGCTCCGAGAGCGGCATGATTGTCGATCCGGTCACGATCGGCCCGCGGCAGAAGATCGCCGAAGCGCTCGAGATCATGGCCCATTACAAGATTTCCGGCGTGCCCGTGACGGAAAACGGCAAGCTGGTGGGCATTCTCACCAACCGCGACCTGCGCTTTGAACGGCGCACCGACGTGAATGTGGAAGAGTTGATGACCAAGGAGGACCTGGTCACGGTTCCCGTGGGCACGACGCTGGAGGAAGCGGAACGGATTCTCCACCAGCATCGCATCGAAAAGCTGCCGGTGGTGGATGAGAGCTACAGGCTCAAGGGGCTGATCACCGTCAAAGACATTCAGAAGAAGATCGAGTACCCGCGGGCCGCCAAGGACTCGCACGGACGCCTGAGAGTGGGCGCCGCGGTCGGCGTTACGGGCGACTTTCTGGAGCGGGCGCAGGAACTGGTCCGCGCCCAGGCCGACGTGATCGTTGTGGACACCGCTCACGGCCATTCCGAGCGCGTGCTCGATGCGGTCAAGAACATCAAGAAAATCCTGCCCGACGCCGAGGTGATTGCGGGCAACGTGGCCAGCTTTGAGGGAGCGCGAGATCTGATCGAACTTGGTGTGGCGGGGGTGAAGATCGGCATCGGCCCGGGATCGATCTGCACCACGCGTGTCGTCTCCGGGGCCGGAGTTCCTCAGATTACGGCCATCTCCGAGTGCGCCCGCGCGGCGCGCAAGGCGGGCGTCCCGCTGATCGCGGATGGCGGCGTCAAGTTTTCAGGCGACATTACAAAGGCCATCGCCGCCGGAGCAAGCGTGGTAATGATCGGAAGCCTGTTTGCCGGCACGGAAGAAAGCCCGGGCGAGACCATCCTTTACCAGGGCAGAACTTTCAAGTCCTACCGTGGCATGGGATCGCTCGGCGCGATGCAGGAGGGATCCCGGGACCGCTACGGCCAGGAAGCGACGACTTCCAAGCTGGTACCCGAGGGTATCGAGGGCCGCGTGCCTTACAAGGGATTGCTGGCTGAAATGGTGGAGCAGCTTGTGGGCGGGCTTCGCTCCGGCATGGGTTATAGCGGCTGTTCGACCATCGCTGAGCTGCAACAGCGCGGCCGGTTTGTGCGAATTTCTCCGGCCGGGCTGCCAGACGCGCTTGCAAGCCTTCGTGTGGTGGCTTCCGGCTATCGTCTGGGCCGGCGTGATCTTTTACATGTCCACCAGGACGTTTGGAGCGTCCTTTACCGGCCGGCTGCTCTCCGAGACTCTCGCCATTTTTCACGTGCAGGTTACGCACCACACTTTTGAACTTGTCCAATTTGGGATGAGAAAGCTTGGCCACTTCACCGAATACGCCATTTTCTCCCTTTTCCTTTACCACGCCATCAGTGCCGATCATCGCAGCGTTTGGGACTGGAGAAAGGCCTTGGCCTGCATCGTGCTTGCGGGGCTTTACTCGCTGACCGATGAATTCCATCAAAGGTTTGTGCCGGGCCGCGGACCCTCGATTGTGGACTGTGGCTTCGATACCATCGGCGCCACGCTTGGAATGATCGTCCTCTATTTTGGAGGGGAAGGTCGCGTCAAATTGAATGACGAGACGCCAGGGTCGCCGGGCGGGAACAATTCTTCCCCGTCTTGACGTGCTTAGAAGTCTCTCGAATGGGCGTGAGCGGTCTTCTCAGGTAACCGGGCGAGATCGAAAACCATGGCCTTTTCGTCACAGCGAAAATACTTTTCGCACTGCAGGCAGTCGCGCCACACCTTCTGGGGCAGCGCACCCCGTTCGACGGGGTAGAATCCCATCTTGGAAAAGAAGCCGGGCACAACGGTGAGCGCAAAGACGCTCTTGAGTCCAAGCTCTTTCGCTTCATGCAGGACCTGCTTCGCAACCGCCCGCCCCAATCCGCCTGTCTTCCGGTCCGGGTCCACGCATAGCGAGCGCAACTCGGCGATCTCCTCGTTGTAGAGGCGAAGCGCGCCGCAGGCAATCACCTGCCCGTCGTTTTCCGCCACCGTGAACTCCCAAATATTCTCGTAGATTTCCGGCAGTGCGCGCGGAAGCATCACTTCTTCTGCTGCGTAGCGATGGATCAGCCTGAAGAGGGCCTGAACATCGCTCAGACGAGCCTTGCGGAGGATTGGCAACAATTTCGTGCTCTCCTTGGACACGGGCGCCGTGACAAGAGCCTCAAGGGGATACTGCGCAATGGTGTCAATTTCCATGCTCAATGAGACTGCATCAGCAGCAGGAGAAGCGCTTTCTGAACGTGCAGGCGGTTCTCAGCCTGATCGAAGACGAGGGACCTCGAAGAGTCAATCACGGCGTCGCTGACTTCCTGCCCGCGATGCGCCGGCAGGCAGTGGAGGAAAAAGGTCTTTGGACCCGCAGCCCTCATCAGGTTTTCGGTCACCTGGTAGGGAGCAAAGACCTGCGTCCGCAGATGCGCGGCGTATTCCTGGCCCATGCTGGCCCACACGTCGGTGTAGACGGCGTCGGCGCCGGCCACGGCTTCAAGCGGTTCGCGGAACAACTGAATCTCCGCTCCGTTTGCACCTGCCAGCTCTCTGGCTTGTTCCACAATTTCGTCCTTGGGCTCGAAGCCAGAGGGCGTCGCCACGTTGACCGTCACGCCGAGCTTGGCGCCCGTCAGCATCAGCGAATGGCAGACGTTGTTGCCATCGCCGACAAAAGCCAGCTTCAGGCCTTTCAGGTGGCCGAACTTCTCGCTCAGCGTAAAGAAGTCCCCGAGTGACTGGCAGGGATGCAGCAGGTCGGTCAGGGCATTGACCACGGGGATGGAAGCATTCTCGGCCAGTTCGACAACCGACTGGTGCGAGTAGGTGCGGGCGACAACGCCATCCACCCAGCGCTCGAGATTCCGGGCGACGTCTTTGATCGATTCCCGCTCTCCCAGTCGCGGCTTGGAATGTTCCAGGTAGATGGCAAACCCGCCCATGCTGGTCATGCCCACTTCAAAGGTCACGCGGGTGCGGAGCGACGGCTTCTCAAAGATCATCGCCAGTTGTTTCCCGGCCAGTGCGCGCGCGTATGTCCCGGGCGAGCCCTTGACGCGCCCGGCGAGGTCGAAAATCATTTGGACGTCACTCAAAGTGAGGTCCTGGTCGTTGATTAAATCATGCACACTAAGCTGTTCCTGTTTCTCCAAAGTGACAACGGGCGTCATACGCGCACCCCCTTCGTTTTAGTACTTGAGACGGATGTCAAAGCCGAGTGCAGGAATTCGATCAGTTGATCGACCTGCTGCTGCTCGATGACCAGCGGCGGAAGAAATCTCAAAACCTGTTCCTGAGTGCAATTGAACAGGAATCCGGCTTCCACGCCTTGCTGAACGATTTCCTTGCCCGGCACGGCCAACTCCGCGGCAAGCATCAATCCCTGGCCGCGGACCTGGCGAATGACCGGGAATTCTTTCTGAAGGTTCAAGAGCTGGTCCTTGAAATATGAACCGACCTGGCGGACGTGCTGCAGGAATTCCGGCCGTTCGAGGATTTCGAGGAATTTCAAGGCCAGGCGGCACTGCAACGGACCGCCGCCGAACGTCGTGCCGTGCATGCCGGGATGGAAGGCCTGGGCCACGTCTTCCCGGGCCAGAATGGCCGCCAGCGGCAATCCTCCGGCCAGAGGCTTTGCGACCAGAACGATATCGGGCTTGAGGCCGAACCGCTGATAGGCAAAGAAGTTTCCGGTGCGTCCCAGCCCGCTCTGGATTTCATCGCAGATGAAGAGCGCTCCATGCGTCCGGCACAGCTCCTGTCCGGCTTTCAGGAACTCCTCGTCAAGCTCGACCACACCGCCCTCGCCCTGGATGACTTCAACCAACAGTGCGGCGACGTCTGGAGAGAAGTTGCTCTTCAGATGGCTGACGTCGTTCTGGCGGATGAACTTCACGCCCGGCGGAAGAGGCTCAAACGGCTTGCGGTACTTCTCCGGCCATGTGGCGGCAAGGGCGCCCAGTGTGCGTCCGTGGAAAGAGTTTTCCATGGCCAGAATTCCGGTGCGCTCAGGGGGATGCTCGCGTCCAAAGGCCCGAGCCAGCTTCAGGGCTCCCTCCACGGCTTCGGTGCCGGTGTTGGCGAAGAACGCGCGGTCAAGCCCGGTGAGCTTCGCCAGTCGATCGGCCAGCGGAGCCTGAAAGCGATGGTAGATGAGATTCGAGACATGAAGCAGGCTTTCCGAAGGATCGCACAGCACTTCCATGATTTCCGGATGAGCATGGCCGAGGGCGTTGACGCCCAGCCCTCCCAGAAAATCGAGGTATTTCCTGCCTTTGTCGTCGTAAAGGTAGCAACCCTCACCACGGACCGCCAGAAAAGGCAGGCGCTTGTAAGTGGGAACCAGCCTCCGCTCTTCGAGTTCTGCTATTTCTTCGTAGTTCATTTCGCGCTTACAATCCTCGTCCCGACGCTTTCACGTTTGATGACCGTTCGCAGCAAAGAGTTTTGCGTGTCCGGAGAAATAATGTCGATTTCATGGACGCCATGCTGAATGGTGCGCGCGCACGAGCGCAGCTTCGGAATCATTCCGTCGCGCACCGTCCCCTTCTGGATCAGGCTGCGGATGTCCTTGACCCGCACCAGAGGCAGCAACTGCCGTTCTGCGTCCCAGACGCCTCCGGACTCCGTGAGGTAGAGCAGCCGGTCGGCTCCAAGGGCCGTCGCCAGCGCTGCCGCAAGATCGTCGGCGTTGATGTTCAGATACTCGCCTGAGGTACTCAGCCCCAGGCTTGCTACAACAGGAACGAACCTCCTGGAAAACGCCAGGTCGAGAACGGCGGTGTTAATTTTTGTCGGCCGGCCCACAAACCCCAGATCTTTCCTGGAGCCATTCGAGCCAGCCACCACCCTGCGGGCCACCACCAGTTTGCCGTCTCCGCCGCAGATGCCGAGAGCGGGCTGGCCCCGGGCTTCGATCTCCGCCACCCATTGCTTGTTGACGCCCCCGGCCAGAACCATTAGCGCCACGTCGCGGGTTGCAGCGTCGGTAACCCGCAGCCCGTTGTGGAACTCGGTCTCGATCCCCAGTCGCTGGAGGGTCCGAGTCAGCGCCTTGCCTCCTCCGTGAACCACCACGACACGATGGCCGGCGCGGGACAACTCGGCAATCTGCCGGGCCAGTTGCCGCCGCCGGGTCTGCTCTTCCGCAGACTGCCCTCCGATCTTGACGACGATCTTCATGCCAGTGCCGTCTCCTCGGCAAAGCCGAACATCAGATTCATGTTCTGGACGGCCTGCCCCGCCGCTCCTTTCACCAGGTTGTCGAGCGCGGATACGATGATCATGCGTGTGCCGTCGCGATCAAGCGAGAAGCCGATATCCGTATAGTTGGTTTGGGCGACGGATTGAATTTCCGGCACTCCCGCGTCCAGCACGCGGACAAAGGGCGCCCGAGAGTAAAAGTCCCGGTAAAGCGCGGCAACTTCTTCATGCGACCGCGGAGTTGCGAGCCGGACATAAATGGTGCTCAAAATGCCCCGAGTGATCGGCAGCAGGTGGGGCGTGAAAGTAAAATCCTTCTCGGCAAGCTGCAGCGCCTGGAGCATCTCCGGCACGTGACGGTGGTTGAAAAGGCCATACGCCCGGCAATTCTCATTGACTTCCACGAAATGCAGTTTCTCGCTCAGGGAACGGCCTGCGCCGCTGGCGCCCGACTTGGAGTCTGAAATAATCCCTGCTGCGGTATCGATCCAATCCTGCTGCAGCGCCGGAGCCAGTGCTAGAATCACGGAAGTGGCGTAGCATCCGGGATTGGCAACCAGGCGCGCGTTCGCAATGTTTTCGGCGTTCAGTTCCGTCAGGCCGTAAACGGCTTCTTCCAGGGCTGCATGCGCGTGGTGCTCGAACCCGTACCAGCGGGGATAGGCCGCCGAATCCTTCAGCCGGAAAGCCCCGCTCAGGTCCACCACGCGGAGCTTGCGCTCCAGAAGCGCGGGCGCAATTTCGAGAGCCGTCTGGTGCGGAGTCGCCAGAAAGACCAGAGCGACGTCGGACGGTGTCAGGGCGTCCAGAGACAGCGGCTCGCAGGGAACGGCGAACTTCCCCCGAAGGGCAGGGTGGGAATGCTCAATCGGGAATTGCTTCTTGCCGTCGCGTCCGGAAGACATCAAGCGGGTAACCCGTGCCTGTGGATGGCGCGCAAGGATCCGCAAAAGCTCCAACCCCGCATAGCCCGTTGCGCCGGCAATTGCTACCCGGACAACCTTTGTGGAGTTTTCGTTTTTATCTGGAGCGCCTGAGATTTCAGCCTCGGTTATGGCCTTCACTTCACCGCCCGACGAGCATAATTATGCATTAGACGCATAATTATGTTTTTACTTGATACAGCCGGTCCTGTCAAGGGAAAATAGTCCCCGGCCGGGCCGTCGCAACCAGCTCTGTGGAAGGCCTTGAAGCTTTACAGGGACTCGAATCATGAAAATCGCGCTTTCCGTCTCCGAGAAAGAAAAGGCTAAGGGTGTTGAGTCCCCATATTACAAGGCTCTGCTGGCTGCGGGAGCGGCGCCGGAAGAAATTCAGATCGTGACGGCTGCTGACAAAGGGTGGGTGTCGAACGAGGACTTTGACGGGATTCTTCTGACAGGTGGGGAGGATGTCGATCCGGAACTGTATGGTGAAGAGGTCAAGTACCCCAACGTCAAAGTCAACCGTGGCCGGGACAATTTT
>JARRJI010000263.1:0-2418 GCA_037379595.1 Acidobacteriota bacterium | reverse complement strand
TGGGCATCTGCCGGGGGATTCAGACGATCAACGTGCGCTTTGGCGGAACTCTCTACCAGGACCTGAAAAGTGAAACCTCGCTTGAGCGCGATCACAAGCAGCAGGGCAGTCGCAGCGAGCCCACCCACGCTGTCACTGTGACGGAGCCCGACTCCCTGTTGCATGCAGTTTTCGCAGGCCAATGCCCGGTCAACAGCCTTCACCATCAGGCGGTCAAGCGCCTCGGCAGGGGATTGAAGGTCACGGCTCATTCAGAAGACGGCCTGGTTGAAGCCGTCGAACTGGCGGAAGACTATCCGTTCTTCCTGGCAGTTCAATGGCACCCCGAGGAGATGTTCAGCGAGCACGCCGAGCAGCGCAAGCTCTTTGAGCAATTCGTAGCACATTGCCGGGAGCGGGCAGGGAAGAGAACGGCGCCGCGCTAGAGGTTTCACGGAGCATTGTTGCGATTTCTCAGATAAAGGCCAAGAGTGTATCCCGATTTGCCAGACTATTTGCGGCCGGGACTGAAGCTTGTGTTTGTCGGTTTTAACCCCGGCGAGCGCTCGGCCAGGATCGGCCACTATTATGCCGGCCGGGGAAATCAGTTCTGGAACTTTCTCTTCGAAGCCGGGCTGACCCCGGTTCACCTCAATCCGGAGGACGATCGCCGCATGCTGGAGTTTGGGTTCGGATTGACCGATCTTGTCAAACGCTGGTCGAAATCCGCAAGCAGCCTGCGCGCGGAGGACTTCCGCGAGGGCATTCCCGAGCTTAAAGCCAAACTCCGGAAAGCCGCTCCGGGCGCCATCGCATTCAATGGCAAAACAGGGTTTGAGAAGTTTCAGGGGGCCAGGTCGGATCTGGGACCGCAGCAAAGACTCTTTGGTAGATCACGGATTTTTGTTCTGCCTTCTACGAGCGGGCGTAACGGCAGTCTTTCCCGTTCGAAAAAACTCTGCTATTTCCGCCAGCTTAAGAACTGGCTGGGGTGAAGTCCCCGCGGCATTCAGGCGTCGCGGATCAGGCCGTTTTCACCCAAAGCGCGGGAAACACTAGCCAGAGGCTGCCCTCTCACGCTATTCTTGCACTAACCAAATACTCGACAAAGCAGAGGGAACATGCCGGCCAAGATTTACTTCATGAAGGGTGACATCACCAATATGGAAGTTGACGCGATTGTCAACGCGGCCAACAACGAATTGAAGTTAGGAGCCGGAGTGGCCGGTGCCATCCGGCGCAAAGGCGGACCGCGAATCCAGGAAGAGTGCGACCGCATCGGAACCATCCGGCTGGGCGAAGCCGCGGTGACCACGGCAGGCAACCTGATGGCGTATTACGTGGTTCACGCGGCCAGTATGCAGCTGGGAGGAAAGACCACCGCGGAGACGTTGCGGAGTTCAACGCGAAGCAGCCTGCTGCGGGCCGAGGAAAAGGGTTTCAAGACGATTGCCTTTCCGGCCATCGGTACCGGGATTGCCGGCTTTCCGATGGAAGAGTGCGCGGAGATCATGATCAGCGAACTCCTCGAGCACCTGAAGTGGCGCACCAGCCTGGAGAAGATTTACTTTGTTCTCTTCGACGACGCGGCGCTCAAGACGTTTGAGGAGACTTACAAGAGACTCACCGCGCGGCCGTCCGCGGGCGAAGCTGCTGAAGGCCAGTGAATTTCCAGGGCTTTCTCCGCGACGGGTTTCCGCTCCCCGGGCCATGGCCGTGATCCCGGAGAACTCCTGGTCCTAAGGTAGCGATCGGGCGCTCCTTTCAGCCAGGTCTTAGCCGATGGAGCGGTTCTCTGCGGTGTAGGGCTTCTTGATATATTGATTGGCCTGTTCGAGAGCGTTGCCGGTGTTGTCCTTCGTTTGCAGGGCTCGCTGATATTCATTCAGGGCGCGGTCACGCTGCCCCGTGGCGTCGAAGATCTCACCCAGAATCAGATGGGCCCAGACTTCGATCCATTTGGGTTGAAGGTTCCCATCCAGAGCGTTCCGCATCTCTTCGGCCGCGGCATTGTAGTTGTGAAGCCGGAAATAAATCTGGCCTAAACGGAAGTGCGCCAGGGAATTGTTCTTGTTCTGGCCGATGACTTTCTGATACTGCTTGACGGCTTCCAGGTAGGCCTGTTCGGCAACCAGTTGGTCTCCCCGCGCGATTTCCACTTCGGTCCGGATTTTGTTTGTCCACTTCAGGATGTGGCTCCCGGGATCGATCTCCACGTGGGTTGGCCTGGTGACCGTATTGACCGTGAAGTCCGCTGTGGTTCCAACCATCTCGACACGGTCGTTAACGGGTCTGCGGCCCTCGGAGTGAACGCGAACATCCACGGGCATGCGGAAAATATCGAGATCCTGCTGGATCTTGCCGACCACCTGGTAGTGACTTGCGACGCGATAGATGGCCCAGGAATCCTTGAACTGCGGCACTCCGGTGGAACTCACC
>JARRJI010000262.1:0-7075 GCA_037379595.1 Acidobacteriota bacterium | reverse complement strand
ACGCCGACCATGGGCCGGTTGTGTTTGGCGACACCAAGGAAGGAACATTCGGCATTCGCGTGGCCCCGGAACTCAATTCGCCGCCTGGACATATGGTCGACTCGAATGGCGCTGTGGGAGAGAAGCGCATTTGGGGGACTCGCGCAAACTGGGTGGATTACTACGGAAACGTTCATGGCGAAGAAGTGGGCATCGCCGTCTTTGACAGCCCGCGAAGCTTTCGCCACCCCACTTACTGGCATGCCCGTGCCTATGGCCTGTTCGCAGCAAACCCGTTCGGCTGGAGCTATTTCACCCGGGACCCGCTGCAGGATGGCAGTTGGACGATCCAGCCGGGAAAATCTTTGCTTTTCCGTTATCGCGTCCTTATCCACCATGGCGATTACAAGCAAGCCCAGGTGGCAGAGGCCTATCGGCAATATGCCGAACAGGAGCACTGAAAGGCGAAAGTGCTGAGGAGGGGATATGAAAAGGTATCGCCTGCTGTTCGTTCCGCTGATGTGCGTATTCGTTTGCGGTCCGCTCCTGGCGCAGTCCGCCCGGCCCAGGATCATCGATGGGCACGTTCACTACAACGGTGATCCGGCCTTCCTTCAGAAGCTGCTGGCGAAACTGGAGTCGGTGGACGGGATGGCCTTCCTTCTTGTCCCGCCGGCTGACATGGCCACCGCCGTCCCCTTTATCCACGCGCACCCGAACCGGCTGGTTGGCTTTGCTGAAATCGACATGGACAGCGCCCATGCGCTCGAGCAGATCGACCTGGCCCATGAGGCGGGGTTTCGAGGATTGGGCGAACTTGAGTACGTGGCCCATGACTTTGACAATCCCGTGTACTTTCCAATTTACAAGCGCGCAGAAAAATACAGAATGATTCTCTTGTTCCACACGGGTATTGTGAATCGCGAACATCCCGACGTCCCGACCAACGTCAGCGCCTATCGGATGCGTGTGGCGACGCTCGATCTGATCGCCAGGATGTTTCCGAAGATTACGATTATCGGCGCGCACATGGGCAATCCCGATTACGCCTGGGCTGCGGAGATCGGCCGATGGAACCCGAATCTTTACTTTGATCTGAGTGGATCGTCTCTGATCAAGAAGCAGAACGATTACACTTTCTTTAAATCCATCTTCTGGTGGTCGGGAGTTGTCAGCCCCCATACGCCTCCCTCCTCCCATAGCGCTTTTGAAAAACTGGTCTTCGGCTCGGATGTGTTTGGCGGAGACCTGGCGGAGTTTGACCGGGAGCTCAAACGCTACCACGAGATGCTTGACGCCTGCGGAGTACCAAAGCAGGCGCAGGAGAATATCTTCAGCGGAACGCTGTGGCACATTCTGAATCAGCAGAAGGCATCCACCGCCTCGAACTGAAGGGCAGAGCAAGCGCGGTTTCCGGTGTCGACTGCCCCACTTTATCTCAGTCGAGGCCCGAAGCCTGCCGTGGGCTGCATCACCCTAATCAGGAAGTAAGGAGCAAAGGCAATGAGCAGGATTGGAATGATCCGGACCCTTCAGGGTGGAATGATCCGTACCCTTCGGGTGGGAAATCTGAACGTCGAGGCGTACGACAGCACCGAGGCGATGGGAAAAGCTGCGGCTGAATCTGCCGCCGCGAGTCTGCGCGCCCTGGCCGCCCGGAACGATGCGGTTGCGGTGATCTTCGCCACCGGCGCTTCCCAGATAACAACTCTCGAAGCTTTGACCTCGATGCCGGGCTTGCCGTGGGACAAGGTTGTCGGCTTCCACATGGATGAATACCTGGGAATATCGGACCAGCATCGGGCTTCATTTCGGCGCTACCTGCGAGAGCGCCTCACCGACAAGGTCAAGATGCGCCGGTTTTATGCACTGGACGGCAGCGCCGGCAATCCGGAGGAAACCTGCCGGCAGTATGCCGGCTTGCTGCGCCAGTACAATCCGCAACTGTGCCTTCTCGGGATCGGTGAAAACGGCCATCTGGCGTTTAACGACCCGGGCGAGGCGAACTTCGAAGACCCTGTCGACATCAGAATTGTTTCGCTCGATGAACAATGCCGGCAGCAGCAGGTCAACGAAGGATGGTTCGGCAGTCTGGCTGAAGTGCCCGAACAGGCGATGACCTTGACGATTCCAACCCTGATGCGCGTCCCGAAATGGATAGCTTCTGTTCCCGGGGAGCGGAAGGCGCACATCGTCCGCCGGACGTTGACCGAAGAAATTTCAACCCTCTGCCCGGCAACCGTTATGCGAAATCATCCCGACGCCACGCTCTATCTTGACCCTGACTCGGCTACTGAGCTGCCATGAAGCCCATTAAGCACCTGCGATGGTGGATTGTCTGGACGCTCTTCTGTTCCACCGCCATCAACTACATCAACCGGCAGACGCTTTCCGTCCTCGCCCCCGTGATCATGCAGCACTTTCACATGACGCATGAGGACTACTCCTATGTGGTGTCGGCGTTCCAGGTGGCTTACGCGGGAATGTGGCTGGTCGGCGGCGTGATCATTGACATCATCGGAACGCGGCTGGGACTGACGCTGGCCATGATCTGGTGGTCGGTTTCCAGCATGTTGCATTCGCTGGCGGGTTCCGTGTTTTCACTCGCCGTCTTCCGTTTCATGCTGGGAATCGGCGAAGGTTTCAACTGGCCGGGAGCCAGCAAGACCGTGGCGGAGTGGTTCCCGGCAGATCAGCGCGGGCTTGCCGTCGCCATCTTTGACAGCGGCTCGAGCGTGGGCGCGATCATCGCCCCGCCCTTCGTGGCCTTCATTGCCTATGCAGTCGGATGGCGTTACTCCTTTGTGGCCGCGGGTTTGCTGGGTTTCGTCTGGCTCGCGATGTGGCTGCACTTCTATCATCCGCTTGACTCGCATCCGCGATTGAGCGACGAGGAAAAGAAAGACATCGAGGAACGCCGGGGCACGCCGGTGGCCTCGACACTGAAGGGCGTCAGGCGCTGGCTGAGCCTTCTCAAGGAAAGAAACGTCTGGGGCATCGTTCTCGGGCGCTCTCTGACCGATCCGATCTGGTGGTTTTATGTTTTCTGGATCCCGGCCTATCTCAGCGAGGTGCGCGGCTTCAGCCTGAAAGAAATCGGCGCCTTCGCATGGATTCCATTTCTTGCCGCCGATCTCGGAAACTTCACCGGTGGATTCACCACGGGCTTCTTTATCAAGCGCGGAATGCCGGTGATTCGCTCGCGGAAGTGGGTCTGCGTGCTCAGTTCGCTGCCCATGGTTGCGGGAATTCCGGCTGCCCTGACCCACAACGCCTACGCCGCGCTGCTGCTGATCAGTATCGCGACCTGGGGATACGCAAGCTGGTCCACCATGGGACTGACTTTTCCTTCCGACCTGTTTCCGCAGGACGTCGTGGCTTCTGTCACCGGGCTCAGCGGGCTGGGGGCGGGGCTGGTCAGCACGGTCTTCACGCTCTTGATCGGGTACATCGTTGATAAATTCTCTTACTTCCCCGCTTTCGTAGCGGCCGGTACCGTACCGCTCCTCGCGACTGCCGTGGTTCTGTTTTTGATCCGCGCGCCTGAAAGCAGCTTGACGGCAACCGGCGGTCAATAGTCCTCGCTGAGAATTGTCACCCCGCTTGCCTTGTGCTAGCGTAAGCAGGACTGTTGGCGACTATGAGTAATCGCACGGATGTCATCGTTGTTGGAGCCGGACCGGCGGGTTCGACCGCGGCCAGGTTGCTTGCTGACCGCGGCTATTCGGTACTGCTGGTTGACCGGTCAAATTTCCCTCGCCACAAAACCTGCGCGAGCTGGATCAATCGCCTGGCCTTCGAGCGCTTCCCTTACCTCAAGGATCACCTTTCCAGCCTGGTTGAAAACCCGTTTTACGGCGTGGCATTTTACGACAAGGCTATTGAAAAGGAAGCTCGTTACATCGAAAGCAAGCCTTCCGGCTATCTCTCCTTGCGCTCGAAATTTGATGATGGCCTGCTTCGCATCGCTGCCGGGGCCGGAGCCGGGTTTCTGGGCGGTTGCGCCGTTACCGACCTGGCGGAGGAGCGGGATGGCGTCCGCATTCGGCTTGCGGACGGGCGGGAATTTACGGCACGAGTTCTGATTGGGGCCGATGGCGCTTCAAGCCGCGTGGCCATGAAGGCAGGATTGCGCAAAGGGTGGGCGCCGCGGGATTACGTGCTCTGCGCCAATGTTGATGTTCCTTTTCCGGCGGAGCGGATCAGCGCATTTTACGGCGAAAGATTTCCATTCCGAGTTTACCTTGAATACGCGGGCATCCAGGGTTACGGCTGGGTTTTCCCCAAGAAGCAGCATATCTGTGTCGGCATCGGCGCGCTACTTGAGAATGGCCGCTCCATTCGTCCGCTTTTCCGTGAGTTTCTCCTGGCGCTTCGCGAGCGCAACCAGATTCCCGGTGATCTTCCGGAGGAGCAAGTCTACTTTGACATCGACCCGGTGGGAGGCGTCTATCAGATCCCGAGCCTGGTTCGTGGCCGGGTAATGTTGATTGGCGACGCGGCGGGATTTGTTTCCGGCTCGACGGGCGAGGGGATCTATCCCGGCATGGTGAGCGCGGAAGTCGCTGTTGAGGCCGTCCACCAGGCGCTCAAAGTCTCTTCGCCCGCGCCCGTACTCGAAAGGTACAATCAGGCGTGGCGCGAGGAACTGGGGGACTATGTCAAAAGGCTGCCCGGAGGCGGGCAGGAAAGCCAGACACGAGGCCGCATCGAGATGATTTTCAGACTACCGCTGGTTCCGCGGATCGCCGGAAGGGCTTTTTTGTACGGGGAGAAGCCTTCGATCGGCACGCTTCTTCGTTCATTCTAGATGAGGTTGTTCGCAGGCCGGTTTGCTCACCGAAATTTTGTCCTTCTTCCGATTGATTTCAGTCTCCCTTGCCGTTAACATGATTGCAGCCTTTTTAAGTCACAGGGCGCGCTCCATGCTCGAGTCGCTCTTTGCGGGGTGATTCTGCCGTTGGGAAAATATAACGTCGGGTTCAAAGTCCCCCTGGCCCTTGGCCATGAGCAATCGCAAGTGGCTCGAATCCTCCTTCAACATAAGCTCTGTCCGTGTCTCGCAAGTCTTGCTGCCCGGCCAACTTATTGGGCGCCGCTTCTGGTCCTGGCGGTATTGATTGTGTGTCCGATTCGGCTGTTGGCGCAGATTGCGGGTACTTATCGGGTGGACACAAAAGATAGCCACGTTGAAATCCATCTGTTCAAGGGTGGATTTCTCAGCTCGCTCGGAGACAATCACCTGATCATGCTGACTCATTTTTCCGGGTTGGCGGACTTGTCCGGGAATAGTCCGTGGACGGCCCAACTGACGGGCCATGCCGATTCACTGAAGGTGATCGATCCGTGGGGAAATCCCTCCGAGCGTAAGGAGGTGGAGGACACCATGCTGGGGCCGCAACAGCTTGACGTCAGTCACTTCCCGATGATCGGTCTCCATTCGCTCTCGTTTGACCCTACCGGCGAGGACACTACCTGGCATCTCACGGCCGATGTGAAATTTCACGGGGTGACCCGGAAGGAAAATTTCTCCCTTGATTGCAACCAGTTTGGAGACCGGCTCCGAATTCGTGGAAAAAAGATGCTTAAATTGACCGATTTTCACATCCAACCTTATAGCAGGGCATTTGGGGCAGTTAAGGTAAAGAATGAATTTGAGGTCACCTACGACATCGTACTGGAGCGGGTACAATGAATTCAAAACCCGTTGGTACGGACTGAGCCGCTGCCTTGGATGGGGCAAGATTTCTGCCAGGACGCGTGACTCCCGACCGGGAGTCGAACGAAAACCCCTTACCGGACAAATATCCTGCGCAGCGAGGTTCCAATGACGCGCCGGGTCGTAGTAACAGGAATTGGGGCGGTGAGTCCCAACGGAGCGGACCGCGAGGCCTTCTGGCGGGCCAGCGTGCAGGGCCAGAGCGGAATCCGCCGTATCCGGCGCTTTGATCCGTCCGTCCTTCCCGTCCAGATTGCCGGCGAAATTGTGGGGTTTGAGCCCACCAGATACATCAGCGAAAAGGATGCCGCCAACGTCAGCCGGGTCGTGCCTTTGGCGATCGCAGCCGCCGGCGAAGCGATTTCCGATGCCGGGCTCAATCCATCGCAGATGACGCTGGATGAGCAACGCCGGGTTGCGGTTCTTCTGGGCTCGGGCGGCGGTGGCCAGGAGTTTGTGGAGCATCAATATGAGCTCTACTACTCCGGGCACATCAAGCAATGCAGCGTTTACACCATTCCCTCAGCAACCATCGGAACCCTCGCCAGTGAGATTTCGATGCGATTCGGCTTTCGGGGATTCAGCCATCTCATCTCAACCGGGTGCACCTCGTCCACGGATGCCATCGGCCACGCTGTGCAGAGCATCCGCTGCGGCATGGCAGAAACGGTAGTCTGCGGCGGTGCCGATGCGCCGCTGGCACCTTTGATCATGAAAGGCTTCACTCTGATGCGCATCATGACCTCCTCCTGGAACGACCAGCCGGAGCGCGGCTCGCGACCTTTTTCGGCGGACCGCGACGGCTTTGTGCTGGGTGAGGGCTCGTGGATGTTTGTTCTGGAAAGTTACGAACGCGCGCGGGAACGCGGCGCGCATATCTACGGGGAGATTTCGGGTTACGGCTCGACGTGCGAGGCCTTTCACCGGGTGCGCCTGGAAGAGAACGGTGAAGAGCCGGCGCGCGCCATGCATCTGGCGATGGAGCAGGCAGGCGTCGGGCCGGAACAGGTGGATTATGTCAATCTTCACGGCACTTCGACCGTGCTCAACGACCGCATCGAGACCCGGGCGCTCAAGCTGGCTCTTGGCAAGCGCGCCTATCGCGTGCCCGCTTCCGCGCTGAAATCTTTGATTGGACATCCCCAGGGAGCTTCTGGAGCCGCCGGGGTGGCGGCAACGCTTCTGGCAATGCGCGACGGGCGTGTCGCGCCTACTCTCAATCTTGACGTACCGGACCCGGACTGCGACCTGGATTACGTACCTCACCACTCGCGCGAAATCGAAATTGAACATGCCATCTGCAACTGCATAGCATTCGGCTCGAAAAACTCCGCCCTGTTGATTTCGCGAGCCGCTTAAGGGAATCTTCATCCATGC
>JARRJI010000261.1:0-5563 GCA_037379595.1 Acidobacteriota bacterium | reverse complement strand
CGCAAATACTTTAAGGTACACCAGTATTCTGCAAGGCGTAAACCGCAAAAGTCAAAGTGCAGCGGGATGGGATATTCTTAACGGGCAAGTGACTTTGACCCTGAGGCGCCAATCGCGGGGGCGGGGCCGTATCAACAGGCGGGCTGGAAGCAGAGCCAGTGAAGAGGAGATAATGACTGACACCAACCAGGAGCAATCCTACATTGAATACTTGAAAACCGTTGATACTCCCACCGTCTCGAATGCCATCGAGCAGTTGCACGTGAGGCCGCGCGACGAAGGCTTTACGCCGCTCGAGATACGGTGTCTCTTTCCGGGTTTCGGCCCGATGTGCGGATACGCGGTCACGGCCCAGGTTGAAACCATGACTGCGGGTAATCCCAAAGAAGAGCGGGGCTACGTGGAGCTGTTTGAAGCCGTCGAGAAATCGCCCAAACCTGCGGTGATCGCCTTTCAGGAAATCGGAGGCAGTCCCGACTACGCAACGCATTGCGGGGAAGTGATGGCCACATTCTTCACGCGCCTGGGCGGGATCGGGCTGGTTACGGATTGCGGCGTTCGAGATCTGGCGGAGGTCCGAGCGTTGAGCTTCCACTATTTCGCCCGCGGAGCGGTGGCCAGCCACGCCAATTTCCACATTGTGCGCGTTGGCGTGCCCATCCAGGTGATGGGACTCGTTATTCGCCCGCAGGACATTCTGCACGGCGACCAGAATGGCTTGATCCAGATTCCAAAGGAAGCGGCCGAGGGCCTGAAGGAAGCGGTTGAATCGGTTCGGACAAGAGAGCGCAGACTGATGGATCTGGCGAAAGATCCCGGTTTTACCGCGAGCCGGTTGCACGGGCGTTTTCTGCATTGAGCCGTATTTGTTTGCTGTGGCGCCGACCTTCAGGCGGGCATTATGAGCTTTGCCGGGCAGAAGCCCGGCGCTACAAAAACAAAACTAATCACAAGCTGCGGGCGCTTTCGTTGACAAGGATTCGAGCGACAGCATAACATTGGAAGTTTGCGCGCTGTTTGTGGGCGTTCTCCTTGAGCTTACGCGCTCTGCAGGAAGATAGAAGTTATGAAACTGGCCTACCTGGATTGCTCCTCGGGAATCAGCGGCGACATGTTCCTGGCCGCTTTGCTGGATGCCGGAGTGGATTTCGACCGCCTGCGTGAGGAGTTGAAGAAGATCGACCTGGGGCCGTACGATTTCACCCAGGGCCGCGTGATGCGCAAGGGACTGGCCGGCAATCACGTGGAAATCGTGGCGCCGGGCAAGCAGCCGCACCGGCACCTGAGCCACATCGAGAAAATGATTGGAGATGCGGCGATTGATGAGGACGTAAAGCACAAAGCCCTCAAGGCCTTCCGGCGGCTGGGTGAGGCGGAAGCTAAGCTTCACAATAAGTCGATCGAGGAGATCCATTTCCATGAAGTCGGCGCGGTGGATGCCATCCTCGATATCGTGGGCGGCTGCCTTGGACTTGCCCTGCTGGGAAACCCGGAACTGGTCTGCTCGCCGCTGAACGTGGGCGGCGGAAGAGTGGAGGCCGCGCACGGTTCTTTGCCCGTTCCGGCTCCGGCCACCGCTGAATTGCTGAAGGGTATTCCGATTTATTCCTCGGGCGTCGAGAGTGAGCTCGTCACGCCGACCGGCGCAGCGCTGGTTTCGACCCTGGCATCGAGTTTCGGGCCCGTGCCGCCGATAAAAGTTGAGCGCATCGGTTATGGCGCGGGTGCGAAAGATTTTCCCACGCATCCCAATATCGTGCGGTTGATGGTTGGTGAGAAGACAGAAGGCTCGGGAACCAGCCCAGCCTCCGCAGGCGAGGAAACCGTTCTGGTGATTGAGGCCAACATTGACGACATGAACCCGCAAATCTACGGGTACCTGATGGAAAAGGCTCTCGAGGCCGGCGCGGTGGATGCGGCCTGCAGCCCCGTCCATATGAAGAAGAACCGCCCGGGCTTGCTGGTCAGCATTCTTTGCAAGCCGGAACATGAAAACACGCTCACGCGCCTGCTGTTTGAGCAGACCACGACCATCGGCGTCCGCATCACCGAAGCGCGCCGCAAGGTGCTGGAGCGCGAGATCGTGACGGTCGGGACCCCGCACGGAGCGGTTAGAATGAAAGTGGCGCGGCTGGAGGGCAGGGAAGTGAACGTGACGCCGGAATTCGACGATTGCCGGCAGCTCGCGAGTGAGAAGTCCGTGCCGCTCAAGGAAGTGATGCTGGCAGCGCAGATGGCCTATAGGAAACTGAAGGATTGACTCATTGAATCAATGAATCAATCAGCTAATCAAACAATGAGCAAATTTTACCTGACCACTCCGCTCTATTATCCGAACGCCCGCCTGCACGTGGGCTCGGCGTACACCACCATCGTCTGCGATGTGATTGCGCGCTACAGGCGCATGTGCGGCTACGACGTGGCGTACCTGACGGGCAACGACGAGCACGGCGAAAAGCTGCAGCGCGCGGCGGAAGCGGCCGGGATCGCCCCCGCGGAATTCGTGGCGGAGAAACGAAAGCAGTTCATCGACGTGTGGAAGAAGCTGGGGATTGATTACACCCACTTTGTTTACACCGACCAGCCCGAGCACATCACCAGCGTCCAGCGGCTGATCCGCCTGGCACAAAAGAACGATCCGGGCGTGATCTACAAAGGGCAATATCAGGGACGCTATTGCGTTCACGACGAGCGCTACGTTTCTGACGGCAGCGATCCGGCCAACTGCGACATCTGCGGCCGCCCGGCGGAGCTGATCAACGAGGAGAATTACTTCTTCAAGCTCTCCGCCTTTCAGGATCGACTGCTGGAGCATTACGACCAGCACCCGGAGTTTGTGCAGCAGGATTTTCGCCGCAATGAGGTGATCAGCTTCGTCAAAGGCGGCCTGCGCGACATCTCCATCAGCCGCAGGCGGTTGAAGTGGGGAATTCCGTGGCCCGACGATCCGGAAGAAGTGGTTTACGTCTGGTACGACGCGCTGACGGGCTATATGACCGGCATCGGATACGCGGAAGGCGAACAGGGTAGCGCCGAGTTTCAGAAACTCTGGCCGGCCGACCTGCACATGATCGGCAAAGATATCATTCGCTTTCATGCCATTTACTGGCCGGCGTTCCTGATGGCGGCCGGCCTGCCTCTGCCCAAAACCGTCTTTGCGCACGGCTGGATCTACTACGAGCAGGACAAGATGTCGAAATCAAAGGGCAATGTGGTGTATCCGGAGCCGATTATCGATGCTCTCGATTCTTTCGGCGCGCCCGGCAACGACGCCCTGCGCTACTACCTGCTGCGCGATACACCCTTCGGCCAGGACGCCAGCTTTTCTTACGATGGACTGGTCCAGCGGTATAACTCGGACCTCGCGAACGGCCTTGGCAATCTGGCCAGTCGCACGCTCGTGATGATCGGCAAGTATCTTGAGGGGCGGATCCCCTCAAAGCCCAGTTCGGCGTCTGACAACAGGGACGCCGAGATTGAAGAGCTGAAGAAGCAGGTTTGCCAGGAGACGCGCGCTTGCTATGACCGCGCCGATTTTTCACACGCTCTGGATGCTGTCTGGAAACTCATTGCCGAGGTGGATAAATACCTGGTCGAATACCAGCCCTGGGTTCTGGCCAAAGACAGTACGAAGCGAAATCGTCTGGAGGCGGTGCTCTTTACGGCCTACGATGCCGTTCGCATCGCTACGATTCTGGCGCATCCGGTCCTGCCCTATTCAGCGCAGGTCCTTTGGGAGCAGCTTGGACAGGCCGGCGACCTCGGCAAACAAGTGTTCGATGACCACTTCCGAGGTCACGTACCTGCGCCCGCTCACATTGGAGTTCCCGGCCCGGTATTCCCCCGGCTGAACAAGACCGAGGCCTTGGCCAAGCTTCACGAACTGGCTGAAGCGGACCGCAAGCGCAACCAGGCGCCAACTGAAAAGGAGAAAACTGTGGAAACGCCACCTGAAGAAAAACCCGTAACCAGCGAGCAGACCCCGGCGCAGCCGGCCGTTGCGCCCGCCGCATCTGCCACGCCTGCAGCGCCGACACCTGCACCTGCAGACGAGAAAATCTCGATTGAAGACTTTGCCAAGGTGGAGATGCGGGTGGGCGAAATCATTTCCGCCGAGCCGATCCCGAAGGCGACCAAGTTGTTGAAGCTTCAGGTGGACATCGGCACGGAGATCCGGCAGGTGTGCGCGGGCATCGCGGAGTATTACCAGCCCGAGCGGCTGGTGGGTATGAAGGTGGTTCTCGTCACGAACCTCAAGCCGCGCAAGCTTCGCGGCGTTGAGTCGAACGGCATGATCGTCGCCGCCTCTGTGGGCGATGAAGGCCGGCCGGTGCTGGCCACGTTCAAGGAAGACGTTCCCAAAGGAGCCAAGCTCAGGTAATTGAATCATTGAATGATCTGGTGATTGAGTGATTGGGCGATTGGGAAATGCGGGCATGAGGACCAATTGTTTAATTATTCCGTCACCCAATCGTTTATTGATCCAACCACTCAATCACTCAATCACCAATGACTCAATCCTTTGTCGATTCCCATTGCCATCTTGACGATGCCCGGTTTGACGATGACCGCGATGAAGTGATTGCGCGGGCGCACCGGGCGGGTCTCCGCTACCTGCTGACGGTGAGCGGCGGAAGCGGCCCGGACGACCTCGCCTCCGGCATCCCCATCGCCGCGCGTTATGACTGGATCTACACGACCGCCGGCATTCATCCGCATGAGGCCAAAGGCGCCGAGGCGAGACATTTTGAGGGTCAGCGCCAGGCCGCCGGCGAGCCGAAGGTGATTGCCATCGGCGAGATCGGGTTGGATTATTACTACGACCATTCGCCGCGCGACGTTCAGAAGCGAGTTTTGATTGAGCAGTTCCAGATTGCCCGGGAAACGAAATTGCCGGTGATCATCCACTGCCGGGACGCGTGGGCCGATTTGAAAGAGATCGTCGCCCGGCACTGGGCAGGCTCGGGGCAGGGTGGCATTCTTCATTGCTTTACAGGAAATCGGGAGGACGCATTCAGGTTCCTGGACTGGGGGTTTATGATTTCCTTTGCGGGAAATGTGACCTTCAAGAAAGCTGAGGACATCAGGGACGTGGCCCGGGAGGTCCCGCTCGACCGCCTGCTGACGGAAACCGACAGCCCGTACCTGGCCCCGGTTCCAAACCGCGGAAAACGCAACGAGCCGGCCTTTGTGCTCGACGTGGTGCGCCAGCTTGCCGAGCTTCGTCATATGAGTCCTGAGGAGATGGGAACGCTGGCAGGCCGGAATTTTGTGGACTTTTTCGGCATCAAATGACGAGAATCGGGACGACCGGGAGAAACGGTCTGTGACGACATGCTTTCCTTTGGAGAGCTTTTGTGGGACGATAAAAGGCCTACAATGTATCTTTAGCGACTCAGCAGCCAGTGTGGCAACGGGTTTTTATAGATGAAAGTGGCAGGAGAGAATCAGCACTTGGTAACGCCCAAACCCCTGACGGTCCGGGAAGTGTTTGACCTGGTGCGGACAGACCTCGAGAAGGTGGAAAAAGAGTTCTGCGAGCAGACCGCCTCCAGCATTCAGG
>JARRJI010000260.1:0-5564 GCA_037379595.1 Acidobacteriota bacterium | reverse complement strand
GCCTCTGAAAGTGTGTGGCAAATGGCGGCCCAAGGCGTGAACCTTGGGGACTGATCTTATGAAAGTCCCCTTTTTGCCCATTTGAAGCGGAAATCGCTTTCGGCGATCACGTGGTAGAGTGTGCCGATGCCAAAGCAGATCGCAAAGGACGACAGCGTCGCGACGCTATGCCAGAGCAGCAGGTAGAATCCGCCGAAGGTCAGCGGCAGGTAAAGCAGAATCGCGGAGATCATGCCGGGGGAGTATCTGTGAGTCCGAAATGCCCCAAGGAGGTGGAAAACTGAGTTCCAGGCAATGATGGAAACCGCGATAAGCCATGTCGTCGTGCCGCCGTGCCGTGGCCCTGTGATAGCAAAGGAGGCGCAGGCTACAAGGAGAATCAAATTGAAGGTCACCAGACGACGGGTTGTCAGGGATTTTTCAATTTGCGGTCGATAGCTTACGTACCACGCACGAAATCCACCCGGAAAAGCGAATTCCTCAAAAATGTGAATTGAGGCCGCGATCAGCGGAAATATGAAAAGCCAGCGAATCATGCGATATTATCTCCCCGGCGTGTCTCTTCGGCAAGCGTGCAGTTACGGCGCCAATTCTGCGCGTGAGCTTTTCCCGAGCCAGTCGGGTAGCGCAAACCGCCGAGGCTGCGGTCTGCGGCTTTTCTTCCGGCACGGGGCATGATGCGTCTCGACGTTGACAAAGAAGCGCCACAGCCGCGAAATGGCGCTAGAATACGCCACCGTGAATGGAAACACCCGAAGAACCACGGACCCCAACACCGGCGGGCCTCGCTGCTGGCTCCGGGTCAGCCCACGGTCAGGCAAGAACCGATTGACCGTGGCTACCTCTGTGGTGGCTTCCTCGGCAGCACCCGATGCCCGACCCCGTGCCGGACCGGTGAGGGGTTAGTCCATGTTTCCCCGCCGTCAGTTGTGACTAATACGTCGCCGCTGTCGTACAACCACCCGTGTTGGGGGGTCAAAAAGCTGAGCGCGACGCTGGTGCCGCGCCCGAACGACCCTGACGCCTTCTCGACCCGGCCGTCGGGCGTAGCTTTCACAAGGACTGCCCTATAGTCTGAAGTCTTCTCCACGACCATCAATGTGGAGTCGGCCACAGTAAGTGGCACCACCCCACTGCACCCGGGGCACTGAAGCACGCCCATTGTCGGCTTCCAGGTTTTCCCTCCGTCCACAGTCTGGAATAGAACGAAGGTTTCTGAGGATGTGGCCGGATGGAAGAAACTCACGGGAAGGTAGCCGTGGCCAGGGCCCTGGAACGTGGGAAGATAATAGTTTCTAGTAGAGGTGGGGCCCAGGCCCGGCGGAGGCGGCAGATTGACCTTCTCCCAGGTCTTGCCGCCATCGTGGGTTCCGTACAGTTCGTAGCCGGGGCCGCCGCCCACCCAGCCCTCCTTCGGCGTGATAAACCGGACCGTTCCGAAGACCCCAGGGTCCTTCTTCACGTGGCGCCACGTTTGGCCACCGTCGTCCGTCGAGAATAGCGCCCCGCCATTTACGGCCAAGCTGCCCTCGAACTGCAGATCCACCCAGCCATGCATGGGGGCCACGAAATCGATCGTTCCGCCGCCGCCGAAGACCTCCCGGTTCGGAGACCACCAGATGGGAAGTTTCATCGGCTTGACCGACCACGACAGACCGTGATTGTCCGTGCTCGCCAGGGCGAACTGGCAGCAGAGCGCTTGCCTCCCCTTTTGCAGCAGGGCCCAACCGTTTGAGGTGTTAAGGAAGAATGCATTGACCATGCTCCAGCCTGGCGCGTGCGGGGCAATGGTCTGCCAATCCTCGCCGTCGTTGTTGGTCCACTGGAGACCGACCCTGAACGCCCAGCCTGTGTTGTCGCGGAGCAACTTGACTTGCGCCCAGGCGCGGGAGGAAAACGAAAGTGCGAAGATCGCCGCCAGAACCACGAGAACAACTCGAACCTTTGCCATGACAAACCTCCATAGGGCGGTATCGCTGGTTGCAGAGTTATGTCCTATTTACAGGGGAACTGGTTGGGAATGCAATGACGGACGTCACATTTCCGACTGGCACCGCGAGCGCGTAGCGCATCTGCCAGCCACGATGAGTTGGTATCCACGTTTGGCGGGTGGCGCATCTATAAGGTCGTCGGTTGTGTCAAGCACAATCTGGGTTGTCGGTCCTGGTTTTGGTTTTGCCATGGAACGGTGGGCCAGGTTCCACCACACATCTATTCGATCCCGGTTGGGGACCATGATGGCTTTTTCTGTCTCCCTTTTCGGTTTCAAAGGGAGGCCGGTAGCTCAATCATACAGTCGGTCATGGTTAGACCAGCGCCACATCCCCGAGCATCCCGGCATGAGAACCTCGCCCCGAGCGGTCGGGGCCTCGCCGACAAAATTCCTCATAATCGATCCCGTCGCGCAGCATGATATAGAGCCGGATGGCGAGCTTGCGGGCCACGGCCACCTTGGCGATGGGCTTGCCCTTGCGGAAGACCAGCCGCCGATAGGCGCGCTGCAGCCGCGGATCGGTGCGGCTGGCGGTCTGCGCCGCCTCGACCAGCAGAAAGCGCATCAGCCGATTGCCCTGTTTGGTCAGGTGCCCGAAGCGCTGGCGTCCGGCGCTGGAATCTTCCTGCGGAATCAGTCCCAGGTAGCTGGTCAGGTGGCGGTTGTCGGGAAAGCGTTCGGCCGGGCCCAGCACCAGCACGGTGGCGAGCGCCGTCTGCGGGCCCACGCCCGGATGCGTCATCAGCCGCCGGGCCTCGGGGCGCCGCGCCACCTCCTCGCGGATTCGCTGGTCCAGTTGGCTGATCCAGGCGTTGAGTTGACTGATCAGTTGCGTCAGGTCCTTCCGCCGCCGCGCCTGTCCCTCTCTTAGAGGGAGCTTTTGAAGTTTCTCCTGGCCCGCCTCGCTCCACAGCCTCCGGCGCCGCCTCAGCCCGTAGCTGAGCGCGATGGCCTGCAGCCCGTTCTGCGCTCGCGTGCGCAACTCTACCAGCTGATGGCGGTGCTCGATCAGCACCCGCACGTCCCGCTCTTCGGCCGCCGGCAGCCAGATCTTGGGGAAATCGCCCCTCATGAGAAGGTTCAACAGGTGTTCGGCGTCCCGCCGGTCGTGCTTCTGCTTGCGCGGATTCATCGCCCGGATCTTTCCCGACTCGCCCACCGCCAGTTCGTGGCCCAACTCTTGGAGCATCTCGGCGAACCAGCACGTGTAGCCCGTCGCCTCAATCCCCACCAGCACCGGTCCTTTCAGCCCTTCATAAAACCGCCGCGCTTCACCGCTTTCGTGGTCCAGCCGCCTTTCCACCACTTCTCCCGTCTCCGTGTCCAGCATCGCAATCAACTGCCAGCGCGAATGAAAATCACAGCCTATAATGATCATGTCTCGGCTCCTCCTTCGCTGAGAGTTTCTGACTTTTTTGACAACGCCAGTTTACTCTCTCGCTCGAGGGGCCGACGACCTTATGCCATCAGACATTGGAATTTTAATGTCTGCGATCAGCGAAGCTGAAAGGGGTTAGAATTGCGGCGTGCCACAACCGCGGCGCAACGACGGCGAAAATCACCTTCACTTATTCCATGCGGGGTGCGTCGATGATCGCAGTGGAGCGATGGGCATGAACGAAGGTCAGAAACTTCTCACTTCGCGAGATCGCAGACACTCAAAGGCCAGTGTCTGCGCCACCCGCGACACTGTCTTGCGTGTCGCGGGCCTTTTCTGTAGCGCAGACCGCCGAGGCTGCGGTCTGCGGCTTTTCTTCCGGCGCGGGGCATCATGGGCTTCGACGGTGACAAAGAAGCGCCTGAGCCGCGAAAGGGCGTTAGAATACGAAACCGTGAATGGAAACATGCGAAGAACCGCGGACCCCAACACCGGGGGACCGCACTACTTGCTTTTCTTTTGGCACGGGGCATGATGCGCCTCGACCGTGACAAAGAACCGCCTGAGCCGCGAATCGGCGATAGAATACGAAACCGTGAAGAGAAACGCCCGAAGAACCGCGAACCCCAGAACCGGAGGACCGCGCTATCGGCTAAGGCTCCCTTCTCTTGTGGGGGTAGCCGTTTTGGTGTTCCTTGGCCTGCCGAGCCCAGCGAACGGAAGCGGAGTGCCCAAGGGTTTTCCTATACCTTCGAGGGTCCTGCAACTCAGCAAAGCCGTCACTCCGCACGAATATGACCTGCTTAAAAGTGCGATCACGTCACATTCGGAGCAGGAAAGGGCCGGGCAAAAACAGACCCTGCCCCTCTTCGACCCGCATTTCGATGAAGCTACGGCCTACCGGATTGGCCTCGGTGAGCTCGGAGAGGGACTTGTTCTCTATTTCGGGCATTCCACCGCGTGCGGCGTTGCCGGCAATTGTCCAATTTCCGTGTTTGCCCGTGGTCCAGGAGGATATCGCATGATGATCAGTTCCTCGGGCGGCGGCGCAATAGCCGTTCCTTCAGGAGGCCCTGTACCCGATGTCGTCGCTGCGCTGGCTTCGTCCGTGAGCAGTCTGGATCTTTTTTGGTTTCGCTACAGCCATGGACGATTTGCCCCGTCGAAGGGGGTCCCGAAGGAATGTACTCCGAGAAACGCTTCGAATGAAGTCTGCGCCGCACTGGGCAAGTTGGCCCTCCCCTCCGCGTCCCCCGCGGATTATAGTGCCCTGCGCAAACCGATTGAGGCCTGCCTGCAAGCGCAATCACCGGCTCAGCGGACCTCCTTCAATCAAGCACGCGCCGTCACGCTTAACTTTTTCAATAACCTCAGAGCAATAGCCATCGGTTTGGGAGGGTGTGTGGGGCGCAGCAACTGCAGAATTTCCATCTACGCACGCGATCCTCAAACACACCGTGTCTGGCCAATGCTGACTGACGCAACAGGATGGGGCGTAGCCAACTACCACGAACCGTCCCTCTCATTCGGGAAATTCCGCTACGTGATTGTAAGTCGATTTCCAAGCGACCGTTACGAACTTACCCTCTATGTCGGGAAAATAACGTGGGGACATGCTGAGCCACAACCCGGCGACAAACTTATGCCAGAGGCTTGCGAGATTGTGATGCCCAGGGAGGGAAGTTGGCCGGCACGCTGGGATTCACAAGCACTCAAGGCTATCCCCGTACCGTGCGCCAAAAAGGCGGGCACGAGCCGTTAGCCACGGCACCGACTCTGTGCCTTGTGCCTTTCCCCCTTAAAACCCCATGGTTAAATCAAATTGCGATTTAACTGCGGCTACCTGGCTCTGGATCACCCCGAAAATATCGAATAAGATGACATACAGCTCAATCGGCGGTTTGAGAGGTGAAGCATGTCCTCGGCAATGCTGGCGGCTTTGGGTCTGGCGATGGGGATGTCGTACGCTTCGGGCCTGAAGCTTTACGCGACCGTCGCCGTGCTGGGCCTGCTCCAGCGTTTTGGAGTGATTCACCTTCCTGCCTCGCTCAGCATTCTGGGCAATCCCGTTGTGATTGCCATCGCGCTGGCGCTCTATGCGCTGGAATTCTTTGCCGACAAGATTCCATACGTGGGCAGCGTGTGGAACGCCATTCACACTTTTATCCGTCCTCCGGCGGCGGCGTTGCTGTC
>JARRJI010000259.1:0-9195 GCA_037379595.1 Acidobacteriota bacterium | reverse complement strand
GCAAGCAACCCGCGGACGGATTCCTTGCCGGCCCCCGGCCCATAAGCCGTGGTGACAGCTTCATCAAGAAAACCTTTGTCGCGCGTGGCCAGCACGTATTCGCTTGTCGCCCAAAGGAGCCATAGAGGCATGTCGCTGGAATCGTCGGAGGTTGTGGGCATGGGCATCCCGTGGCCGACGATGCCATAAGGGAGCGATCCATTCGGCCGGACCTCCTCCAGCGTGTAGCGGAGAATTTCCTTCACGATACCCGGATCGCTGAACACAAATGGAAGCACGTGCTGGAGCGGGTCGCGGGCCGCTCCCTGGAATCCCATCACGTACTGATAAATGCTGGCCTGGGAAATGATGTGGCGCCGGAAGAAACTGTCCAATGTCATGTTGCTGCGAAGGTAGTAATGGTTCCACGTGACTTCGCGATCCACCCAGGGCTCGCCCTCGGAACGGAAACGCAGCCCCTTCTTCTTCCATCGATTGCTCGAATCACGCCACGCAGTCGCAGCACTCCTGCGATATTTGCTGACAAGTGAGTCTATGTTGGCACCCTCTGGCAGATAGCCATAAAGAAAAGTGAGCGTGCGGCTCTTTCCGGGTTGTAGGGCGATTTTGTGTTCCAGCAGAAGCGCGCTTTGGGCTCCGGTTTGACTCAGGTCGCCATCCAGCTCGCGATCCAGTCCGCTTGGATGGTCAGCACCTCCCGAACCGAAGAAATCCTTCCCGTTGGTTGAACGTCCATCCGCCGGAGCGTCGAGGGACACAAGAAACGTGGATGGCGGGTTCAGGTCGTCGAAGGAGGCATCCTTGGGCGCATTCTTGTCAGGTGGCGTCAGAAACGGATTTGGAGCTTTCTCGAGAAACGCAACCGTCTGCCGCCAACGTTCCTCTTCCGCCGGCAAGCGGCCAAGGAATTTCTTGGTTTCGAGCACACCCGCACCGCCTTCGACGGCACTGAAATGGTGGCCGAATCGCGCTCCGAAATCTCGCCGCATGTCGCACACGTTATGCCCGCCGGACTCCATGTAGGAACGAAATGAGAACTGGTAAACCTGGCATCCCCAGTACTCAATCCAGCGCAGTTGGGCCTCGGACGAACCGTTGTTCGTAATGGTGACGTGGGAAATCAGAACGGGATCGTTGCCGAACGGCGCGAAAATCACATGGTCAACGGCGTAATCATGACCTTGAACCTTCTTGCGCAGATAGCCGATTCCGAAGATGCGATCAAAAGCCTCGGCATTTCCGGGATAATGTGTGGCAAGGAAGGCTTTCCCGTCCGTCAGGTAACCGATTCCGCCTCCAAAACAGCCGCGATCGGGCGCGTAGTCATTCAGGAACTTCGGCGCGCCCTCGTCCTGTCGCACGCGCACATGCCCGTAATTCGAGGCAACCGCAACAATACGGTCGTTGCCCACCTGGTGAATGTGCTCCGTTGAAGAAAGGACGCCGGGGTTGACGGTCGTCGCCGCTTTCGGATCGTGGATTTGATCGCAGGTGTAATGGAATGCGGGGAGGCCAAATTCATCCTCGATCCACTGGCCGAAATAGCCGGAACCATAAGCCTTTCCTTTTGCCTGGCCCGTTCGCGCGTCAGAAGTGAACCCTTCTGCAGCGGGAAAAGCAAGGGCCTTGCCAGACACCTTGAACCCGCCGGCGGCAAGCGCCAAACCCTCCAGGAATTGCCTTCGATCGATTGCCATTCTGTCCTCCAGGGCCGCTCGGTGCGTTGCATTGTGACTTGGCGGCGAAAAGGTATGAACCGGGATTTTCTGGAATCCTGGTGCAAGGCAGTATACACCCGCAGCCTTGTATTTTGTGAAGTGCTCCGCGAAGTGCCGGTGTCCATCCACGCCGGTTCAGCACGAAGTGTCGTAGCCCTCGCAGGAAACGCCAGCCTCACAATCCTGCCGCTACTCCCGGCCATAAAAGGCTGCCACGGCCCGGAACGTTTCGTGCTTCCTCGCGGTGCCCCATGCGGAATCGCACCGGGTGCACTTTGTAAATGCCAGCCATCCATGTTGTTCAGTTCTATACAAAGGATCGCATTCCCGGCGGGCACGCCTGTGCGACGCCCGGGAATCCGGCGCTGTGTTTGGCGGATATGCCTGCCCGCAGGCATTCTGGGCTCAAGGCCTGGCGCTGCAAGCCATTTCCTCGTGCAAAAACATTTATAAACGCTACAGTGCTGCTTCGCCGCGCTCTTCGTTGCGGATGCGGATGGCTTCCTCCACCGGGTAGATGAAGATCTTGCCGTCACCGATCTTGCCGGTTTTGGCGGCGCTCAGGATAGCGCCTACGGCCGGGTCGACAAGCTTGTCGGGAAGGACCATCTCGATCTTCATTTTGGGCAGCAGGTCAACGTTGTATTCCCTGCCCCGATAAACTTCCGTGTGGCCCTTCTGCCGGCCGTGGCCGCGCACTTCACTGACCGTCATTCCTTCTACGCCGACTTCGTGCAGCGCGGATTTAACGTGCTCAAGTCGTGAAGGTTGAATGATCGCTTCGATTTTTTTCATGGGTTCCTACCCCCGCTTTCAAATGAAGCGAGCCTTCACGGCTCGCCGTCCGAACCAGAAACCTCCAAATGGGGCTGCTTCCCCGCAACGCGCTGCACGGATTAAGCCTCAAATGTGTAACCTTCTTCGCCGTGGAGAGCGAGGTCGAGTCCCTGAATCTCATGCTCGGCGGGAACGCGCAGACCAACCAGCGCATCGACCACCTTCAGAATGATCAGGGTTCCGACGATTGCCAGTCCCCAGGCAATGGCGACGCCGACCAGTTGGTTGAGCAGCTGTCCGGGGTGGCCGTCAATCAGGCCCACGGGCGCCGCTTTGCCGTTCTTGCTCCCAAAAATGGGGTTGATGACGGCAGTGGCAAAGACGCCGGTCAAGAGCGCCCCGATTGTCCCGCCTGCGCCGTGCACTCCGAAGGCATCGAGCGAGTCGTCATAGCCGAAGAGGCTCTTCACCTTTGAGACCATCCAGTAGCAGAAGACTCCGGCGACCAGGCCGATCACCAGCGCCGACATCGGGCCCACAAAGCCGGAAGCCGGCGTGATCGCCACCAGGCCGGCGACCGCTCCGGAAATCACACCCAGCACGCTGGGCTTCCCGTTGCGAATCCATTCGGCCGCACCCCATCCGATGGCCGCCGCAGCCGCTCCAAAATCCGTCGCCACAAAAGCGCTGGTCGCAAGGCCATTGGCGGCAAGCGCGCTGCCGGCATTAAATCCGAACCAGCCCACCCACAGCAGGCAGGCTCCGATGAAGCTGAGCACCACGCTGTGGGGAGGCATCGGCTCCTGAGGATAGCCAACCCGCTTTCCCAGGTAGATGGCACAAACCAGCGCCGAGACTCCGGAGGTGATGTGAACCACAGTCCCTCCGGCAAAATCCAGGGTCGGGAAAGCACCGCCCAGCGCGGCATTCAAAAATCCGCCTTTGCCCCAAACCATGTGCGCCATCGGGTCGTACACAATGAAGGACCACAACACCATGAAGAGAACCATGGCGCTGAACTTCATGCGCTCGGCAAAGGCTCCGCAAATCAGCGCCGGCGTGATGATGGCAAACATCATCTGGAAAACCATGTAGGTTTCAAACGGGATGGTTCCGGCATAGGTAGGGTCGGGCGCGCTGCCGACACCGTGAAGGAAGATGTGCCCGAACCCTCCAATAAACGAGGTTCCGGGGCTGAAACACAGGCTGAAACCAACGATCGCCCAGACCACCGTGATGAGCGCCATCAGCGCGAAACTCTGCATCATCGTCGCAAGGACGTTCTTCTTGCGCACCAGCCCGCCATAGAAAAGAGCCAGACCGGGCCCGGTCATCATCAGAACCAGCGCGGCGCAAATCAGCATCCAGGCGTTATCGCCTGCGCTTTGGGCGTCGGCAATCTGACTCTCAAGCTTCGCCGTCTGGGCTGTTGCGACGGCTTGCGAAGAAGTCACCGCGGGCGCGGCAACCACCGGATGCGGAGCCGTCTGTGCAAACCCCTGCCCCGCGAACAGACCCAAGGTCAACCCAAGAACCACTACGTAAAGCAAATGTTTCATTTGAAGTCCCCGTCCCTCTTGCAATGCTGGCAAACCTGCCTTCACGCCAGTCCGGACCAGCGCGGGAATCCGCGCCCGGAGTGATCAGATCTGCTTCCCCAAAACGACAAGAATCCGGTGACCAAATCCGAGAGAGGCGTGACCGCCAATTATACTCCGGACGCGCCTCCGGTCAACAGTCCCTTCCGGCGTTTAAAGGACGGAACCGGAGGTTGTGAGGCAAGACAGAGGCGGCAGGAGCTGTACAGATATCTCGTTCCATAATGAGCGCGGTTGTGGTAGTTTTGCAGGTTGCATTTTCAGGAATCGTCAATCAGAGGTCACCGACAACGTGAAACAATCAAAGGCGCTTGGATGGACAGTAATGCTGGTATGCGTGCTGGCAACAAGCTGGGGTGTGAAGAGCAATGCCTGGCCCTTGCACACGGGCAAGTGGACACCGCTATTCAACGGCAAGAATCTGGACGGATGGCAGCCGTACGGAACGGAGAAATGGGTGGCCGACCACGGAACCATCCTGGGCAAGAGCACGAGCGGGAAATACGGCTACCTGCTGACAAAGAAAGAGTATCGGAATTTTGCCATTCGCCTTCAATTCAATTGCACGTCGGAAGGCAACAGCGGGCTGTTCTTTCACTCGCAAATCACGGGCGAGAACCCGAAGTGGGGCCCGGACATCGTGGGCCTGCAGGCGGAAATTGACCCCGCACGGCACACGGGAGGAATCTACGAAAGTGGCGGGCGCGGCTGGCTGGCGCTGCCGACGGCAGAGGGGGAAAAGGCGATCAAGCCGGTGGGACAGTGGAACACCATGGAAGTGCAGGTTGAGGGCAAGCAGATCGTAACGCACCTGAACGGAGTGGAAATCGTCAACTACACCTATGCGCCCGCAAGATATACGGACGGGCATATCGGGCTGCAGATTCACACGGGCGAGCACGGATTTCAGATTCGCTTTAAGGATATCTACATCCGGACGCTCCACTAGCCTGAGCGGCCGATGAAGATTGCGTCCCGGGCAGAGTTCTGGTAAGGATTGGCACACCGCTCCGAAGAGCGGCGACTTCGAGAACAAAGGACACCAAGATGAAAAACAACCGGAGGGATTTCCTGAAGCTATCAACGGCCGCTGCGCTGACGGCGGCCGGGATGGGAGGCGTCGAACGAGTTCTGGCATCGCCAGGCGCTCAGCCAATTGCAGGCGCTGCCGAGGCGACAGTCCCCCCCGCAGCGCGCGGCTACAAACCGATGGCGCTGGGGATCGTCACCGGCATCGGGAACGATCCGGAAGCGGCAATGGCCAGGGTGCACAGCCTCGCGCACCTACCGCGCGCAGCGGATCGAGAAGCTGAAGAAGTATTCCGATTATGCCAGGCAGCTAGGCATCGAGGCGATTCGCATCCATGCAGGATTCATTCCCGAGGACCCGAACGATCACCTCTACCGGGAATCGGTGGAAACGCTGCGGGATGTGATCAGCCACTGCAAGCAAAACGGGCAGGACTTCCTCTACGAGACGGGGACAGAGACGCCGATCACTATGCTGCGCGCGATCAAAGACATCGGTCTGGACAACCAGGGGGTGAACCTCGATACGGCAAATCTGATTTTGTACGACAAGGCCAACCCGCTTGATGCGCTGGACATTCTGGGTCCGTATGTGAAGAACACGCATGCCAAGGACGGCTTATATCCGACCAACCCTCGCGATCTGGGTAAGGAAGTGGAGATCCCGCACGGCAAAGTGGATTTCCCGAAGATCATCGCGCGCCTGAAAGAGATGAACTATCAGGGGCCCATTACAATTGAGCGGGAGATCTCGGGGCCGGAACAGATGGCAAGCGTGAAACGGGAAAGGGATTATCTGCAGAAGCTGATCGAGTCCTGAGACTTGGCCGGCACACTTGATGAGAGAGATTGATCGCGCAAAGGAGGTAACAACAATGACCGAGGATTCCGGCAAGAAGGTAGGACGCAGGCAATTTATGAGCACAACTGCGGCAGCGGCAGGCTTCATGATCATGGCGCCGCAACTGGTGCGGGGAAGCGCAGCGAATTCTTCCCTGCGGATCGGACTGCTCGGCTGCGGAGGCCGCGGCACAGCGGACACGACCTATTTGATTGATACGGGAAAGGCGCGGCTGGTGGCCCTGGCGGACCTGTTCCAGGACAAACTGGACAAGGCGAAGTCGCACTTTGACAAATTGCAGCAGAAGAAAGGCTACGCGGCGATTGACAAGTCGCTGATGTTCCGGGGCCCCAAGGCTTACCAGGAGATGGCGAATTCAAAGGACGTGGACGTGGTTGTGATCACCACGCCGCCCTACTTTCACCCGCAGCATCTGGACGCAATGGTGACGGCGGGCAAACACATCTATCTGGAGAAGCCGGTGGCCGTGGACCCGCAGGGGTGCACGTGGGTGCTAGATTCAGGTAGGCGGGCGCAGGGGCGTCTGAGCCTGGAGGTAGGTTTCCAGCTTCGCAATGCGCCCCCTTACGTGGAGCAGGTCAAGCGCATTCACGACGGAGCACTGGGCGATATTGTTTCCGGCGCCGGGCATTATTTTTCGTCGTACATTAAGCGGCCCGAGTGGCCGGGCGCTTCCGCCGACGAGCGGAGAATCCGCAACTGGGTTCACTATCGGATTCTGTCGGGAGACATCATCGTGGAACAAAACATCCACGTGATCGACATGTGCAACTGGATTCTGCAACAACTTCCTGTCAAAGCATCGGCCTCGGGCAGCAGCAAATACCGTCCCGATCATGGCAATGCCTACACGAATTACAGCGTGGTGTTCCATTATCCCAACGATGTGAGCATGACGTTCGGTTCGACACAGTTCGATAAGGGCTGGTGGGATGTGGGATGGAAGTTTTTTGGCACCAAGGGTGTTTCAGAAACGCACTACTCCGGGCCGGTGGCCATCTACGGCGAAAACGCCTGGAAATGGGCGGGCTCCAGTTCTCAGGCGGGAGGTGGAAAGTTCTCCGCCGCGGGCGTTTTTCACGACAACCTGGCGCAAGCGGACCCGGAAAAGAAGAAGTCATTTGTAGACAGCATTCTGAGTGGAAACTTCCACAACCAGGCGGCACAGGGAGTCGAATCGGCATTGAGCTGCATGATGGCGCGCCACGCAGCCTATACGGGCGAAGACGTCACTTATGAGGCCATTGCCAAATCGGGTGAGCGTTGGGAAGACGAGATTGATCTCAGCCAGTTCGCCTGAAGCATGATGAACGGGGAGGGATCACAATGAGCAGCGAGACATCACGGCGGGATTTTCTGAAGGTGACGGTGGCCGGAGCCGCGCTAGGTGCGCTGCCGGCCTCGCTGGGAGCCGCGACCGGGCAAGGCAGCGCCAGGCTGCAGCTTGAAAAGGGACTGGTTTACAGCATGCTGCCCAGCCAGATGAGCGTGGCGGACCGGTTCAAACTGGCTCGCGACACCGGGTTCAAGGTGGTGCAGGCTCCGACCACACCGGACCGGCGCAAAGCTGAAGAATTGAAGAAGGCGGCGGACGGGGCCGGCATCCGGATCGACTCAGTAATGAACATGGCGCACTGGAAGTATCCGCTTTCCTCGGCTGACCCGGCCGTGGTGGCGAAAAGCATGGAAGGCATGCGGACTTCTTTGCACAACGCGAAGCTGTGGGGATCAGATGCCGTCCTGCTGGTGCCGGCTGTGGTCAACCCGCAGACCGGCTACCGGGAAGCCTGGACGCGCTCGCAGCAGCAGATTCGCAAGCTGCTGCCACTGGCAGAAGAAGTGAAGGTTGTGATCGCCATCGAAGAGGTCTGGAACAAGTTTCTGCTTGACCCCGTGTCGATGGCGCGCTACATCGACGAGTTTCACAGCCCGTGGGTGAAGTCGTGGTTTGACGTGGGCAACATTGTATTCTATGGCTACCCGCAGGACTGGATTCAGACACTGGGCAAAAGGATTGCCAAGCTACACCTGAAGGACTTCAAGGTTACCCATAGCTGCTACCAGTGGGTCGACCTGGGAGACGGCGATGTGATGTGGCCGGCGGTTCGCCAGGCGCTGATCCAAGTCGGCTATTCGGGCTCAGCCATCTGCGAACTGAAGAGCGGCGACGAGGCCTATCTACGCGACCTCAGCCACCGCATCGACCACCTTCTGATCCAGGCTTGACCCTTATCCAACCTTCGCGGATGAGTAAGGCTCCTAGCCTTTCGGTAAACTCCGGCAGGTTCATGACTTAAGATTCCGCTGTGCGGGGTGGGAATGCCGCAACACGAGTCCACAATCGTACGCCCTCGTCCGTAGGGATCAAGCTACCGTTCCGCAGTGCGCCCGCGGAAGGCACTTGCGACAACACCACAAGATGACATGCTGGTATACTTAGCAAAATGAGATGGAGTACTGGGGTAGAAAAGAGCCGGGGTTGTACGCTTGGCCATTGATTCCCTTCTCGTATGGATTTCCTGATCTGCTCCAGCTGATTTGGGGAGAAAAGCTCTCGAATGAGGTGAACCGCGTTGATTGATTTCGGAACCGATCCATCAGCCTATTTGACAGAACTGAAGAAGATTCTTGATAAGCTCCCACTCGACCAGATTTCAAAGGCAGCGGATATTCTGTTCGCCTGTTACCAGGCAGATCACACGGTTTTCACTTTCGGCAATGGTGGAAGTGGAGCGCTAGCTTCTCATCTGGTGGCCGACTTCGGCAAAGGCACACACTTCCCCGGGCCCAAAGAGCTTGCCTCAGTGAAGCGGATGAAAGCCCTCTCGGTGACCGACAGCATGCCAATGATCACGGCGTGGTCGAATGACGCCCATTACGAAGATATCTTTATGAGGCAGATCGAAAACTTCATTCAGCCCGGGGATGTAGCTTTCGGCATCAGCGGAAGCGGCAACTCTACAAATGTGCTGAAAGCTTTGCAACTCGCCCGACACGTGGGCGCCACCACGGTCGGCCTGGTGGGCTTTGGTGGAGGCAAGATGAAGGACCTGCTCGATTGCGCTATCGTCGTTCCTTCCCATAGCATGCAACAAGTCGAAGATGCCCACCTTGTCATCGGGCACATGATCTTTCTGAACCTTAGAAGCCGCATCATGGCGTTTGCAGGATCATCAGCCAAATCAGCTGTGTGAGGAACGTCCTGCCCGCT
>JARRJI010000258.1:0-6132 GCA_037379595.1 Acidobacteriota bacterium | reverse complement strand
CCGCGGCTTGCGGACTGTCGCGCTTCAGGCTGATGGGTTCTGGCCTGGACCCGCTGGGAGGCTGGCGGCGAGTTGCGTCGTTGTTCCTGCACGTTGTTGCGTGCTGGCTGCTGGGCTTCGGGCTGATGCATCCTCACCTGGTTCCGCTCGCTGGAAGGAGGCTGGTTGTACCGCTGCGCAGGCTGTTCGTTCCGCTCCCTGGCGGAAGCAGGCCGTTCCACGGGCGCAGGCGCCGCGTAGCGGGGAGTTGACGGGGCTCTCCCGGCCTCCTGAACACTGGGAGCACGGCCGGGAGCCGGACGTCTTTCTGGGTTTCGAGCCGGTTCCCAATCCGGGGCTCCGGCGCGGGTCGCCCGCTGGATGCCGCTGCCATGAAACTCTCCCGCCCTTGGGGTTGCAGCAATGTTGGGACGGCCACGGTTGACGCTTGCCCACTGCACGCGGTTGGTGCGGGCAAACCGCTCCTGCTGCATCTGCTGGCCGACGGCGCCGAAGTGCCGGTCCCGGCCTGCGGCCAACTGAGGACGGATCACCGTTCCTCCCGGGCCGCCGTGGTAACTGATATATCGATACTCGTTCCTTTCAACCACTCTCTGGTTATAGACGTATCTAAAGTTTCTGGACGGGATTCGGTTCACCTCGCGGTTGTAGTAGAAAACCCCGCGGTTCCAATAGCCACCATAGTAGCCGAAACCGGTGTAGCCATAGCCGTAGTTGATGCCCCCGTAGTACCCCACCACCGGCCCCCAATAGCCTGCGTACCAGACGTACATGCCATTGTCATAGGCCCAATATCCGGGTGTCCACAGCGCTCCCATGAAGGGCGCGGGCACCCAGGTTCCCGGCACCCAGTAGTATCCGTAAGCCGGGGCCCAGGCCCAGTAGCCAGGCGTCCAGATGTAACCCGGAGCCGGGCAGGGAGGTTGAGCGTAAACGGGCAGTGCCGGCGGTCCGAAGCTGACCGAAATGCCGATCGCCATCTGTGCGGAAGACGTTGCCGGCGCGACAAACATCGCTGCGGCAAGGAGGAGAAATCCGGCAAGGCACGCGGCGATCCAACCCGCCCGCCTGCCGGCGTGGCTTCGGGTCACTGGATCAGACGTGGTTTCCGCCCGTGTTGAGGTGTCTCCTGCAAAGCTGCCCTTGCCGGTTTGAGAGGAGATCGTACAATCTTCCGAAGTCATGCATGCAAAACAATCGATTTCGAATTTGACTTCTTTCATCGGAGCACCTCCTGTTTTCGGGTACTTCCGTCGCCGGGATCACATCCACTGATCGCAACTTTCGATCCACTTCCAGGGCGATTCAGGTGATCCACTGTCTTCCAACATGCTAGACGTTTCTGCGGGTGCCGGAGTTTCATCCGGCAGTTCGGCAAGTCTCACTGGGGTGGGATAAGAGCTACAAGCACGAGGGTTTTGAGGCAGGTGGAACCTTACGGGTATCCAGCAGGGTTTCGTTCTCTGTAGAGATGTGTCGTTGAGGCTTCTCGACTGAGCCGGTAGTGCCGCCCTTTCGGGCGGCACTTGCCGACGCGAGGGCAAAGCCCTCTATTGCCTGGCGCAGTGGCAATGAGACCTAATTGGCTTTCGTTCTCAGCGCCGTCCACCCTGACCGTGGCCGTGCTCCTGTCCGCGACCATGGTCCTTTCCGTGGCCTTGATTGCCTCCGTGCTGCGCCTGGCGCTGATTGGATCTCTGGCGCTGTGGCGCGGCTTCACGCTGGGGCCGCCGTGTTTCCTGCCGGCGTGCCTGGTAGCCGCTTCGCTGGACGTCGCGTCCGCGCGCCGGGCGCCGGGCATATTGCCGCTCAGGGCCGCGGCGCTGGACCTGCCCTCGGGGCGCAGCATAACGCGGAGCCGCGTGGGATTGGGCTCTTTGAAACCGTTGCCAATTCTGGTGCCGATCGGGGGCGGAACGGTGGGCCCGGTCGTTGTGGAAACTTCGGAACTCTCCCGGTCTCCGTGTCGCGCCAATGCCGGGACGGCCATGGTTGAAGGATGCGCGTTGCTCGGGGCGGGTTCGGGCAAACCGCTCCTGGCGCATCTGTTCCCGGACCGGACCGAAATGCCGCATCCTCCGGACTGCCAGTTGCCGGCGCGTGGGGCGAACATGGATTCCACCCGGCCCGCCATGGAAGCTGATGCGTCTGCCCCTGAAGTGCCTATCTTCCCTGCGGTAGTAAAAGTGCCTGAAGTTTCTGCCGATGATTCGATTCACCGCGCGGTTGTAATAGAACCTTCCGTGGTTCCAATAGCCGCCGTGGTAGCCGAAACCCGTGTAGCCATACCCGTAGTTGATGCCGCCGTAGAAACCCACCGACAGCCCCCAATAACCCCGGTGCCAGCGGTACCCGCCGTCGTCAAAGTCCCAGTAACCCGGCGTCCACAGCGCTCCGACGAAGGGTGCAGGCACCCAGGTGCCCGGCACCCAGTAGTATCCATAGCCCGGCGACCACGCCCAGTAGCCGGGCGTCCAGATATAGCCAGGACCCGGGCAGGGCGGCTGCACGTAATAGGGCAGCGCCGGCGGACCGAAGCTGACCATAATGCCGACATGAATCCGTGCGGATGACACCGCCGGAGCGCCCAGCATCGCCGCAACAACCAGCAAAGCTCCAAGCAGGCACGCAACAGCCCGCCCCGGCCGCCGGCTCGTGCGGCTTGTTTCCACAGGCTGGACCGCCGCAGGCGTCTCTTGCCCCGCTCCCGCTGTCGGACATTCCATCAATTGCGAACTGTCCTGCGAAAGCCGCGAACACTCGATTTTGAACTCGTGACTTTCTCTCATTGCAGCACCTCCGCTATTACACGACCACGTGTCACCGACGCCTTCGCAGATTTTCCCGCAACTCACTGTCCATTAGCCGAACTATTTGAGCAAGTGACTGAGTATGTAATAGTTAGGCGCTGCGGCCGGTCCTGCCATTTCCTCCGGCAGAGCGTGCAAATTCCCACCCGCGGCACGTAAAAGTTACAAAGCCGCGGGCTCAGTGTCACCTACCCTGAGGTCGGCACCTGACTTCGCGAGGGCCGGGCTCTCCCTGCGACGCCCCCGCTGGTCACGCGGCGGGTAAACTCCGCGGCGCGATGCTGCTGCGATCACATTTTCAGGTGGTGATGGTGTAGAGCGGATTGAATTCAGCCGCGACCTGGCTGCCGGCGATCCACCGCAGGACACAGACCGTTCTCGGATCGCTCTTGCCTTCGGTCAGTTCGTTCGGCAGGACGTCCATGAAGAAGTGGGCCAGGGGGTCCTTGTAGTAATCAATATCCGGCTCGATCATCACGCAGTCCACCGGCGGGCCGCCCGGCACGGGGATAGTTCTGGAGTTGCCCTCGTGAAAGGTCAACTGCACGTTCGTGACGTCGAACTGTGTCTGCTTAAAGCTCACGGTTGCGCCCGCGTGAAAGACTGCCGGGTCCTTTTCCTCGCTGAACGCTCCCAGCCGCGCGGACTCCCTGACGTCGGCGATCAAAGCGCGGTCGACGTAGGCATAGAAGCGGTCCTGCTTCATGGGGAAGCGCGGATCGTCCCAGATCGGCTGCCAGGTGTAGTCGGTGGGGGCCTTGCCGCTCGGCAGCGTGATCTGGGACATGGCGGTCAGAAGGTTCAGCAGGCAGGCCAGCGGCAGGCCGCCGGACTTTTCCATCAACTCCGCGTACCGGCTCTGCGCATCGCTTCTACCCCCGGAAAGGATCTCTGCGAAGCGAGGCCGAAGCGCGCTCAGGGCCTGCCAGGTGGCTCCGCGGAAGTTCACGCGCCCGCCCCTTGGAATCAGCATCAGGCTGGCGGTCACGGGTTTGGCGGGAAAGATGTTGACGGGTCTCCAGGCCGCGCCCAGATAACCCTCCGCGTTGACGATCACCGAGTAACCGTCAAAGAAATTGTCGAAATAAGGGAGCCCCTTGACGAGTTCCGCGGAACCTTTTCCACTGATGTCGAAAGTGTGGCGCTCGCTCGGCGAGCGGCCGTCAAAGATCGTGGCGGACCATTTTGCGCTGGAAGGAAGCGGCTGGCGGGTTCCGTCCACCAGGTGAATCAGGATGCTGCCCGAGGGTGATGCGTCCATTGGCCCCTCCTGAGTTGGCTCTCTTGATCCCGGTTCTTGTGCCTATGTGGGGATCGTAACACACTGTTCGCGCCACGGACCAAAAAGCTTCGCTTCACCACCCGTAACGCCGGTGTCTCCGATAAGCGGAGTCCAGAAATCGGACCTCGCAGGGGGACGGAAGATTGTTCGTCCGCAAAAAGCCGCGGAGCGGCGACAGAATTTAGCCCATGGCGCAAGCCGTGGGAAAGCATGCCAGCCCAGATCCGCCAAGCCCCGGGGGGCGAAAGAAATTATTGTCGGATTTGCCGGTCGTCAAAATCAACGCCGTTCTTTTTAAAGAAGCCCCCCTGGAACGAAAATGCGTCGATGGCGCTGAGCCATTGTCTTTCGCCCCTTCCGGGGCTCGTGACGATTGTGAGGCCAATTGAGTCCCACGGCTTACGCCATGGGCTAAATTCTTACGGCCCTCCGGGCCTGAAGGCGTGGCCGCGGACGGCACCACCTATCCGTGGGGCTTCGGCGGGCGGGTCGTGATGCCTTTCATGCCGTGGGTTCGCCAGTTCAGACGGTCAACAACCCCGCGGCAAAGGCAGTCCTCTTGACATCAATATTCCATTGGAGTTATATTCCTTGTGTGGAATGGGATGTCGAGTTCACGGACGAATTCGCGATGTGGTGGAGCGAGCTTTCGGAAGATGAACAGGAAGACATCAACGCCAAGGTGATCCTGCTCCAGTGCTTCGGCCCGGCATTGAGACGGCCACACTCCGCCCCATTGCTTCATCAAGGCATCCCAACATGAAGGAGCTGATCGTTCAGCACGCCGGTCGTCCCTATCGAGTGCTTTATGCGTTTGACCCGAGACGGTGTGCGATCCTGCTGATCGGCGGCGACAAGACCGGCGATGACAGGTGGTATGAAAAATTCGTTCCCGCTGCGGACAAGCTCTTCGATGAGCATCTGGCCGCATTGCGAAAGGAAGGATTGACCGATGGCTAAGAATTTCAAGGAACTCCAGGCGAAAATGTCACCTGCTGCCCGCGCCCGCTCCCAGGCCAAGGCTGACAAAATGATCGCGGAAATGGCCCTGGACGAGCTTCGCGAGGCTTTGAAGCTTACGCAGGAGTCTCTGGCGGAGAACCTGCACATCAATCAGGCCGCCGTCTCCAAGGTTGAGAAGCGCACCGATATGCTGATCAGCACGCTTCGGAAGATGATCGAAGCTATGGGCGGTGAACTCGAAATCCGCGCCATTCTTCCGGGCGGCGTTGTGCGCATCAATCAGTTTCAGGAGATTCGCCGGCCCGCGCGCCGCAAAGCGAAAGCCGCCGCGGCATAGAGTGGGCAGCGCAGACCGCCGAAGTTGCGGTCTGCGGCTTTTGTTCCGGTCCGGGGTGCGGCGGAAGCACGGCAGAAAAACCCGCGGACCTCAGTACCGGAGGTTCGCGCTACCTTGCTCAAGAAGAACCCACGGTCAGAACATCACTGAGCGTGGCCGCTTCGGTAACCGGTAGCAAGGTTGCGCAGTCCGCCGTTTTTGCGGTCTGCGGCTCTTGTTTTGACACGGAGCGTGACGGGACCGGACGTTAATGAGGAATCGCCGGAGCCTGACTTGGCGCTGGAATACAACACTGTGAGCGCACATCGCTAGACAACCGCGGACCTCAACCCCGGAGGACCGCGCTACTCGCTTTACTGTGGCAGCCCGATTTGTCAGCTCGTGCTTCACGACGCCCAGCCTCCACTTGAGGAGATGCCGCTCAAGTCCATACCAATTGGCCCCACCTTTACTGACTTAAAAAACCAGTCTTACTGGAAAAAGTACCTAGAGAAATTCATCCATCCATCTTCAAGCAGCTAAATCCAAGAACGAGCGGCGCGCGGGTGGCGTATAAGTCGCGCTGTCTGGCGATGTGTGCGGGCGCTGTGAATGTGGCGAAAAAACCCTCACCCGACCGCTGGCGGCACGGATGAATCCCTGCGCGTTCGCGAAAGCCGCGGAGCGGCGACAGAATTTAGCCCATGGCGCGAGCCGTGGGAAAGCAGCCCGCCCAGGTCCGCCAAGCCTCCGAAAGGGGC
>JARRJI010000257.1:0-6855 GCA_037379595.1 Acidobacteriota bacterium | reverse complement strand
GTGGTTGTAGACGACATCGAGAATCACCTCGATCCCGGCCTGGTGCAGCGTCTTCACCATGTTCTTGAATTCGTCCACCTGTCGGCCCAGCGGTCCCGCGCCGGCAAAACGGATGTGGGGAGCAAAATAGCCGATGGTGTTGTAACCCCAGTAGTTGGTCAGACCGCGTTCGACCACGTACCGTTCGGGAACCGAATGGTGCACCGGCATCAGTTCAACCGCGGTGATGCCGAGCGCGCGGAGGTGGTTGACGACGGCCGGGTGGGCCAGCCCGGCATAGGTGCCTCGCTGCCCGGCAGGTACTTCCGGATGCCGTGCCGTCATCCCTTTCACATGAAGCTCATAGACGATCGACTTGTGCAGAGGAATCCGCGGCGGCTTGTCGCCCTGCCAGTCGAAGCCGGGATTAATCACCACGCTTTTGGGCATCTCCGGGGCGCTGTCGCGCAGGTCCATTTTCAGATCTTCGTCAGGGTTTCCGATTTGATACCCAAAAACCGCGTCGCTCCACTCCAGCTCCCGGTCGATGCACTTGGCGTAAGGGTCGAGCAGCAGCTTGGCAGGATTGAATCGGTGCCCTTCGGCAAGCTCGTAGGGCCCGCTGACGCGATAGCCATATCGTTGCCCCGGCCCAACCTCCGGCAGATAAGCGTGCCAGACAAGGTCGGTCTGTTCGGTCAGGCTGATTCTTCCCGTTTCGCTATTTCCCGTTTCGCCGTCGAACAGGCAGACCTCAACGGCCGTGGCGATCTCCGAAAAGAGAGCGAAGTTGGTTCCCGAACCGTCCCACGTCGCTCCAAGTGGGTAGGGTTCGCCGGGCCAAACGTTCATGCACGCCTCCGAACTCTTACAAACTTAAGCCTCTGCTACGCTATCTTTGCAGGCATTTGAATCCATCAACGATTATCGAATGAAAGGACCATGGAGCACAAACACTGTTCCGCTTTCCAGGTTCGGGAAGCTGAGGGGGGAGAGTAAGCTCCGTTTCAGCCCTGCCGGTGCAGTCCTCTTGAGTTGACCGTTGTGCCTGGCAATGGCATGATAAGCGAAGGGGGGAAGGCCTGCTATGAAGAGCGTTAAGAAGAAGGTTGTTTGCGCCGCCGCGGTGACATGTGCGGCTGCCGGTCTGTGGATTCTGGGGACAAGCCTGGTTGCGCGTGCGCAGCAGGGACCGAGCCCTTCGCCGGGCGAGACGGTTTACGCCCCCAAGAAGTCGGCAAAGCCAAACATCCCGCAGCAGCCGCAAAAGCAGCCCTCGGAACAGCCTGAGAAGTCCCCCCAGCAGGCTCCTCCGCAGAAACCGCAGGAAAAGCAGCCGGAGAAGATTAACCCGAATCAGGTCTACACACTTTCAACTCAATCGAACCTGGTGAACGTCGATGTGCTGGTGACCGACAAGAACGGCGATCCGATTACCGGGCTGAAAAAAAGCAATTTCAAGGTGCTGGACGACGGTGTGCCGCAATCCATCACCAATTTTTCTACGGCAGAAGCTCCCATCACCGTTACCTTGTTGATCGAGTTCAGCAACAAGTGGTGGGGTTATTTGTACCTTGCCCTCCAGGATGCTTACGGTTTCCTCAACTTCATGAAGCCGCATGATTGGGTGGCCGCGGTCTATTTCGATATGCAGCCGCACATTCTGACGGACTTTACGCACGACCGCTATCAGGTCCGCTCGGCGCTCGACACGCTGCGAGTCCCCGGCTTCAGCGAGAGCAACCTGTACGACGCCCTGTCGTTCACCATCAATCGCATGAGGAATATCGGGGGGCGCAAGGCCATTGTGGCAATCTGTACCGGGATCGATACGTTCAGCAAACTGACCTATGGTCAGATGCTGAAGATCGCCAAGGGTTCCAACACGCCGATCTATCCGGTCAGTATCCTGGAGTGGGTTACGATTCGCTACGGCGATTCGATCGACACGCTTCAGGCGCGCAACGCACTCAGCTCGATTGCCAGGTACTCGGGCGGACAAGCCTATTTCCCGCGCTTCGAAGGCGCTTTGCCGGACATCTACCGGCAGGTTTCCGGCCAGCTTCGCCATGAGTATAGCCTGGGCTTTATCCCCACGAACGACACCAAGGATGGTAAGTATCACAAGCTGAAAGTGGAACTGGTGGACGCGCAGGGGAATCCCCTAACCATTACCAACCCGAAGGGCAAGAAGGTCAAGTACCGCATCGTCGCCCGCGAGGGCTACTACGCCTCGAAGGGGTAGGGGAATTCCGTAGGCACGGTGAGGATCGAAGTAGAGGAGGGGAAGCCCCTCACGGCACAGATGAATCCGCACGCCTTTGCCGTCCAGCACTCATCAATCCATCAATAATCCGAGTAAATCGCAGCTAGACCGAGCGGCAAGCTCTTCCGTGGCAGAGGCCCACGGCCAGCACCCTGAAAGCTGACCGTGGCTGCCAACTTTGATGCACGTTATTAGTGGCGGAAGTGCCGGATGCCGGTCATCATCATGGCCATCCCCAGGCGATCAGCAGCTTCGATCACTTCATTGTCGCGAACGGAACCACCTGGCTGAACCACGGCCGTGGCCCCGTTTTTGGCGGCCTCTTCCACGCCATCCGGGAAGGGGAAGAACGCGTCGGAAGCCAGCACAGTTCCTTTCAGGTCGTGCTTCAGGTCGCGAGCCTTCATTGCCGCCAGCTTGGCGGCATCCACGCGGCTCATCTGGCCGGCGCCGACACCGACAATCATGCCTTCGCGCCCGAAAACGATGGCGTTGGACTTAACGTGCTTGACCACGCGCCATGCAAACACCAGGGCTCGCATCTCTTCTTCCGTGGGCTTGCGTTTGGTGGCGCATTTCCACTCTTCGGGCTTCGCTCCCATGGTATCGGGAGTCTGGACGAGCAGCCCTCCGCCCACAGCCCTCAGTTGCGGGCCGTATTCGTCGCCGGCCGTTGCCGACATATCAATCAGGCGGAGATTCTTCTTGGCCTTCAGCCGCTCGAGCGCGTCGGGTTCAAACCCGGGAGCGATGATGGCTTCGACAAACATCTTTGCCATCTGCTCGGCCGTGACCAGGTCGAGCTTCCGGTTCACAGCGATCACCGAGCCGAATGCCGAGATCGGATCGCCCGCAAGCGCACGCTCGTGGCTTTCCGCCAGCGTCTTGCCGATGGCGATGCCGCAGGGGTTGGTGTGCTTGATAATGGCCGTGAGCGGCTCCGTGAATTCCTGTGCAACCCGCCATGCCGCCTCCAAATCGACGAGGTTGTTGTAGGAAAGCTCCTTGCCATGAAGCTGGGGAGCGTTCGCAAGCCCGCGGCCCGCGGCGGCGCTGTTGCGGTAGAGCGCGGCGCTCTGATGCGGGTTCTCGCCATAGCGCAGGTCCATGACCTTCTCGAAATTCAGATGGAAATTCTTCGGCAGGCCCGGCTCCGCGCGCTGCTGCAAGGTGGTGGAAATGAAACCGTCGTAGGCCGCAGTGGTGGCGAAAGCCTTGCGCGCCAGGCGCAGGCGTGTCTCGCGGTCAAGCCCGCCGTTTTTCGTGGCCTCCTCAAGGATGGCGGTGTAGTCGGCCGGGTCAACCACGACGGCGACATCCTCAAAATTCTTGGCGGCCGAGCGGATCATCGTTGGCCCACCGATATCGATGTTTTCGATCAGCTCTTCGAATTTCACATCCGGCTTGGCGGCGGTCTTTTCGAAGGGGTAGAGGTTAACGACGACAAGATCAATCACGCCGATCTGATGTTCTTTCAACGCAGCCATGTGATCGGGATTCGACCGGATGGCCAGAATGCCGCCATGGACCTTGGGATGCAGCGTCTTAACACGGCCGTCGAGCATCTCCGGAAAGCCGGTCAGGTCAGAAACGTCGCGAGCCTTCACGCCGCTCTCGCGTAAGAGCTTTGCTGTGCCGCCCGTCGAGACGATTTCGATGCCCAGTTTGGAGAGGCCGGAAGCGAAATCAACAATTCCAGTCTTGTCACTGACACTAAGTAACGCACGAGTGATTGGTTTCATGGAAACTCCTGAGATTTTGACTTGGATTCAACATTTGAGAAATCGCACAGTGGAAAGCTTCTTCGCGGCCCGTCGATTCCGCATCGGCCGTTGCCGGGGAACCTCACGCGGGAGTGCCTGATACGCCATTATAACTCCCCCAAGGCGCGGAGCACTAATCCAAAAGAACCGGGACGTTCGCCGGCACAGCCCTTTCCGTGAGCGGAGCGGGTTCAGTTGACCCTCTAGCGCTTCTTGTGTTGAAATGACCAAGCAATGTGCAGTTTGGAGTTGCCCGCCGGCCGGAGGGCCAGGGAGCGCCGTTATGGGAAACGAGAGCAATGCCAACGCTGCGGCGGCGATGCTGCGGCAGATTCCGCCCGTCGATGAGTTACTGGCCCGGGAGACAGTGAAGCAGCTTGAAGCTGAGCTGGGCCATCGGGTTGTTCTCGAGGCCACCCGGAACATCCTGCGGGGTTTGCGGGAAGGCATTACCAACGGAACGGTCGATTCCTTCTCGCCCGGAGAGCTGGAGAAAGAGATTGTTGCGGCCGCGAGGGATTTGGCGGGATACTCTCTCCAACCTGTCATCAACGCCACCGGCGTCATCCTTCACACCAACCTGGGCCGTGCTCCGCTCGCCCCGAAAGCTATCGAGCATCTGGCTGAAATCGCTGGCCGCTATTCGAACCTCGAATACGAGCTGGAAGAAGGAAGACGGGGAAAGCGCGACACTCACACCGACCGCCTGTTTGCGGAACTGGTGGGCGCGGAGCGGACGCTGGTGGTGAATAACAATGCTGCTGCCGTCTTCCTTACGTTAAACACGCTTGCTGAAGGCGGTGAAGTCATTGTCTCGCGCGGCGAACTGATCGAGATCGGCGGTTCGTTCCGCATCCCCGACATCTGCGCCAAGAGCGGCGCCACGTTGCGGGAAGTGGGAACCACCAACCGGACTCGGCTGGCCGATTACGCCGGTGCAATTAATGAAAACACCAAAGCGCTGCTGCGCGTGCACCCAAGCAACTTCCGCGTTGTGGGATTCACCGAACGGCCCGCGCTCCGGGAACTGGCCGCGCTGGCGCACCAGCACCATCTGCCCCTGATCGAAGACCTGGGCAGCGGCTGCCTGATTGATCTCAGTCCGTTGGGTATTCCGGACGAACCGCCGGTAGGCGCCAGCCTGAAGGAAGGCGTGGATGCAGTGACGTTCAGCGGAGACAAGCTGCTGGGTGGACCTCAGGCCGGAGTGATTACCGGCAAACGGGATTTTCTGGATCGCATTCGCAGGAACCCCCTGTTCCGAGCCCTCCGCGTGGACAAGCTTACGATCTCGGCCCTGGAAGCGACGGTTCGCCTCTACCTGGACGGAAACCTCGATGCGGTTCCGGCGCTGCGCATGATGCGGCTGCCAATTGAAAATCTGGCAGAGCGTGCGGCTTCGCTCGCTGATAAGCTCTCAAAGATTTCATCCTTCTCCGCCCGCGTTGAAGATGGAGAATCAGTGATGGGCGGCGGCTCGACGCCGGGGCACGCGCTTGCTTCGAAGCTGGTCACGGTGGCCCGAAGCGGGGTCAGCGCAGAGCAACTTGAAGCCGCGTTGCGGCGGAATGCGCCGCCCGTCATCGCGCGCGTGGATCGAAGCTGGTCACGGTGGCCCGAAGCGGGGTCAGCGCAGAGCAACTTGAAGCCGCGTTGCGGCGGAATGCGCCGCCCGTCATCGCGCGCGTGGAGCGTGACCGGCTGCTGCTGGACCTCCGGACGGTCTTTGAGGAACAGGACGCGGAGATCGTTCGAGCCTTCGAGCGGCTTGCGTGAGGCAGCGATTTTGCATCTAATTCCGGGGGGAAGTTGACTCCTGATTGTGAGAACCACGGTTGGGGAGGGTAGTGGCCCTGCTGGGTCTCGTGGATATACTCGGACAATTTCAGGTAGCGGATCACCAGTGTACTGTTGCTCACTGTAAGCTTTCCCGCAAAGAGGTCCTGCGTCTTCCACTGGGATTCGAGTTTCTTGCCGTCGAAAGAATAGAGGACGGCGGTCAGGCGGGGACTGCTCATCCCCAGCCTCCACCCATAGGCCAGGAAACGGAAATTGCCCGTTCCGGAGACGGGCAGGATCGCATAATGCAGGTCGGTGCGCGGGACAAAGTTGGTGATCGCAATCTGGCGGCTGTGGCCGTTCTTGTTTTCGTAAATCACCAGGACGTTGACGCGCCAGATGTCACTCCACCCCAGCGTGTAACCGGCGCCGATCAACTCCATCCCTTTCCACGGCGCTTTGAATGCCGAAGCTGTTCCGACCGCCGGATATTGTAGTTTCGCAAAGGCGTTATCGAGTTCCTCACGTACCTGGACGATGTTTGGCGACCGGCCGGCGATCCATGTGTTCAGATGAGCCAGGACCAGTTTCTGGATTTCAGCCGTGATGGGTTTTGCATCGTCGATCGACAGTCCGTAAAGCTGTTTGCCCAGCCAGCCAACATGCCCGGCCAGGTCGGCAGGCGGTCCTGCCTTCTTCTTCTTGCGCGCCTGCGCGGTTCCGATGCCGAATGCAATCACTGCAACCAGCAAACCCGCCGTTACTCCAGCCCATCGTGTCTTTCGCGATTGATTTGGTTGCTCAGTCACTTTTCCCCTTACCCTCCCAGACCGTGGTCCTCGCAATCAGGGGTCAACCTTCCCCCGAGTTAGATGCAAAATCGCTGCCTCACGCAAGCCGCTCGAAGGCACGAACGATCTCCGCGTCCTGTTCCTCAAAGACCGTCCGAAGGTCCAGCAGCAGCCGGTCACGCTCCACGCGCGCGATGACGGGCGGCGCATTCCGCCGCAACGCGGCTTCAAGTTGCTCTGCGCTGACCCCGCTTCGGGCCACCGTGACCAGCTTCGA
>JARRJI010000256.1:0-9451 GCA_037379595.1 Acidobacteriota bacterium | reverse complement strand
TCGCGCCTTTCGACGAAGCGAAGCGGATCGAAACCTTTGACCTCTGCTGCGAATGTGACGGGGAAGCCTGTGGTATCGAAGTGCGTGATCGTGGCCGCGCCGCTCTTTCCAGCGAGCAGATTCTGCCACGTTTCTTCGGTTCCCACCCCCAGCGCGCTAACCAGGCCAACCCCTGTCACGACGACTCTTCGCGCCAAGATCTTTCCTCCTGTGGGCCGGTGCCTTCAGTTTTTCGCGGGCTTTACGTGGGCCTGAATGTAGTCGACGGCATCCTTGACCGTTTGGATCTTTTCGGCGTCTTCATCGGGGATCTCGATCTCGAACGCCTCCTCGAACGCCATCACCAACTCCACGATGTCCAGCGAATCGGCCCCAAGGTCGTCCACAAAGTGCGCCGTGGGGGTAACCTCTGCTTCATCGACTCCAAGCTGCTCAACAATAATCTGCTTAACCTTTTCTTCAGGTGAAGCCATTTATCTATCCTCCTGACCCTTCATGGGGTTGGCTATTCTAACTTTGCGTGGGCGGGGCGTCAAGCGCCCACTTCCCCTGCTGACTTCCGACATCGAAGCAGCACAGTAACGCCTTGCGGCAAAAATCATTCCTTCTACTCTCCAACCACCGCCCGGAAACCTCCGGCTCTGGGTTTGGGAACTGAGTTTGCTCGTTGTGCCACCCTTCGGGGTGGAATGCCGGACATAAACTCCGGCGCTGCAACATCTTATTCATCCGCCGAAAGGTCCTGTTTCCCTTTCGTCTCTGCAATCTCGCGCCGCGGGCGAACCAAGCCCAGGCTGCGATCAAGACATGTACATGCCACCGTTGACATTGAGCACGTGGCCTGTAATATAACCCGCCTCTTCCGAGGCGAGGAATCTTACCGCGTAAGCAACGTCACGGTCGGTTCCCATTCTGCCAACGGGGATGATGGTCAATAATTTATCACGGACATCGTTCGGCAGTTTTTCCGTCATAGGGGTTGCAATAAAGCCCGGTGCAACCGCGTTCACTGTGATGTTTCTTCGAGCGACTTCAGACGCTACGGCCTTGGTCAGCCCGATCACTCCGGCCTTCGAGGCGATGTAATTCGCCTGGCCGGCATTGCCCGCCTGAGCGACCACCGAAGCGAGGTTGACGATGCGACCAAAACGCTGTCGGACCATGCCGGGAAGCACCTCCTTGATGCAATGGTAGGTGCCATCCAGGTTGATTCGCAAGACTGTGTCCCAATCTTCAGCTTTCATCCTCATCAGCAGACTGACTCTGTGTTCGAGACGTCAAGGTTCAGAACGATCGCTTTCCGCCCCATTGCTTCGACTTCTTTGGCGACGGCCCCGAGTCGTTCAGTGTTGAGGTCGGCCAGAGCAACATCCGCACCGGCTTCCGCAAGAACCAGAGCACACGCGCGTCCGTTCCCCTGCGCGGCCCCTGTAACAACTGCAATGCGTCCGTTTAAGCTCATAAGCACACTCGAAATTTAGAATAAGCCGGGCGACTGCACCATCGCAACCCGCCAGGCCCTGGATTGTCACTGTGGCTGCAACGACCCGAGCACTTCTTCCAGCGAAGCCAGGTCGCCCGCGCGCAACGCTTTCGCTTCGCGGTCGATCTGTCGCATCAGCCCGGAAAGCACTTTTCCGGGTCCAACCTCGACAAACAGGTCCACACCCTCCTTGCGAAGCGCGAGCATGGAATCCGTCCATCGGACCGGAGACGTAACCTGCCGCTTCAGACCATCCCGAGCGGCTTCCGCAGTATGAACAATCGCCGCATCCGCGTTGTTCACCAACGGAACCCGCGGGTCGAGAATTTCCACCTCATCCAGGTCATCTGCCAGCCGGTCCGCAGCCGGTTTCATCAAGCTGCAATGGAAAGGAGCGCTGACATTGAGCAGCACGGCACGTTTGGCTCCGCGCTGCTTGGCAATCTCGACGGCCCTTTCGACCGCGGCCCGATGCCCGGCAATGACAATCTGCGACGGCGAATTCAAATTGGCCGCGGAAACCACTTCGCCGCCGGCTGCCTCACGACAAATATCATCGGCCATGCCGGCCTCAAGACCCAGCAGCGCCGCCATGGCTCCCTGGCCCACGGGAACCGCTTCCTGCATGTACTCGCCGCGCTTGCGAACCAGGCGCAGAGCATCGGACAATTTGAGCGCGCCCGCGGTCACCAGAGCAGAGTACTCGCCCAGACTATGACCGGCAACGTAATCAGGCTGAATGCCCTTCGCTTTCAGCACTCGTGCCGCCGCAACCGAAACAGCAAGGATTGCAGGCTGGGTGTTGGCCGTAAGTTGCAATTCCTCCGCCGGACCCTCAAAGCACAGCCTGGAAAGCGAAAAACCCAGCGCCGTATCCGCCTCTTCGAAAACCTCCCGGGCCATGGCAAAGTGCTCAGCCAGTTCACGGCCCATGCCGGGCGCCTGTGAACCTTGTCCTGGGAAAAGAAACGCTATCTCAGTCAACAGCAAATCTCCAAGAGTCTTCTGAGGCAGAGAAGCAGAACGCCTGGGTGCTCTCGCTTTATGGCGCGCCCATTCTCATCCTACCAACGCAATAAGACCGAGCCCCATGTTACTCCTGCCCCGAACGCGGACATCAGAATCAGATCACCTTTCTTGACCCGCCCACTGCGCACACATTCATCGAGGCATATGGGAATGGAAGCGGACGAAGTGTTGCCCACGCGACTGATATTAGAATAGACTCTTTCGGCAGGCAACCCCAATCGTTCCCGTACGGCCTCGGTAATGCGCTGATTGGCCTGGTGAGGAATGAACAGGTCGATCTGCTCGGGTTGCACCTGTGCCTCCTCGATCACACGGCGCGAAACCTCTTCCAGGCTGCGCACGGCAACCTTGAACAGTTCATTCCCGCGCATCTTGATGTAATGTTCGCGGGACTGGACGGTCTCGCAACTGGCTGGCCGCGCTGTCCCGCCGGCAGGGATAAAGAGATGGTCCGCATAGGTCCCGTTCGTGTGAACTTCAGACGCCAGAATGCCCGACGAAGAGTTGGCCGCACCCAGCACACCCGCCGCGACTCCGTCGCCGAAGATGACGCAGGTGGCGCGGTCCTGGTAATCCAGGTATCGCGAGAGCAGTTCGGCGCCAATGACCAGCGCGTATTTTGACTTTCCAGTTTTCACGAACTGGTCCACCACCGTCAGCCCGAAAAGAAAGCCCGAGCAGGCCGCCGCCAGGTCAAAAGCACAGCAGGTTCCCGCGCCCAATTCACGCTGGATGATGGAAGCAGTTGCGGGCAACGGCATATCGGGAGAGATGGTTGAACAGATGATCAGGTCAAGCTGTTCAGGCGAGATGCCGGCCATCTTCAAGGCTTTCTGTGCGGCCTGAACCGAGAGAGATGAGGTTGTTTCGTTCGGAGCCGCCTGGCGCCTTTCCTTGATGCCGGTTCGTTCCGTGATCCATTTATCAGAAGTATCAACAAGTTTTTCGAGGTCGAAATTGGTGACTACCTTCTCGGGCAGTGCTGAACCTGTGCCCAAGATGCCCGTTGCAACCATTCTGGCTCCTGAAATCCCCTTTTAGATTCCTTTAATTTTTGCTGAGCGAAGCAACTGCCAGTTCGCGCTCAATCTTTTCGTTCACGCGCCCTTCAGAAAACTCCGCTGCTACACGAATCGCGTTCTTCACTGCGTTGGCGTTTGAGCCGCCGTGACAGATAATGCAAACTCCCTTGACACCCAGCAGCGGCGCTCCTCCGTACTCGGAGTAATCCAGCCGCTTTTTCATCCGTTCGAAGGCCTTTCTCGAAAGCAGGTAGCCCATTTTTGAGCTGGGCGTACTGGCCAGAGCTCAGAGCTTCCTTCAGCAGGCTCCCCACGGTATCTACAAGCCCTTCGCTGATTTTCAGCGCGACGTTGCCGATGAAACCGTCGGCCACGATGACGTCCACTCTTCCATTGAAAAGATCGTGACCCTCGACGTTGCCAGCAAAATTCAACTTCATCTCATTCAGACGCGCCAGGACCTCGCGGGTTACTTCATTACCCTTATGCGGTTCCGAACCGTTCGAAAGCAGACCCACACGGGGCTTGTCTACTCCAAAGATCACCCGGTAATAGATTTCCCCCATCACCGCAAATTGTTCCAGGTGCAAGGGCTTGCAATCCACGTTGGCGCCGACGTCCAGAAGTACGGTGACCTTGCCGTTTATCGATGAAGGGAAAACCTGGGCGAGCGCAGGGCGGTCTACTCCCTCCAACGTGCCCAGCAGGATTTTCGCCGTCATCATCACCGCGCCCGTATTTCCGGCGCTGATCAATCCATCTGCCTTGCCATCGCGAACCAGCCGGGCGGCCACTCGAACGGAAGAGTCGCGCTTGCGGCGGAAGGCTTTGGCGGCCTCATCCTCCATCTTTATGACTTCGGACGCATTCATGATCTCGATCTTGAGATTTTGCGCGCCTCGCCGGGCCAGTTCACGGCTGAGCACGTCCTGCGGTCCTACGAGAATGACTCTTGCGTAACGGGCTCGCACGGCCTGAATTGCACCTTCAATCTCAGGCAGGGGAGCTGTCTCCGATCCCATTGCATCAACGGCAATCGAGTGCATGGTCTAAAAAGCCACCAGGGAATAGTCTTTATGAGTCAGGTCAGGCAATACCTGTGAGCGCAAATCCGTCAAGCTGCTTCTTCCACCAGAATCGCTTCCCGCCCGTTATAATAACCGCATCGCGGGCATGCGTGGTGGGGCATTTTCCTTTCATGACAGTTCGGGCACTCGGAAAGAGCCCGTCTTTTCAAGTGGTCATGGGCACGCCGCCGGTTGCGCCGCGCTTTTGAATGTCGTCGTTTCGGGTTTGCCATCTTATCTTCTTCCCTCAGAGCAAGTCGCCTTGCTGTTTTTTCATTTCCTGGAAAGTCCAGTTTTGTTACGCGTGGGCACCGAGCGCAGTCGGTTGGCCGCCCACACACCAACCCCTTCAAGCCCAACTCCACTCGTCCCCTGTCTTACTTTTTCCTCAAGAAAGCAAAGGGGGAATCTTCGTGCTGCGCGGAGCAACTGCACCGCTCAGTATTGCGGTTTACTCCGCACACGGGGCAAAGGCCCAGACAGTCAGGCCGGCAAACAATCTTCATGGGAATGGACAAAATCACTTGTTCCTTTACCACGTCGTCCAGGTTTACGCCTTCCCCCGAAAAGAAACCGACTTCCAATTCGTCTTTCGCAACTTCGAATTCTTCTTCACGGGCGATTTCTTGCATCGGCCGGTACGGCAAGTCGAAATCGCGCTCGACCGGTATCTCTGCCCCGTCCAGGCATCGGTCGCAGGCAGCCTCCAGGCGTACAGAAATGTGCCCGCGAATTCGAATTTCGTCTCCCGCCAACTCCGCCACCGCACTCACCTTCAGAGGCCCTGCCTGGCGGAATTTGGCCTCTTGATATTCCAGAGCGCCGGGAAGGTAGGTCCTCGATACCGTTACACGGTGAAGCTCCAGTTCCTGGCGGGTAATTAACACTGTGGCCTCACTAATTCAAACCTCTAATTATAGCTTGCGGGTCGTCCCTGTCAAGAAACGCCACTCCAACAACCACTTACTCTCCACCATCTAACCGATTAGCATTAGAAGCCCACAGCCTCCGTGTGTACAGGTTGCCGGTGCCCGAGAACCAGCGCAATTCGGCTCAAATCACCTTCCCTCTTGAAATTATCGCCGAAGTTGAATACAGTCTCAACTCTTGAGTGGAGACGATTGACAATCTTGTCGGGGCTGTCCGCGCGGAACTTCCCCAAACGACCTTCGCCCGCTGGGCGGCGATCTTCTTTAGCCTGTCGGTTCTTACCTATCTCTTTTCTATTGCCGTCACCCAGGCATTCCTGGCTCTTGCAGGTCTCTTATACGCCATTCATGTTCTGCGGAATCGCCCGTCCATCGCTTTTCCACGCATTAAGCTTCCGCTGATTCTTTTCTGCCTTTTCACCGTGATCTCGGTTTTTTACGCGACCAATCGCGACACTGGCTGGTTTGCGGTCAGAAAGCTGGTCCTGTTCCTGATCATTCTGATGGCAGTGAATCTTGTTACGACCGACAGGCATCTGCGCTGGCTTTGGCAGGGGCTCTTCGTTGAGGCGGCAATCGTCGCGGTGGTTGCGGCGGTTCAGTTCGTCAGGCAATTCAGCATGGTTCTTGTGGAGCACCCCCACCACGTTTATTTCTACATGACCGATACACGCATCACCGGCTTCATGGGAGACTGGATGAACTTCGGCGGCCAGCAGATGCTGGTGTTTGTTTTCCTGGTGGCATTCCTCCTATTTTCCATGAAACCCAGGCGCATCTGGTGGGTTCTAACGGCGATTGTTGCCCTCTCGATCATTCTCAACCTAACGCGTGGGGTCTGGCTGGGGTGCTTTTTTGCTATAGTCTATCTGTTGTGGCGCTGGAAGCCGAAATGGGTGCTGGCCCTCCCCGTTCTTGCAATCCTGATGTATATTTTCGCTCCCCGGGTCGTCCATGAGCGGCTCTACCTGGCGCTCCACCCGACGAAGGATCCCGCCCTTGCCATTCGCTTCGAGATGTGGCATGCCGGACTTCGCATGATGAAGGCTCATCCCTGGGTTGGCGTCGGCCCCAACAATATCCCAGAGGTTTACAATCTCTATCTCCCCAAGGGCTACTCGCCCATCGCCGGCTATCACTCGCATCTACACGACAACGTCATCCAGTTCGGAGCGGAGCGGGGCCTGCCGTGCATGGTGGCGTGGATCTGGCTGATGCTGGCCCTCCTGTGGAACATCTGGAAAACCCGCCGCCGCGCCGGCCCCAACCTTTGGCTGGTCGACGGCGCCCTGGCAGCGTGGCTGGCTTTTGTGGTTGAAGGAGTCTTTGAATTCAATTTTGGGACTTCTCCCGTTCTGATGGTCTTTCTTTTTGTCGTTTCAACTCCTTTCATCGTGGAACGGATCGAGGCGGCACGCGGAAAGCAACCGCAGGCCCACTGATTTACAGTTTGGGAATCCTGCACGGCGCTCCTTCGCGCTTTCGCGATAGCCCTTTCAGCCTGAATGGTGCAGGAGGTGGCGAGTGCGGGAAGCATCAGGCGCGGATTTATCAGTGCCGAACAAGAGCGGAGAAGATGAAGTGGCTTCAGCCACTGAAGGCCTTTAGCATCACGAGCTGGTTAATTCATGCATAATACGGGTTTATCACCATTTGACTCATGTCAGCCAAACGCCAAATGTTCCGCAGTTCGATGGTCGTGGGAGTCTTCTCCTTCCTCGGCAGCCTGACCGGCATCCTGGTCGAAATCAGCATTGCCGCCAACCTGGGTCTGTCGAAGGCTTCGGACACCTTTTACGTCGCTTTCACGGTTCCTTACATCATCACTAACCTGATTTCCGCCACCGGGCAGTTCTCCCTGGTCCCTTTTTTCTCTTCGCTTGAAGCGCAGCACTCTGAGGAAGAAGTCTGGCGCGGCTTTAGTTATGCCGCCAATCTCGTCTTCCTCGGACTCAGCGCCCTGGCAGCCGTGGGCGCACTGGCAGCTCCCTGGTTGATTCGAGGAGTTGCTCCCGGCTTCACCGCCAATCAAACCCAGATTGCCACCCGCCTGACGCGCTGGCTCTTTATCATCATCATCCCCGCAGGCGTGGCGGAGGTTATCCGTTCGTTTCTGTTCAGCCGGCATCATTTTGCCATTCCGGCATCGGCGAATTTCTTCCGAAATGTCACCGTGGTTCTCAGCATCCTATTCAGTTTCCACCGCTTCCACTACTACAGCATCATCTTCGGGTACATGGCGGGCTACCTGGTGCAATTTGCAGCGATGAGCGGCCAGCTATTGATTTCGTTCCGTGTCCGCTACTCGCTCAGCTTGCGCGGTTCGGGCGAAGCCTTTCGCAACCTGCATGGAGCGGGGCTGGCCCAGATGGCGACCGCGGTCTCCTGGCAGGGCGTGGTGATTGTCGAGAGGATCATCGCTTCGTTTCTTCCGCCCGGAACCCTTACCGCGCTCGCCTACGGAATCAAGATCATGAGCACCATCGCCGAGGTGCTTGCCGGCAGCACCGGAACGGCCGCATTGCCGCGGCTCTCCAAAGCTGTGGCGCGCAAAGCGTTTGCCGAGGTCCGCAGCACGCTGCGCGACACGATCGAAATCAGCGTGGCGCTGGTGGCGCCTTTCATGGTGTTTTGCCTGATGCTCAGCCACAACATCATCCGCCTGATTTTTGAGCGTGGGCATTTCACTTCCGAAGCTTCGTCCCTGATGGCGCTTGTTTTCTTTTACTATTGCCTGAGTCTTTTGCCCTACGCGGGCGTGCGGCTGATGAATTTTTACCTCTTTGCCCGCAACGAAGCAGCGGTTTTCTTCCGGCTGGCAGCTTTCCAGTACTCGCTGAACATCGCCTTCGACCTTTTTTATGTGGGGATCCTGCATACGGGCGCAAAAGGAATCCCACTCGGCATGCTTACGTCTGTTATCATCGCCAGCGGGTTTGTTTACTTCCGAAACCTTGGCAAGCTGCGGGATGTTCTCGACCGGGCGCTCAGTCTATTCGCGCTCAAGGTTGCATCCGGAAGCGCGCTGGCGGCCCTGGCGATCTGGGTGCTTCGCGCTTGGATGGCGGCGCCGAAAACCGGTCTCGGCAACTTTGTCTATCTCTGTATCACCTGCGGAGCGGGCAGCGTGGCTTACCTGCTGGTCCTGTTGCTTTCGGGCACATTATCGCTTTCGCAGCTGAAATCGTTTTGGCGGCGTCCGGCGGGCGCATAGCCGCCGAAGCTCGTTCCTGAGCGCGACGCCGCTTCCCACCGGGACGAGCTCCCGGCATGACAGGACATGAAACCTTATCGCGTCCTCGTTGTCACCAACCTCTGGCCTACGGAGTCTGATCCCGGATACGGCAGCTTTGTCAAGGCGCAGATGGAATCGCTCCGGCCCCTCGGCGCGGAGTTCGACGTGCTCTTCATCGACGGCCGCGCGTCCCGATGGAATTACATGCGCGGCGTCCGCCGGATGCGAACGCGCCTGCGGCAGAAGCCGTATGACCTGATCCACGCGCATTTCGGGCTCTCGGGTTGTGTAGCGCGCTGCCAGTTCCGAGTGCCTGTTGTGGTCTCATTCATGGGCGACGACGTTCTCGGGCGGCCCCGCCGTGACGGCAGCATTACGCCTTTTGGCCGCTTTATGCAGGTTTCGAGCTTTCTTCTGGCGCGCATGGTTTCCGCTAGCGTTGTGAAGAGCGAGGAGATGAAGTCGAGACTCGCCCTGCCTTCAGCCCTGGTCATTCCGAACGGCGTGGACCTCAACCTGTTCCGGTCTCTCGACCGTGACGAAGCCCGCCGCGCGCTGGGGCTCGATCCGCAGAAGAAGTACGTTCTCTTCCCCTACGATCCCGCCGAGCCGCGCAAGCGCTACGACCTGATTGCGGCCGCGGTAAACCAGGCGCGAGCCACAAACCCGGCCATCGAGATCCTGCA
>JARRJI010000255.1:0-10060 GCA_037379595.1 Acidobacteriota bacterium | reverse complement strand
GCGTACTCGTCCACCACACAAACCTGCGGATGGCGGCTTAAAATGGCCTCGGTGTCCATCTCCTCGAACTGCCTTCCGCGGTAGGTCACCTTACACCGCGGAATTATTTCAAGCCCTTGAGTCATATCTGTGGTGTCTTGTCGGACATGAGGCTCGAAATATCCGATGACGATATCCACTCCCTGTTGTTTCAGTTTCTGGGCTTCTTCGAGCATGCGATAGGTTTTTCCCACGCCTGCTGCGTAACCAAGCAAGAGCTTCAAATGACCTCGTCCGTTTTTTTCCGGCATTTCAGATCCTTTATTGCGGGAAGACTCGAACGTCGATTCCTTCGGCAGACTTGATGAGCCGGTCAACGCCACTGCCGAATAGCCGCTCGGGCCAGCTTTCGTTTCTGCTGTGATGAATGAAAATCTGCGTAATCCGATGCTCGTGCGCAAACCTCAAGATCGCAGCGGTCCACTCCTCCTTTTCGAGCACCTCAACCCGCGCTCTCAGCGAACGTGCATATTGCAGACTTTCTTCCAGCGCCGATTGGTCTTTGGAAGAGTGCATTCCCTGGCGGACATTGACCACGTAAAGCTCGCCCCGAAACCGGTCCGCATTGCGGCGGCCGCTTTCAATCATTTGGCGCGCATTGACACCCGCTTTGACACACACGAGGACACGCTCTTGAGTCCCCCAAAGCTGTTCCACGCCGTGACGTTGCATGTACGCTTCGAGTTGATGGTCCACGATGTCAGCCGTAAGCAACAATGACATCTCCCGCAGTTCCGCAAGCTTCTGCTGGTGCACCGCGGCCTGCTCCGAAATTTCACCTTTGTGCCGAAGCCCCACCCCGGACGGGGCATCAACGACCTCGATTTCATCCGCGGACTTCAGGAAATCGAGTGGTACAACTTCAACGACGCGCTTGCCGGTGATCTCCTCCACCTTTTCCTTGTATTCGTCAATGTATTGGAGGTTAACCGAAGCCAGGATTGAGATCCCAGCGTCCAGCAACTCTTTTACGTCTTCCCATCGCTCAGTGTGGTAGCTCAAGGGATGATTGTGGTAGGCAAGCCCGTCGACTACGCAGACCTGGGGATGTCTTCTGAGGATCGATGCAACATCCATCACCTGCATTTCATCCAGGGTCTTCAGGGGAATGACTTCCAGCTTGAGCAGCAGGTTTGTTACTTCGGGTGAGAGGACAGGCTGGGTTGCACCAACCACAACATCCTCCCCCCTTTCCTTCCGGCGCCGTGCCTCGTCGAGCATGCGAGCCGACTTCCCGACCCCGGAGGCATAGCCCAGGAACACTTTGAGCAGGCCACGGCCTTCGTACCGTTCGCCCGCCTGCACTTGGCGGAGAAGTTCTTCTTGATCAGGATTGCGATAAGCCATATGAAAATGCAGTGACTAGCTAGATTTCAACTCTGCGTTTCTCATTATCCCTGTTAAACGGAAAAATGGGAAGACTTACGCTGAAAGACAGGGCGCCGCAGTGTACCCGTTAAGCGATCGTTGCTGAACCAGTGACGGTGGCCGTTCGGCACACACGATTACTGATCCGGTGCCGAGTCCAGTCCAAGCACGGCTACGCGGGTTCTCTCAGCAAGCCCTGCTCCCGCCCTTCCGTTTGCCACGCAATAAGCTGACGCAGCTTTTCGAGCGGAACACTTCGCGCTATGACGACGCGCGGCGCCTGAGCTTCTGCCGAGGCAGGGGTGATATCGGGGTCCGGACCATTAGCTAAAGCTGTGACGCAATCAGCCGAGACAGAGCCTTTGCAATCCGGGTCATCTTTCCGGAACATCACAATGGAGCCTCGATGCATTCACCAAGCGTCGGCCTGATAGGCTCACATGTGGAACTGCCGGTATCGGCAGCCTGTAGCCGCCTGACTGACACTCTCTGTTTTCGCAGAACCGCACACCCTCTATTCCGGCAGCATGATCTGGCCGTTGACCTCGACGTTGCCACTGACCGACGGAGCTCCAGTTCCAGGTTGCCCGCCGCCGACAGACACGGTGTACTTGCCCTGCGCGACGATGATGTTTCCGAGATTAGTGACCATGCTGAGGTCGCGCCGCTTCAGGTGAAATTTAACGGTCTGGCTGGCGCCCGGGCCCAGATGGATGCGCTGGAACCCGCGGAGGGCACGAATCGGCGCTCCGGGGACATCGGGAAACTTCAGGTAGAGCTGGACGACCTCGTCACCCGCGGCCTTTCCCGTATTCGTCACCGTCACCGAGGCATCGAGCGGATCGCCGGCGTTGATGGGCGCCGTTGGCAGAGTGAGGCCGCTGTAGCTGAATTTCGTATAGCTGAGCCCGTATCCAAACGGCCAGAGCGGCTGGCCGTTGAAGTATCGGTAAGTGCGGCCCTTCATCGAGTAGTTCTCGAAATGGGGCAACTGATGGACATTCTTGTAGAACGTGACGGGCAGGCGTCCGCCGGGATTATTCTTTCCGCTCAGTGTCTCCGCAATGGCGGCTCCGCCCTCTTCGCCCGAGTACCACGCTTCGAGGATTGCGTTGGCATGCGCCTTTTCCCAGTTGACGGCGAGCGCGCTGCCGTTCATGAGCACCACCACCAGCGGCTTGCCGGTAGCGGCCACGGCCTGGACCAGATCCTCCTCCGGTTGCGGCATTTTGAGGTTGGTACGGTCCCCACCGAAGAAGCCGGGCTGGTCAACCGCCATCTCCTCGCCTTCGAGCCGACTGGTAATACCGACCACGGCAATGACGACGTCGGCATTTTTCGCAGCGGCAATGGCGGCCGGATCAGGGCCCTTCTTCACCGGCGTCCAGATGAGCTGCGCCTCAGGCTTGCTGCCGGACCTTTGCCCGTACAAGACTTCCAGCTTCACCGGGTGTCCCTTCTCCAGATGGACCCGGCCAAGATTGGCGCCGGAGCCGGACGCCTGCGCAACCTGTTTGTCGCCGAGTGCGACGCGCCCGAAGCCATTGACCCTGATACCAACGAGGTAATCGCCCGTTTCGTTCGGATTGAGGAACCCGCTCCATCGCACGGCAAACGAGGGCTGACCTTTCACCTGGTCGGGAAGGTTGTTGGGGTTCAGGTCAACAGTGGGTTCCACACGCGAGGTGACCGGTGTAGGTCGCCGGCCGAGGCTCAGGCCTGTGCTGTACTCGGCTTTGAGGCCCGGCTTGCCATCCGGCGTGGTGAGCAGCGACGCGGGCACGGGATCACCCCGATTTGAGAGGAACTGGGTTCCTGGAACATAAGTGATCTCCGCGTTGGGGAACTCCGCCTTCATTCCCTCAAGCATGCTGACCGTGTGGGTGGGGATGCCGTTGTAGTTGCCCAGCAGGACGGCGGTTTGATCCGCAAGCGGGCCGACAATAGCGATGCGCTTCACCGATGACTTCAGCGGAAGCACACCGTCATTCTTCAGCAGCACCATGGACTCATTGGCGAGACGCCGGGCCAGATTGCGATGTGCAGCGCTGTCGAGCTGCTTCTCGTCGATTTTTGTGTACGGCACCATCGAGGCCGGATCGAACATGCCCAGGCGGATGCGCGCGGTAAACAGGCGAATAAGCGCGGTGTCAATGGCATGCTCAGAGAGATAACCCTGCTGCACCGCTTCGATGTATGGCCTGTAGTCGTGGTCGTCCTTCACCTTTGCGAAGAAGTCGATGCATTCATTATCCATGCCGCGTTCCAGTGAGATGGCAGAGGCCCGCGCCTGGGTGGGGCGATAGTGGTGGCCTTCGAAGATGTCGCGGACGGCGCCGCAGTCAGAAACCACATAGCCCTGGAACTGCCACGCGCCACGCAGCGTGTGCTGCAAAAGGAACGGGCTGGCGCAGGCGGGCGCCCCGTTGATGGCGTTGTAGGCGCACATCACGGACCCCGCATGGCCCTTCACGATGGCGGCGCGAAACGCCGGCAGGTACGTATCTTCCATGTCGTGCTTGCTGACGTCCACATCGGCAAAGTGGCGGGTAGGCTCTGGTCCGCTGTGCACGTCAAAGTGCTTGGGCGTCGAGATCACACGGTAGTACTTCGGGTTGTTGCCCTGCATTCCTGTGACGTAGGCGACCGCCATATGGGCGCTGAGGAAGGGGTCCTCGCCGTAGGTCTCCTGGCCGCGGCCCCAGCGCGGGTCGCGAAAGATGTTGACGTTGGGGGCCCAAAAGTCGAGGCCGTGGAAGATATCCGAACTTCCGTCGTGCGCAGACTTGGTGTACACAATGCGACCTTCGATGCCGATGGCGGTGGCCATCTCGTGAATGTGCGGCACGTCAAAGGTGGCGGCAAGGCCGATGGGCTCGGGAAATTCCGTTGTGCCGTTGACAGCGACGCCGTGGAGAGCTTCACTCCACCAGTCGTAGGCTGGCACATGAAGGCGCGGGATGGCGCGAGCCTGGTTTACAAGTTGCGACGCCTTCTCTTGAAGCGTCATGCGGTGACGGATTCATGTAAGGAAGTTTCGCAACTTCCTGGGCTTTGGCGCCGCACGCCATGAGGGCGACGCAGGCGACGAGGGCTGCCAGTATTCGTTTTGCGAAGTAGTTCATCTCTTCTCCCTTCCCTGTAAGTGTCCGCTGCGCGGCCGCGCAGTTTCGAGAAAATGATTGGTGTAACCCTGTGCTATAAGAAGAGGTTAATGGTGCCGCAGTCGGGTTGTCAACCCGAATCACGGGCTACTTTGGCGGCTCCTGTAAAGTAGCGACTTGCCGGAGATTCGGCAACACAAGCCGCGCCGTTTCCCATTGACCGCTACCGTATCCTTCCTCGGAGAAACCGGGCCTCACTACGGCACTTAGCCGCCCGGGAACCGTCACGTCTCGGGTCCAGCGTGGTCGGAAACTCGCAAGCAATTCGAATGCTTTGTAGCTTCCCAGATAGGGTTGGTGATCACCCAGCCCGCCAGTCGCATATACGTTTAACTGCCCACTGCCACTTGCTATTGGATCCCGATGATGGAGCTGATGAATACTCCCTCGGCCATCGCGGTATGGCGTAGCTACGCACCCTCGCGTTGACCTGGCCACAAGCCGAGCAGCCGGCGAAGCAGGATGACCTGACCTAAGTGATAGCCATTATGATCCAGGCATGCGAGCGCCTGGCGCAGGACGGTGCGTCCAGAAGCGCCGGGAATAGGGCGCAGCAAATCGGTGGAGGGATCGAGGATCAGACTCTCGAAGTCCCTCATGCCGGAGACAAAGCCTGTCAGACTTCGGTCCCAGGCGGCCTCGTCGGGTGGCGCATCGTCTGCGGGCCAGTAACCTTCAGGAAACGGCGGCTCAGCGTAGCCTGGCTGGCGGCAATAGTCGAGGAAATCGAGCACGCAAAGCCTTAAGTGCTCGAGCAGTTGCCACAGCGTAAAGGGCAATCCGCCCGCTTTTTCTCCCCGAAGGCGAGGCGGAATATCCGCAAAAGCCCTACCGAAGCCGCCATGCACGTTCTCATCATGGAACGACGCCACAATTTGCTTTCGAACGAGAACGAGAACCTCTTCCGCTCCTTGGGCTGCCTTCCCCGCATTTCTATCTTCCATCGTCATATGCGCTTCCGATCTGCGGGCTCCTTCGGCTTTCGATTTATCCCCGCGGTCTGGCTTCGGGCTCCCCGCCGCCATTTTACAGCGGAATACTGCCAAACCACCCTCCGAATTTCTGCAAAGGTCACCATGGGTTGATCTGGAGACCAACTACCAAGGTTGGTGTCACCGGCATGCCATTGCCATGACTCGGCGGTTGACGGCGGCAACCCAAAGCATGGGAAGGCCGTTTTATGCCCAAGCAGCGTTGGTCGTGGATATTCGTTGCGGCACGTTTGTCCCCGACAATTCCAGTCCCTGGCAGGACGGGCAGCGACCAGACCGAATGTGAGTGTCGCTGGAAGAAAAAGAAGCTGGGCTTCGTCGGCAGGCCAGCCCAGCCTGACAATTAGCCTATTGCATTCCAATTCCCTTGACGATTCTCTCGGCCATCCTTTTGGCCTCTGCCTTGGTAAGGTTGCCGGTAATCATTGCATACGCCCCGACAGATGACTTGATTACGGGAGCCATAACGACCCGGCCATCAAGCAGAACTGCAAAGAGCTTCCCGATGTTGCTCCGGGTCACTTCGCGCATTTTTTCAGCTCCGGCTGCATTGAACTTGATGCTAATGGCAAAGTGCGACGTGCCGCCCTCCTGAACGACTTGGACATCCGAGATATCGTTATTGCTCACGATGACCTTCTTGTGAAGATAGACATACCGGTGGGACCCCGCCAGCTCCGCCTTCTGCAAGCCGGGAGCGGGCTTGCTTTCAGCCAGCCTGACCTCAAACCGGATGGCCGCCTGAAGGTTGCTGTTGAACAGTGACCATAGGAACGCCCCGAGGACCACGGCGGCGACCGCCATTAAGGCGGAGGTAACGAAAACGGCCGTGCGCGACCGCGGCCCCTTGCCGCGAGATGCACGAGTGCTGCGGGCTGCCGCAAGAACCGTCTGGCGACGCAAAGTCCGCTGGTCTGGCAGACTCGCTGGTTCGTGCCGAAGCGGGTCGGCGTCTCGCAGAAGCTCTCTAAGATTATTCATGGGTGACTCCTTCAGAAGTTTTAAGTGCGCGGGCCAAATCGCGCCTGCCCATTGAGAGGTGCCAGCGAACCGTGATTGCAGTGATGCCAAGTAAAGACGCAATGCTCGCGATCGGCAATTCCTCCAGCTCATGCATGACGACGATGGCACGGCGGCGGGGAGGCAGGACGTCGAGCGCCTGCCATACGGCGGTCTTGGCAATCAGTCCGGCTTCCGGGTTCCTGCTGCCGCTCCCGGAGCGGCCACCTGCGAAGGCTGCCTTCTGGTGTCGGGCACGAACCGATTCCCTGCGCCACTGGTCGCGGCGGATGTTAATGAGCACCCGTACCAGCCACGCCTCTTCATTCGAGGCCCCCACAGGAATGGACTTCGGGTGTCGGGCCGCCTTCAGAAAGGTTTCCTGCACGAGGTCTAGAGCATCATCGGCGCTAGGCGCAAGCCGCCTGGCCAAGCGGTAGAGACGGTCGTAGTACGCGTCGAACAAGGATGCCAGCCGCTCGGCAGGGTCGGCATTCACAACGACGGGAAGCGCAGCGATCACGCACTGTCTGTTCATATCTTGTTAAACGTTCGAGGACCCCATTATGTTGGTCCATTCCAAATAGAACTTCCAGATTCCAGGTCTGCCTCGATCGTAGCCTGTCGAACCGGGCCTTTGTAAGGCTGTTAAGCGCTAAGTTTAACCGTTACAGCTTCCACCACGCGGGGCAATTTGATGCGACACGGCCTATAGGCGGATAACACCCACAGCGGTTCTGAGCGTCAGCCACTCTTCCACATACCGATAAGAAAGAGTGCCTAGTCATCCGTCCAGAATTGTTCGGATCGGCAAACGCCTAGGCACAAGGCGGCGATCAACTCCGTGACAAGCGCCAGTTACCGCGAGCTTCCAGAACAGCGCTTCACTTCACGAGGCGAGGGTCCCGGAAGTCCCTGACGCGGCAACTTTCCCCTTCAGGAACTCAATGATCCGTGAATCGACCGAATCCGCCTGCGCCATCGTCAGATCGTGACCCGCCCCGGGGATAATCTCCGCCGTCACTTGGGGAGCCACGCGTTTCAGGAGGCGCACGGCTTTGTTGGCGCCATAGATCGTTTCGTGCTCGCCGACCAGGAACAACGCGGGCACGCTAAGAGCACCCCATTCAGCGTCCTTCCATACGGATGGCATCGGAAGGCGGCGCTCAATACTCCTCATGCTGATCAGCATCAATTCAAGCCACGGTTCAAGCCATTCGGGATGCCTCCGCACCTGATCCCGAAACATCCAGCAGGCCAGCGGGCGGAGGCACTTTTTGGGGGCGATAGCGGCGAGCATCAGACGGATCATGAACTGAGTGCTGATTCGCATGGTATTCCCGGGCGCCAGCAGGACGACTGCGCTAAGCCTCTGGGGAGCGTGCCTCGCATATTCCGCCGCCAGCCATCCGCCGTAGGACACCCCCAGTAGATTGATCCGGTCTCCCAGTTGCAGCGCGTCGAACAACTCATCGAGCCAGACAAGAAAGTCATTCAAGCCCCGGACCGGTTTGGTGCAAGTTGTCCGGCCAATCTCTCCGAGTTGGTCGACCGCGAAGGTCCGGCAACTCTGGGATAGCGCCTGGATGTTGGGAGCCCACATCAGTGAAGTCCCGACCGCGCCCGGCAACAGGACGAGGGGCGGCGCGTCGGCTGGGCCAGTAATTCGCACGAACGTCTCGCCATACGAAGTGGGGACCATCCGTTCCTCCGAGGCCACGGGCCACTGCCTCGCCGCCAGAGAATCGTAATACGCGAGAAACGAATCTCTCGCCGCCGCGGACCGGTACGGGAAATATTCGGGAAAGCTCACAGGTTACCCTCCTGAAACGAGCTGCTAGTCGGCCCCGCTCTTCTTTACCGGCTCAACTCGTCGCTGACCCGCCGACAGAGGCTTTCCGCTGCGAGAAGAACAAAGATGGCCCGGTTCCACCAGCACGCCCAGCCTCAATCTGCGCCAACAAACGTGACGGTGTCCGACAAAAGTGTCTGTGATTCAAATCACGCCACGCGGTGATGCCACATGATTGAGCACATAAGGAGCGTTGGCCTCCCCTCAACGCCTCTCGGCTCGCGAGCAACCGTTGCTCAGTGGAGTCCTGTGGTATTCAGCATCAAGACTGGGTATCGCCGAATACGGCGTAGTGTTGAGCGAAGCCGCCCAAATCCCGTATCGTTGGCCACTCGGAAACAATCATGGTGCGTACTTTGACGTAAAGGCAAAGCCGTCTATGTGTCAGGTGCGGCGGCGGCGAGGGATCCCTCTTCGATCCTGCCGTTCGTGCTGGCCAGAGCTGGCCGCACGCGGCCATCTCAAGAGATCCGGAAAGGCGGGCCCACACACATCTCTTGCTGCCAAATGGTTGTGGCAGATGCGGTTTCGCGACCTATCCTCGTCGGTTCAGTTCACTATTGGCTCAGCGCGGCGTAACGTGTATATTGATTGACCGTCCAGACTGCGGCGACCCTTCCTCGATGGCCGCTATGTCTTCGGTGGCGTGAAGTTGCTCCCATCGAGGCGTAACCCGGCCGAAAAGGATCGCTTGCGGTTGGTGATGGCCCTGCCGCGGATGCGGCAAGACAATCTTTTGCTTTTCTGAGCCCCGGATACCGGGGAGAATTTCTGAATCGGGCTGGTACTTTTATCGACAGCAAGTTCGACAAGGAATCGCGGCACGCGATCCTTTTATTGGCCCGTCATCGCTAGAGGTTTTATTCCAGGTAATCCGGGAGATCCACTGTTGACCACTACGAAAACCAAGCCCCCCGCAGCTCCTCATCTGCGCCGAAATTCGCTGGGTCTTCCGGAACTGGTGTTCCAGGGCATCACGCACATCGCCCCGGCGGCCTGCATTGTATTTATTTTCCCGATTATCGCGCGCCAGGCGGGACCGGACATGCCGATCTCGTTGCTGCTGTCGACGACCGTGTGCTTCTTTATCGGGAATACGGTGGCGCAATTCTCCAAGTACATGCCGTCGAGCGGCGGGTACTACTCTTTCGCCACTCGGGGGCTGGGGAGTCGCAGCGGTTTCATGGCGACTTGGAACTACCTGATCTACGACCTTTTGGGACCGGCCGGAGCCCTGGGGTTCCTTGGCTACCTGCTGTCGGACATCCTGCGCACCGGACTCGGTGTGAACGTCCCGTGGTGGCTTCTCGCGGGGGCGTCCTTCGCCTTTATTGGGATCCTCACTTACTATGGCGTCCGGATCTCGATGCATACCACCGCGATATTGGGCAGCCTGGAGATGTTGATCATGCTGGCGCTCGCCATCACCTTCCTGGTTCATCCGGGGCCCGGGTCCAGTTATGTCGCGCCCCTCAAGCCCTCGTCGTCGCCGCACCACTTCCGGGGCATCCTGGGCGGCATGGTCTTCTCGATCCTCGCGCTCAGCGGGTTTGAGGCCCCCGCGCCGCTCGCCCAGGAAAGCCGCCGGCCGGGCAGGTACATTGGTCTGGCGGTCAATCTCTCATTGCTGGCTACGGGCATCTTCT
>JARRJI010000254.1:0-5644 GCA_037379595.1 Acidobacteriota bacterium | reverse complement strand
CCCGCTCTTCGAAGAGACCGGGGCGAAGACGCAGGGCAGGCTTGGGCCGCTGCTGAAGCGCGGCGTCATCCCCATCGTCACGGGTTTTCGCGGCGCGACGAAAGAAGGCGTCTGCACCACGCTCGGCCGCGGTGGTTCCGATTACAGCGCCACCATCCTGGGTTCGGCCCTCGATGCCAGCGAGGTCTGGATCTGGACGGATGTGGACGGCGTGCTGACGGCCGACCCGCGCCTGGTGCCGGAGGCGCGCATTCTTCCGGAGGTTTCCTACCGCGAAGCCATCGAGCTCTCCTTTTTCGGCGCCAAGGTGCTCCATCCCCGGACCATTCAGCCGGTGATGCAGAAGAAGATTCCCGTTTGGATCAAAAACAGCTTTAACCCGTCCTGTCCCGGAACAAGGATTGTGGCCGCGCCCAAGAATGGCCACGGTGGCGTGAAAGCGATAACCTCGGTGAAAGACGCTGTTCTGATCACGCTGAGCGGCAGAAATTCGATCTCCTTCCCGCAACTGGCAGCCCGCGTTTTCAATTGCCTCTACCTGGAGAACGTTACCACGCTGATGGTCACGCAGTCTTCCGCGGACAACGTCTTGTGCTTTGCGATCCATCACTCCGACTTTCCGCGGGTGAAAACGCAACTGGAGAAGGCCTTTGAGCTTGAAATGCTCCACGATTACGTGGGTATGCTGGAAGTGATACCGAAGGTTGCCATCGTGGTGACGGTCGGCGAAAACATGAAAGGCACTCCCGGCATCACCGGGCGCGCCTTCGGGGCGCTTGGCCGCAAGGGGATCAACGTGATCGCGATTGCCCAGGGCTCGTCAGAGCTGAGCATTTCGTTCGCGATCAAGTCCTCGGACATGAAAGAAGCGGTCAAAGCCGTGCACGAGGAATTTAATTTGTAGCGGGACAGGACGGGTAGCCACGGTTGAATCGCCGTGGGATTTGATGGCGGGCTCTTCAATGGAAAAGGCGCACGGCTAACGCGGACCGCTGAGTGCCACTACCCTCTGATCCTGCACCGTCAGGGCAGGGAATTCTGTCCGCCCGCTTCAGGCAGTCGAATGGCGTCCACTTATCTCAAATGTATTGAAGAATCCTGCGGCCGCAGGCAGGACCCCAAGAAGGAATCGCATCTGTGCGCCTGGTGCGGCGGCCTGCTTGACGTGAAGTACGAGTTTGACAGCTTTGACCCGGAGGTTCTGCGCACTACATGGCATCAGCGGCGCCTGAGCGGCGAGCCCATTGATCGCAGCGGCGTATGGCGCTTCCGGGAGCTGATTCCCTTCATCGGTCCGGATGACCGCGTCATTTCCCTTTCCGAGGGCTCGACGCCACTTGTGGGCACCCGGCGAGCCGGCTGGTGGGCCGGCCCTGTGCACCTGACCATCAAACACCAGGGCAACAATCCCACCGGCTCGTTCAAAGATCTGGGCATGACCGCCTGCATGACGCGTGCGGCCTCGCTGGGAGTCCGCATGGTCGCCTGTGCTTCCACCGGAAACACCTCTTCTTCCATGGCGGCTTATGCGGGCCGGGCGGGAATGAAGGCCATCCTTTTTGTTCCCTACCGCCAGATCTCCTCCGCCAAGCTGGCCCAGGCGCTCGACTTCGGCGCACTGGTTATCGAGGTTGGCGACACTTTTGACGAGGCCTTTGGCCTGCTGCGGCAGGTGGCTGACGAAATGGATTTCTATCTCGTGAATTCGATCAACCCGTTTCGCATTGAGGGCCAGAAGACTATCGTAGCCGAGATGATGGAACAGCGGGCGTGGCGGCCGCCCGACTATATTGTGGTACCGGGCGGAAACCTGGGGAACTCGTCGGCCATCGGCAAGGGACTTCGGGAAATGAAGGAGTTGGGCCTGATTGAAAAGGTGCCCAAAGTGGTGGTCATCCAGGCTGCCGGGGCGAATCCGTTTTTCCGTACGCTCCAGGCCGGCTCGCGGGAACTGATTCCGGTGGAGAAGCCGAATACCGAGGCCACGGCAATTCGCATCGGCCGCCCCGCCAACTGGAAAAAGGCCCGCCGCGTGCTGGAATGGACGGGAGGCTTTTGCGAGTCGGTGACCGACGATGAAATTTTTGAGGCCAAGGCGGCTCTCGCCGAGGATGGCGTCGGATGCGAACCGGCCTCGGCCGCCACGGTGGCGGGCGTCCGCAAGCTGGTGCGTTCCGGAAAAATCGAGCGCCACGCGGACGTCATTGCCGTCCTCACCGGCCACCAGTTGAAAGATACGGACTACGTGATTCGGCATCGCTCGGCGGAGGGGGAATCCCGCCAGCGGTGGCGTGTGGATGCTAACCTGGGTGATTTGCGAAAAGCTTTGGAGAGCGTGCTGGCTGTTCCCGCATAAGTTCTTCTCCCCGCCCGGAAATGGAATGATCGCTTATGGATGAAATTCTTCGTCATGAAGTTCGTTTGCTCACCACGCGGCTGGGCGCGCTGATCCGGGAGCAGTGCGGCAGCAAGACGTTTGAAGCGGTTGAAACGCTTCGGCGCCTCTCCAAGCAACTCCGCCAGAATCCCGACCCCGGCCTGATGGCGGAGTGCGACCGCCAGGTGCGCGGCCTCTCGCTGCAGCGCGCTTCAGACGTGGCTCACGCTTTCAGCCTCTTTTTTCACCTGGTCAATCTTTGCGAGGAGCGGCAACGGATCCGGCGCCTGCGCCATTATGAAACGCAGGATGGCGCGCCCATGTCGCTTCGCCGGACCTTCAACCGCCTGCCCAAACACAATGTTCCCGTTTCCGAATTTGCACGCCTTCTGCGCTCCATGCGGATTGAGCCCGTCCTGACCGCTCATCCCACGGAAGCCAAGCGCCGTAGCGTCTTCAATCATGTGCTGCGCATCGGCCGCTCGCTTGAAACGCTGGGTGGGTCTCCGGAGACGTCGATTGAGAAATCCGTGGACCCCTGGATTGAAGCCTTGTGGCTCACGGAAGAAGTCCGCGAGCGACCCGTGACCCCGGACCTGGAAGTGGAGAACTCGCTGGTCTTTCTCGAGCGAACCATTTATGACCTGGCGGGGATTTTCTGGGAACGTTTTGTCCAGGAGATGGGACGGTTTGCGCCGGGGCTGGCCGATGAGCGGCCCTGCATTCGTTTTGGCTCGTGGGTGGGAACGGACCGCGACGGCAATCCCAATGTGACGTCGGAGACCAGCCTGAACGCCGCCGAGCGTCTTCGCCGAAGCATCCTTGACTATTACCGGCGCAGGCTCGACGACTTTCTCAGCGTGATTTCTTTTCAGTGCTCGCGTCCGGCGCTGGAACGCGCCCTGCGGCAGGAGATTGAGCGTGACATGCGGCGTTTCCCCGCCACGCGCGCTCTTGAAAAGGTCGATCAGCCTCACGAATTTTATCGCCGCAAGATGCGCATCATGATCTGGCGGCTGGACCGCACCTTGGAAAGAACGCGTGGCGCCTACGCCGATGCGGCGGAATTCGAACGCGACGTTGAATCGCTCGAGCGGGTGCTGATTGAGCATCCCAGCCCGCGCGTGGCCCACTTGGCGCTGGGACGCCTGCACACGGCTGTACAGGTCTTCGGCTTCCATGCCGTCAGCCTGGACTTCCGGCAGCATTCTTCGCACGTGCGCGCCGCAGCGGATGAAATTCTTCGGGCCGCGCACCTGCCGGTTGAACCCGAAAAGGCGCGCATCGAATCCATCCATGCGCTGCTGGTCAGGCGCCCGCGTCGGATCAAAGCTTCTCCCGCGGTCCAGCACACGATTGAGGAGTTTGAAACCCTCCGGCAGATTCAGACTCTTCACGGCGAGCGGGCTTCTCACCGCTACATTCTCAGCATGACGTCGCACGCGGCGGACATCTGGAACGTGGTGCTGCTCGGGTGGTACGTCGGGATGGTCAAGGCGAATGGCGGCGGCGAGCTTCGTTCGACCTTTGACGCCATTCCGCTTTTTGAAACCGTTGACGACCTCGAGGCCGGTCCTGCGATTCTGGACCAGCTTTTGAAGGACCGCCTCTACCGCCGCCTCCTGCGGTCGCGAGGTAACTTCCAGGAAGTGATGCTGGGCTATTCCGATTCCGTCAAGGACGGCGGATATTTTGCCGCTAACTGGGCCCTTTTCCGCGCGCAGAAGCGTCTGTGGGAAGCTGCGGAGAAACGCAGGATCCGCCTGGGGTTTTTCCACGGCAAGGGAGGGACCATAGGCCGCGGCGGCGGGCAGTCGCATCGCAGCGTCCAGGCCCAGCCTTACGCGGCTCCAGGCGGTCGCATGCGCATCACCGAACAGGGCGAGGTGATTTCGCTGAAGTATGCCAACATGGAAATTGCCGAGAGAAACATGGAGCAACTCGTCACTTCGGTTCTGGACGCGCACCTGCTTTCTCCCAAACACCTTCCGCGCGAGAGCCAGTTTGCCTCCTGGGAATCCTATACACAGGAGATTGCCTCCGCCAGCCGCGATTTCTACCGCAACCTGGTTTATGAGACCCCCGGCTTCGTGGAATTCTTCCGCCAGGCGACACCCATTGACCTGATTGAAAATCTCCGGCTCGGTTCGCGGCCCAGCCGCCGTGCAAACACGCGGGATCTCAGCCAGCTTCGCGCCATTCCGTGGGTGTTCGCCTGGACGCAATCCCGCCATTTTATTCCCGCCTGGTATGGTCTCGGCTACGGTCTGGAGAAATTCCTGGCCAGTCATCTGCCCAATGGCCTTGATCTGCTGCGCGAGATGTACCGCTACTGGCCTTTCTTCGCCGTAATCATCGACAACGCGGAAGCGTCGCTGGCCAAGACGGACCTCTATATCGCCCGCCGCTACGATGCGCTGTGCCGGCCGGCCAGCCTGCGGCAGCAGATCTCCAGCCGCATTGAAGAAGAGTACCTGCGCACGGTCCGCGTCGTACTCGAGATTACCGAGTCCAAACACCTCCTCGAACGCCAGCCCGTTCTGCAGGAGTCCATCCGCTTGCGCAATCCGTACGTTGACCCGCTGAATTTCCTGCAGATCCGCTTCCTTGAGAAATGGCGCCGCGAGAGCCAGCCCTCGCCGGAACTCCAGCGCCTCCTTCAGATTACCGTGGGCGGCATCGCCTTCGGCATGAAGAGCACGGGATAGCGTCCGGGCACGGCTTCAGCCGTGCCGAAGAAGCTCGCAGGGGCAGCCGATGTTTGTGTAGGGGGAGAAATTCCATGGGACAGAAGGTCACACAGGTTGACGCTTTCACTGACAAACCGTTTGCAGGAAATCCCGCTGCTGTCTGTGTCCTGAAAGAAGCGGCTGATGAAGCCTGGATGCAAAACGTCACCAAGGAAATGAACCTGTCCGAGACTGCATTCCTTTATGCGCGCGAGGGCGAATTCAGCTTGCGCTGGTTTACTCCGGCCGTCGAAGTAGCGCTCTGCGGACATGCCACGCTGGCCAGCGCGCACGTGCTGTGGGAAGAGGGGTATCTTGGCCCGAACGAGCAGGCCCGGTTCCGCACGAAGAGCGGCCTGCTCACGGCCGACCCCAAAGGCGATTGGATCGAGCTTGATTTCCCTGCGGTGCGCGAGGACGCAGCGAGTCCGCCGCCGGGCCTTCTCGAATCAATCGGAGTTGAAGCGCGGTACGTGGGAAAGAACAAGTTCGACTATCTCATCGAAGTGGAGTCAGAGGATATCGTCCGGAACGTGAA
>JARRJI010000253.1:0-7621 GCA_037379595.1 Acidobacteriota bacterium | reverse complement strand
TGGAGGTGATCTGCAACCGGTTGCGATCGACGAGGACGACAAGGTTGTCGAGATGATAGCGCGCCGCCATCATCGAGGCTTCCCAGTTGGAGCCTTCCGCCAGCTCGCCGTCGCCCACCAGGACGTAGACCCGGTAGCTTTTCTTGTCCAGCTTTCCGGCCAGTGCGACTCCCACTCCGAAAGGAAGCCCGTGGCCCAGCGCACCCGTATTCTGCTCGATGCCCTTCACCTTTCGCGTGGGATGGCCGATCAGGGTCGATCGATACTTGCAGAGAGTTTCGAGATCCCGCTCGCTGATGAACCCTTTGTCGGCAAGAACGACGTAGAGCGCCTCCACGCTGTGGCCCTTGCTCTGGATATACCGGTCGCGGTCGGGGTCGCCAAAGTTTTCCGGCGAAACATTCATGACGGAGTTGTAGAGCACATTCAAAATGTCAACGCACGAAAGGCTCCCGCCCGTGTGGCCCGCACGCGCGTGCTTGATGACGGACAATACCTTCTTCCGATACCGGATCGATTTCAAAAGCAGGTCGCGCTCCGGCAGCGTCGGAGAATCACCCTCCGCCGGACCGTGTTTTGTCGGATTCTTCAATGGCAACGGTTCCCGCTCTCTACCGAGGTTTGCCTGTCCTGCAGACGCCCACGCTTTTTGCTGCTAGCAGTCATGAAGGTACGAAATTCACTCCTCCGGCTGCTCGTGGTAGTGGACATCCCACCCCAGATAAGTTTTGAAGGCTTCGGCAAGCACGCTTGCACTGTGCGATTTGTTCATGGCGGCGTGATGCTCGAAGCCTTCCCGGCACACGAAGCGCATCAACTTCTGCAGCTTTGGAACTTCCACCACCGCTCTTGTGCCAAAAGTCTTCAACGGGTCATCCGTAAACCGTCCCTCGCCAACGTAGGTGCGAATCCTTCCCGTAACGTCGTCGGTGCTGACGCGCCCGAAGGTCACGGGCCCGGCGGGCGTTCTTCCTTCGAGCGCCCCGTAGGTGTTCTTCTCCCCGACAACCGTTCCCAGGATCGGCGCCGTGCTGATCTTGACCTCCGGGACAAAGCGTTTCGCCCAGTTGCCGCAATGGAAGAGAACGCACTTGTCGGGATCGCCGCCGTAATTATTGTTCCAATCGACCAGGCCGCTCGGAGTGTTGGAGGCAAGCTGAAGGGCGTACATGCTCACGACCCCGGTCACGTCCACTTCGCAGGCGCTGGGCATCATCTTGTCACTCATCATGCTCATGATCGTGCAAGCATTCACGCCGTAATGGCTCTGAATTGATGTCCAGCACTGGAGGGCGGTCGCGTTGAGCGAATTCGCTTCCATCCAGTCTGAAATGACAACAGCCAGCTTCCCGATCAGGACCAGCGAGGGAGGGGGGACGCTCGACGTATCAGCGTAGGCGTGGATTTCTTCCAGGCGCGCCTTGACCCGGGAATCGTCGTCCGCCAGTTTCTGGGCCTCGCCGAACACGTCAGAGAGGTCGACCGTGATGACGCTGATCCCCGCGCTTTCCAGGATCTTTTCACTGTACCGGACGGTATTGAAGGCAGTCGGGCGCGCGCCGACGGCTCCGATCCGGACGGACCGGAGTCCCTTCACCACCCGGCAGACGCCTAAAAATCTTTGCAGTTCCGATTTGAAGCTGTCGTCCCGCGGATGCACAACGTGGTTCTCGGTCAGTGAGAAAGGAATGCGATACTGGCGCAGATTGTTACAGACTGAAAGCTTGCCGCAAAAAGCGTCGCGTCTTCGTTCAACCTGAAGTCCCTGCAAATCGTCGGGATAAGCGTGAACCAGGACGGGAACGCCAAGACGCGAAAGCCTCAAGGCATCTGCCACTCCTCTTTCATCGCCAAAGTTCGGAAGCGTCACCAGAACCCCGTCGATGCGCTCGCTGTTGGCACGAAACAGGTCCGCGCACCGCTGGGCGTCGGCGTACGTTTCCACGCCCCCCCCCCAGCTTCGTCTGGCTTTCATCGACGATAACAGGCTCGATATCCAACTCCTTAAACAGGGCAAGGATGTCTCGCCGGGCCTCGGTAACTAAGGCATCCGGGAAAAAGTCTCGATTGCCGACGATAACAGCTAACGTTGCGATTGCCATTGGAGTCCCTCCATCTGGTTACAGTGATACTGTCTCGATCTTTGGCGCAGCCTCCGGGGGCGCTGGCTCTTGGGGTGGCAACGAGTCTTTCGGCTTCCTCTCTAGCCTTGAGCGATTGAAAGGCCACCGTCCCGGGTTTGCCGAGCAATGACGAATAACAAACTTGGTCGTGCTTTGATAGGAGAAATGCGATGAGGTTTATAAGAATTCGCTCATGCGTTGCCGGAGGACGGCAGGCCGGTCCGGTTTGCGCAGCCTGGCTGACGGCCCGACTGGGGGACAACACGATTCCCAACGCGAAGTCGGCAAGCGGTGCTCTCCTAAGTCAGATCAACAGGTTGCCCAGCTTACTTTTCTGACAGGATTTCCGATTTCAGCCCTTGCGCAAGCTGAACCCGCTCCTTTGCCTGCGACAGGTCGGTTGCTCGCAGCACAATATCGGAACTCTTATCCCCGGCAACCCGCAGAAAAACGGAGGTTCCCCGGGACGCACGGCAGCCGCGCAGGAACGCGCCCTCCACCTGGTCCAGGCCGATCACCGGCGTTCCGTCGTGCGCGGAAGCCGATTGGAAGCCGTCAATGCCAAGATCCTGAACGTTTCTTGCTTCTAGAGCAGGACCTTCAACGCTTTCGATTCGAACTTCGCGAAAGGCGATTTCGCGCACGTTCCGGCAGGAAAAGCCGCGGCGGGCGTCCAGCCGAACATTGCTCAGCGCCACGCTGGAAACGGGCATCTCCATCAGCCCGGTGATCTGTCCGGCCAATCGCGCCCCCGTTGCCACGATGTTGTCGAACTGAAAGTCGCGAAACCGGGGAGTTGCGTCCGTGACCGGCTGTGAAGAATTCACATCGCCGCGGCTGTAAAACATTGAAATGCCGAATGGTTCCGGCACGTCCTGCATCGTGATATTGCTGGCCACTACTCTTTCCACCACGCCACCCCGCCCTCGTTGAGTCTTGACGCGAATGCCGCGCTGGGTGCTCTGAAATGCGCAATTGGAAATCGCCACGTTGCGAACTCCGCCGGACATCTCGCTGCCGATGGAGACACCCCCGTGGCCGTGGATCGTGGTGAGATTCGTAATGGTGACGTTTTCGCAGGGCTTGCCCATGCGGCGGCCGGCCTCGTCCTTGCCGGATTTGATGGCGATGCAGTCATCCCCGACGTCAATGTGCGTGTTTGAGATGTGGAGGTTGCGGCAGGACTCCGGGTCAATGCCGTCGGTGTTCGGCGAGGGAACAGGATTGAGGATGGTGACGCCGTCAATAACCACGTATTCGCAGAACGTAGGGTTGAGCGTCCACTCGGGCGAGTTCATGAAGGTCAGGCCCTGGATCAGCACATTCCGGCACCGGACCAGACGGACCAGCCGCGGGCGGCCGAAGCGAATCTTCTCGACCTCTTCACGGCGCCGGCTTTCGCTGAGCAAAGGAACCTGCACGTGCTTTTTCGGAGACCGGAGCCACTGGCGGATCCACCACGCCCGGCCCTGCCCGTCCACAGTGCCGCGCCCCGTCAAGCTGACGTTCTCAAGATCTTCCCCATAGATCAGCGACGAAATCATCCGGGTTCCGTCCCGCCAGGGGCTGCTGTAGACAGGGTAGTCCGACGGATCTTCACTGCCCAGGAGGGTGGCGCCGGGATCCAGATGCAGGTTGACGTTGCTTCGCAGCCGAAGGACGCCCGTCAAATACCTGCCGGCAGGCAGGAGGACTGTTCCACCTCCCTGGCCGGCACAGGCATCGATCGCCGCGTTGATCGCGCGGGTGTCGTAATGCTTGCCATCGCCGGCAGCGCCAAATTCGCGGGCGTTGTAAACTCCGCTTCCGCCCGTTTCGACTTTCGCCGTTCCCGACCCGGCCAGCAGAGGCTCACCGACTGCAGCGCCGAAAGCTCCTGCTCCCAACAAAAAATTGCGACGGTACATGTTTCCTGCCATTTGCTTTTCCTCAATGTGTGGTTTCGAAGGCAAAGCTCGCTTCGAGCTGGCCACCCATGCCAATCGTCATGCCCTCACAATCTGTGAATCTAAATCAGGAAGGAAGGTCAGGATATAAGAATTGCGGCCAACTTCATAAGAATCCGCTCAACCTGTTTTTCGCGTGAAATGTCATTGTCCCACCGGCCTGCCGGAGCCAAAGGGTTGGGCCGCGGCTGGACTTCGCCTCGCAACCAGACGCAGGGATCTACCGTTTCCGGCGTCGGCGTACTAATCCACGCATGATCACACGTTTGCGAGGATACCGGATCAGGCCCAGTACGTTCGATTCGAATGCTTTTCTTCGATGATCTTGTCTCGAGCGGGCTGCAGAGGCCCATTTCCGGCTGAAGGCACAGGCAGATCCGCATCCTGCAAGACGTGCGGTCCCTGTGAATCATGAAGATTTTTGCGGTATTGCAGAGGAGTCATATGGACCAACTGCCGAAACACGAGTCCAAAATAGCTCTGATCGCAGAAGCCCACTTCCTGGCTGATTTCGACAATGCTCTTGTCCGTCGAAAACAGCAATTGCTGCGCCTTGGCAATCCGAAAATGGTTGACGTAGGTTATGAACGACTGGCCCGTCACCCTTTTGAAGAACCTCCGGAAGTGCGACGTGCTCATTCCTACCGTGCCAGCGGCATCCTGGATGGCAATCACCTCGTTGTAATGGCTCTCAAGCAATTGAAAAAGCGGCTGTAACCTCTGAATCGACGCCTGCCTGTGAGCCAGAACCTCCTGCGTACTCTGGTAATTGGAATAGTAGTTCACAAGAGACATCAGGATCATCTTCAAATAGGTTTTCACCGACAGCCGGGAAAGATTTGTAACCGCCGGAAGCTCCGCCTGGATCCTTTTCATCAGGTCCAGTGCGCGAAGGGGCAGACCCGCACTTGCAGGTATGACATGCGGGAATGTCGCACCCTGGATGCGGAAGGGCATCAGATATTCCTGGGCTTCGCCGGTGAAGTCGCCCCGTTCAATCAACTCCGGCAGAAAGTACAGCACCACCGCATTCTCAAGCAGGCCCGGCTTGCCCCAGGGGCGATGGTAGAGGGTGCTTCCGACGACGATGAGCTCGCCTTTCTTCTGAACGATCTGTCGATCCTGGATTTGCCACGTCAGTTCGCCGGAAAGCAGGTAGAGCAGTTCCGCGTAGTCGTGGCGGTTCATGCGGATACGGTTGACACCGCCGAACCTGAAGAAACGAACTTCGATCGGGAATGTGGGATCGAACGGCCACTCATGGTTGCCGTCGGCACTGATCTGGGGATTGATCACCGCGCAAGCGTCTTCCCAGCCTCGCTTAGGTGCTATCAACATGAAATGTCCCGTTAAATCTACGCTGCTCCCCGCGTTCAACAACCGCTCAGGTGCTTTCCCAGACAGCCTTCAGCCTGCTGGCACGAATTCTATCTCCGCGTGTCGAGAAGTACAACGTTGAAATGAACGAATCTTCATAAAACATCTTCCGATTCTTCATAGACAGCTTGCCGATCCGGAGCTTCGCCGGCCCAAGTTCCAGGAAGCCGCTCGCCAGGTGGGCAAGATGGAAAAGCTGGTGCGGAATCATCCATCGAACATCATCATCATCAGTTACATCAACGAGCCTTTCTCCGCCTTAAAGCAGCAGCCCGGCACAGTCTGGCATCTTGACAAGACCGATGTCACAGTAAGGAAATTGGGCGGGCGGGAATTCGCCTCCCGCAAGACGGGCCATCCACTGGTGGCTTCATTCCGGCCTTTCGACTTTTCCTACTGGTACGACGCGCCAAAGGGATATATCGGGTACGTGACCAAGACTTACCTGGGGGGCGAAGGCGTGGCTCGGATTCTCCAGACCGCAAAGATGGTGAATCCGGGCAATCCCAAGGCGCACCGCAACGTGTTGGCGGTGGCGGGCGAACTGCGCCTGGGCAAGGGTTCGATCATCATTTCCCAACTTGAAGCAACTGAGCGGATTTCCTACAAGCCGGTCGCGGCTGCATACTTCAAGGCCATCGTTGACGCGGCGGGAGCCCGCCGCCACTGAAGCAACGCCAGAAACGACTGAGGGGGCGTGTTCGAAGCCTTATGGCTCCGATGCACGAAGGGCAATCGTGATCAGGCGCCAGCCGGTTGCTGTGCCTCCGGAGCGAGTTCCTGGTTGGGATTCACACACAGCCAGGCGATCGCACCGAGAAGGCACAGGGCGGCGGCGACCATAAAGGACGCCGTCCAGCCGACGTGAATCGCAATCACCGGAGTGAGCGCCGCGGTGATGGCGCTGCCGGCCTGCGCGCCCATGTTCATCAGACCGGAAAGCGAGCCAGAAGAACTGCCGCCGAGGTCCGCGGAAACCGACCAATAGGAACTCTGGGCGATGTAGAGCGATCCTGCGCCGCCCGCCAGAATGATGCTGGCCATGCCGGCGCCGTGCGCGAGCGAACCCAAACCCACAAACACCGCCGCCCCCGCCAGTCCCAGCGTGCCGACGCCGCACCGGCCCCACTTACGACCCCAGCGGCGGGTGACCGCGTCGCTCAGGACGCCTCCCAGCGCTGAGCACGAAGCCATGGCCACGAACGGCAGCATGGTGTAATAGGAACCCGTCTTAAGATTGAGTCCGCGCACCGTGGTCAGGTAAATGAAGAACCAGGTAAAGAAAATGTAGGCAGTGTAGCCGTAGCAGAAGTAGCTGAGCGTCAATCCCCAGACGTCTTTGCTGCTGAACAGCGCTGACCAGGGCAGCGTCCGGGTGTTCGACGTGTTTCGCCCTTCGATGCCCTCGGAAATGAGGTCCACTTCTGCCTTGTTCACCCATGGGTGCTGCTCAGGGCGGTTCCGTGCCAGCAGCAGCCACAGAACTCCACCCACGATTCCAAGCAGGGCGCAAAAATGGAAGGAAGTGCGCCAGCCGTAGTCCATCATGATGGTGGCAATAATCGGTGGAGTGAACGCGGCGCCCGCTCCCACACCGGCAAAGATGATCCCGTTCGCAAGACCGCGTTCCTGCGTTGGAATCCAGTTAGCCAGCCAGCGGTTTGAGCTGGGGTACATCACCGATTCGCCGACGCCCAGCAGAAATCTCACCGAAATAAAGATGACCAATGCCCCTGCGATTCCCAAAGGCACCGAGGCCGTCAGGCTGGTGAAGGCGGCCCACCAGATGGCGCCGAAAGTGAGAATCTTGCGGGGCCCGAAACGGTCCGCGAGCCATCCGCCCGGAATCTGGCAGAGCATATAACCCACGGTGAAGGCGCTGAAGACCAGTCCCAGTTGCGGATTGGTCAGATGGAATTCCTCAGAGATGGTATGGCCCGCAATCGAGATGTTCACGCGGTCCAGATAGCTGATGGCGCCGATCACGGCAATCCAGACAACGAGCATCCAGCGAAAACGGCTTGGGCCAGCGGCTTCTTGTTTCATCCTTTCACCTCGGGTTCATCCTTCTTAACTAAAGGAGCGCACTAAAGAGAAAGCCTCGCAACAATGCAAGGAACTGCAGCGCGTCGCGCGACGGGCTATTTTACGCTACTGGCCCACATTACAGCAGAC
>JARRJI010000252.1:0-5673 GCA_037379595.1 Acidobacteriota bacterium | reverse complement strand
ACTCGGTTCGAGGCGTCAGGAGGGGAAACCATGCTGAAACAAAGCGAGCCAAGTTATTGAAATCACATGAGCTTTGAAAGGCTAAGCTGGAACAAGTCTGAGAATCTGCCGCCGCAATCGCCCCATGTGCCTTTAGGATCAGGGTACTGACGGCCGTTCGCCACCCCCGTGCTTCCACTGCCGTCGCAAGAGCCATTGGTCCTCTTCGGCTGCCGCCCTGCCTGCCAATTCCTCAAGTAAACCAAGCACCTGCCCCGGGGCTGCTTACATCGAATTAAATGGAGGGTTTTTCAAGAATCCGGAAAGGGGGCAAAATGAGAAAATACGGGATCTGGCTGACGATCCTCTTGCTGTTTCTTGGTTGGACTTCCCTGCCCGGCGAAAGCCAGGAGGCAAAGCAGGCTTCGGGCAAAGATGTCAACGTGACGGTAACAGCCCTGCGTCGGGGGTCGAACGCTCCTGCGGAATTGAATGCTGAGGACATTTTCGTTTACCAGAACAATGTCCGGAGGCCGGTGGTCCGATGGATCCAGGCAACGGGGCAAAACAGCCGTCTGGACCTGGCGATTCTTATCGATGAATCGCTCGACACGTCGATCGGAAGCCATTTTGCAGAGCTGAAGGACTTCATCCGGTCGCTTCCTGAGAATACGAAGGTTGCCATCGCCTACGCGTCATACGGCAATGCCCAGATGGCTCAGGATTTTACGTTCGACCACGAGCGTGCGGCAGCAGCGATCCACCTTCCCCGTGGTCCCTTGACCGAGGCTTCAAGCACCTACAGGGCACTCACAAGCCTCGTTAAGCGGTGGCCAGAGGATGGGGGGCGGCGCGCGGTCCTGGTGCTGTCTGACGGCATCAACCTCTATTGGGGTGTGTCGCAAGCCCTGCCGACCAACAATCCCGACCTGCAGCAGGCCATTGCGGCAGCCCAACGCCACGGGGTGAATGTCTACAGCATTTACGCGGAGACGGCGGGCAATCTGCGGCAGGACTCGTTCCTGGTAACCATAGGCCAGTCGTGCCTGCAAGAGCTGGCGCAGGCAACCGGAGGCAAGGCCTATTTTGAAGGGTCACGGACGCCGGTTAACTTCCAGACGATTTTCCAGAACCTGAAGGATCGGTTCGCGAACCAGTACCGGCTGACGTTCCGCGCCCAGGAGGGAGAGAAGGAAGCATACGATCGGCTTCGCCTGTCGACCGAGCAACCGGGCGTCGAACTCATCGCTTCCAGGCGTGTCTATGTGCCTGCCATAGCGAGGTGAGCCCCGGAATCGAGCAGAGGCGCATCCGAGCGGGAAGCGGGCTGCATCATGGCTCCATTTGGCAGGCTGCTGGAATTATTACACCGTGAGGAGTAAAGGCAGACCGGCACCCGGCTTGAAGTGTTACAATTGCGGCAGCTTAATGCCATGCCCGACAGAACGGAGCTTTACAACCGGTGGTTTGCAGAAATGCGGCGGGAGCACCTTGTTCGGGCCGGAGAGCGGGTTGGGGCAGCCGTTTCCGGGGGGCCAGACTCGGTATTGCTTTTGAACTTTCTGGCCAGGCTGTCGGGCGATGTCGGATGCCAGGTAGCGGTGGTCCACTTCAACCATCATCTGCGGGGCGCAGAATCGGACGAAGACGAAGTTTTTGTGCGCGGCCTTGCCCTGCATTACAAGGTTCCTTTCTTTCGCGGCGAAGCCCGGGTGGCCGAGGAAGCCCGCAGGCGGCGGCGCAATCTCGAGGCCACGGCCCGCGATCTCCGTTACCGGTTTTTCCTGGGGCTCATCCGCCAGGGAAAAGTCGATAAAGTGGCAACCGCCCATACCCTTGACGACCAGGCCGAGACAGTCCTTTTACACATCCTGCGAGGCACAGGGACTAAGGGTTTGGGGGGAATTCACACCCGGCTTGATAACAAGATCATCCGCCCCTTTCTGACCCTGACTCGCGCCGAGATTGAGGCGGAGGCCGGGAAACAGAACCTTCAGTTTCGTGTGGATTCAACTAATCTTGACACCCGTTTCCGCCGAAACAAGGTGCGCTTGGAACTGCTCCCGACGCTCGAAAGAGAATACAATCCCGAACTGAAAAGGCTGCTGAGCGAGCTTGCCGGCCGGGCGCGAGAGGACGAAGCTTATCTCGAACAGCAAGCAAGAGAACGGGCCAGCGCCTGGCGGTTGCGCGAACGCGGCACGGAAAGGATTTCACGGCGCGTCCTCGCGAGCATCCCGCCGGCCCTTGCGCGGCGCATCCTGCGGCAGATGCTCTATGGAGTGGAGGGTAGCCTTTCCGGCATAACGCACCGGCACATCGATGCTCTTTACCGGCTCGCGCTGCAATCTCAGAGCGGCAGAAAGCTGCAATTGTCAGGAGGCGTGGCGGCGCGAACGGAATTTGAGTGGCTGGTTCTTTCGCCGATGGCCCGTAACGGCAAGCCTTCGGAATTCGTCTACAACGTTGTAATTCCTTGCACAATTTCCGTGCGTGAAATCGGGCGAAGTGTTACCTTCAAAATTGTTAGCGCGAAAGAGTTGGACGAGGGTTATAATAATTTGGAGTGGCCGAAGCTGGATCCGCTGAAATTACCGGCATGTTTGGTCTTACGGAATTGGCGCCAAGGAGACCGATACTGCCCTGTGGGCTACAAGAAATCTGTGAAAGTTAAGGAGCTCTTCCGTGGGCACCGAATACCTATCGTTGAACGGGCAGTTTGGCCGGTGCTGGATAGCGAAAAAGGTATCGTATGCGCTCGGGGCTTTCCCGCATCCAAGTGGTCTGTTGGCGAAGAACGTGCGGGCAAGGTTTTGCTGATCCTGGAATCTGAGCTTGGCTAGTTGACGGATCCAACGATATCAATGGCGAAATTATGGTTGACGCTTCTGATTCAAGGACTTGGGCGGATCGGGGACCGCGCCAGGTGCATCTAATCTTAGTAGAGGGCAAAAAGTGTCGCTCTTCCCGGGAGTTAGGCGGGAGGTAAAAAGGTGAATTCGGCGGTCAAGAACATAATTTTCTGGGTGGTGATGGTCGTCACCGCATTGCTTATCTGGGCTGTTGTGCGCTCAAGCACCGGCGAGCATGTGAACAACTATACCTTCACCCAGTTCATCAATCAGGTCAATAACGGGAACGTCCAGCAGGTGACCATCGCAGGAACTGACGTCACGGGTGTGCTTAAGAAAGACAACGAGAAGTTCAAGACTACAATTCCCAGCAATTATCCCGACGTATACAAAGAACTTCTGGGCAAAGACGTGAAGGTCACGGTCAAGAGTGAATCCAGCAGTTCCTGGATGACCTGGCTGGCAAACGGACTTCCGCTGATTCTCTTGATCGGTCTCTGGATCTTCTTCATGCGGCAAATGCAAAGTGGCGGCAACAAGGCTCTATCCTTTGGGAAGAGCCGTGCCCGATTGCTGTCAACCCAGCACAAGAAAATAACCTTCAAAGACGTGGCCGGCGTGCAGGAAGCCAAAGAGGAACTGTACGAGATTATCGAGTTCTTGAAAGAGCCTCAGAAGTTTCAGAAGCTTGGAGGCCGAATCCCCAAGGGCGTTCTCCTGGTAGGACCGCCGGGAACCGGAAAGACTTTGCTGGCTCGGGCGATTGCCGGAGAGGCCAATGTGCCCTTCTTTTCAATCTCCGGTTCGGACTTCGTCGAGATGTTTGTCGGCGTGGGCGCATCGCGCGTCCGTGATCTCTTTGAGCAGGGTAAGAAAAACGCCCCCTGCATTATTTTCATCGACGAAATCGACGCTGTCGGCCGCCATCGTGGCGCCGGCCTTGGCGGAGGCCATGACGAACGTGAACAGACCCTCAATCAGTTGCTCGTTGAAATGGATGGGTTTGAATCCAACGAAGGCGTGATCCTGATCGCGGCAACCAACCGGCCCGACGTTCTGGACCCGGCCCTGCTTCGCCCCGGCCGTTTTGATCGGCGCGTCATTGTTCCTCGCCCGGACGTGAAGGGCCGCGAAGCCATTCTGAAGGTTCACACCAAGAAAATCCCGCTCTCCGAGGATGTGGATTTGCCTGTGCTGGCCCGTGGAACCCCGGGCTTTTCCGGCGCGGACCTCGCCAATCTGGTGAACGAAGGAGCCTTGCTGGCCGCGCGTCAAAACCGCAAACAGGTCAGCATGCTGGACCTTGAAACGGCAAAAGACAAGGTCCTGATGGGGCCGGAGCGGCGGTCGATGATCCTCTCCGACGAAGAGAAGAAAAACACGGCTTTCCATGAAGCAGGCCACGCTCTGGTAGCCTCGATGCTGCCCAACGCGGACCCTCTGCACAAAGTAACCATCATCCCGCGCGGAATGGCACTCGGCGTTACCATGCAGTTGCCTCTGGATGACAAGCACACCTACACGCGGGACTTTCTTGAAGCCCAGCTCGCCATCATGATGGGCGGGCGTGTGGCGGAAGAGCTCTTCCTCAACCACATCACCACAGGCGCCGGGAATGACATTGAGCAGGCCACGGGCGTCGCACGCCGGATGGTCTGCGAGTTCGGTATGTCTGATCTCGGACCTCTTGCCTTCGGCAAGAACCAGCAGGAAATCTTCCTCGGAAGGGATCTGGCCACGCAGCGCGACTTCAGTGAAGATACGGCCATCAAGATCGATCAGGAAGTGAAGAAGTTCGTGACAACGGGCTACCAGCGGGCCAAGGATATTCTGAATACGAATCGCGATACATTGATTCGGATCGCCGAAGCGCTCCTTGTCCGCGAGGTTCTCGATGCCAACGAAATGAAGCTGTTGATCGAAGGGAAACCGCTTCCTGAACTGGTCCGGCCTGCGCCTCCTGGCAAACCGGGTGAAGAGGAAGTGACGGAAGTTCTGAAGCCTCAACCTTCCGGCAGCGGTGGCGTAACGGGCCGCGAACGCCCGCAACCTGCCTGATCTCCGGCGGGCTCTACACACTTCTTTCGACGGCTTACAATCCGCTCGCCAAGATGTTTTTCTCCTCACGAGCGGCACTCCCCTTATAATTGCTCCCTTCAAGAATGCGGTTGGGACATAACGTCCCCTCCGCAAGCCTGGAAAGTTGGGATTGCCAGTGGACAGAAGAAAGTTTTTGAAGGCCGGAATGGGGCTTGCGGCCTTGGAGTCTTCCTCACGACTGCTCAATCTGCAAGCAGCGGAGGGAGCAGGCTTTCCTTCCCAGGCACGGCCCGTGAGGGACAAAGCTGCGGGTGATGATGAACTCATCGATCTGAGCCAGGCGACGATTGTGTCTCCGCAAGAACCTTCCCGGCGTGAGCAAAAAGCCGTGCAGGTGCTCGTTGAGGAGATTGAAAAGAGGACGGGAATCCGCCTGCCAGTTACTTCGGGATGGCCGGCAACTCCAACCACAACAATCGTCGTGGGGTCGGCAAAGACTCTGAGGGAATTCGATGCCAGTCTCATGTCGGAACTGACCGGCCCACATCTCCTTCCTTTTCCTCGCGAGGCCTACTATGCCCGGGTGCTCCGCGGTAAGGAAGCGCCCAAAGTAATTGTGGCGGGCTCGGACGAGCGTGGAGTTCTGTTTGGAGGCAGCGTAAAAAGGGGGCTGTTGGGCTTGTCGTCAGAACGCGGAGGAATCAGCTCGATGGAGTTTGTTACAAAAACCGCCAGGTCGCGAACGTACTGATCAAACATGGCGAAGGTCCAGCCGTCGTAGGTGTTGGATTTGGGACGATAG
>JARRJI010000251.1:0-10438 GCA_037379595.1 Acidobacteriota bacterium | reverse complement strand
ACTCATACCTCCGCCGCCCTGCTTTTCGAGAATCCGATAATGGGAAACTGCCTCGCCCGCCACAGGAAGTGCCCCCACCCCGTTTGTGTCACATCATAGGAACCTGAAAGAATGAAGTCCACAGCGGGCAGACTTTGCGGTCAACACAGTTTCGTGCTCATGCGATGAAGTGTAGATGTCCGCGCCAATCGAATCGATTTCCTCGGGGGCAAGAATTGCGTGACCGTGTGACAAAGGAAGCCCTCATCCGCTCAATAAATGTCTCTAGAAGTACAGGTCAAGAATTTGAGGGTCAAGCATTGGGCCAGGGCAAGCTTCGAAATGAGATCCCGGCGGCAGCAATGAGTAGGCGACAAGCGTTCACCGATTCCGCCCGGGTGACGGGCCACTCGGAAGTTTGACAAAAACGGTCAAGCAGACCGCCTTCCCGTGATTTGGACCGTGGTATCAAGTCATAGGATCGCGATGCCGACTTATCGTCAAGTGGATTTGATGCTTAATTCTGATAGCAAGGCGGGGACCGAAGGTGCATCTTGCGTGCGAAATGGATTCCTAAAGCTTCGGGTGGGGGGACAGACGTGATCGGACCGGGGCTTTTGTACTAACCTCAAGGCGAGTTTTTGGTTTGACAATAGGTGACGCTCCGTGATGCGATGAGTCCGGGTCAGTAAAAGCGTCTGGGTAACGCAATGCCGACGGAAGTGCAGGGTCCTTCCGTCACGAAACTCGAAATCGACCTCGCCCAGGGCATTGCTTAGGCGCAAGGGAGGCATTGAGCGCTTCGCGGGCCTGAGATGCGCCACCACTCTCCGGTGAAGCCAAGTTGAACCATCTTGAGACGATCATCAGGCTCGGCTCTCTGTTTCGAACTGGAGGAAAAGTCATGAAAATGGCCATGGCCATTCTTGCAACGATGGCAACAGCATCGTTAAGCATCGCCGCATCAGCGCCTCCGGCGCCGGTGCACATCCGGAACGGCTGGGTACAAGGCACTGTCAAACACGGATTGACCGTTTACCAGGGCATTCCGTTTGCGGCGCCGCCGGTCGGCCGCCTGCGCTGGCGCCCGCCCCAGCCGGCAAAGGACTGGTCCGGCGTTCTGCACGCCGACCACTTCGCCCCTTCCTGCATGCAAACCCTGCAGTCGTGGGAGGGGCCGCTTCACGTGAGCGAGAATTGCCTGTACCTGAACGTATGGACGCCGGCAAAGTCGGCGCATGCCGACCTGCCGGTCATGGTCTGGATTTACGGCGGCGGCTTCTCTACTGGCTCTACGGCCATACCTCTCTATAGCGGCGGACAGCTAGCAAGGCACGGCGTTGTGGTGGTCAGCATCGCCTACCGTGTGGGCCCCATGGGTTTTCTCGCTTTGCCGGCCCTCAGCGCCGAATCCAAGCATCATGTCTCCGGGAATTACGGGCTCCTCGATCAGATCGCAGGCCTGCGCTGGGTGAAGCGAAACATCGCGGCCTTCGGCGGCAACCCGCACCGGGTGACGATTTTCGGAGAATCGGCAGGCGCTATCTCGGTGAGCATTCTCGCTGCCTCGCCGCTTGCCCGCGGCTTGTTCGAGGGCGCGATTTCCGAAAGCGGTGGCTCCTTCGGTCCCGCGCGAACGCCGCCCGCGCCGGGAGAGAACATTCAAACGCTGGCCAATGCCGAGCAGGAGGGCATAGAGTATGAGAAGCGACTGGGGGCCAGTTCTCTCGCCGAGATGCGCAAGCTGCCCGCCTCCGCCATTCAGCACGCGGTACGCGGCCCCATCGAATTCTGGCCCGTGCTCGACGGCTGGCTGATCGTGGGAGATCAGTACACGCTCTATCAGGAGGATCGCTACAATGATACGCCCATCCTCATCGGCACCAACTCGGACGAAGGTGCCCTGTTTGGCACTCCGCCCAGTCGGCACGCCTACGTCCTCGGCGTAGACAAACGCTTCGGGCCATTCGCGGACCGCATCTTAAAGGTCTATCCAGCCACGCTGAAGGGCTGGCGCCAGTCGAGCATGAACCTGATGCGCGATGCCGGCTTCGCCTGGCAAACGTGGGTTTGGGCGCGGCTGCAGGCACGAACCGGAAAACAGAAGGTCTACCTCTATTACTTCAACCATATTCCGCCCCGCCCTGCGAATTCTCCGTGGAAGAATGCCATTGGAGCGGTGCATTCGGAGGAAATGCCTTATGTCTTCCAGCATCTGAACCAGTCCCCATCCCTTCATTGGACCGCAGATGACCGGAAGATCTCCGATGACATGGCGGCGTACTGGACGAATTTCGCCAAGCACGGCAATCCAAACGGTCCGGGCGTGCCCCGCTGGCCCGCCTTCACCGATTCCAAGCCCGAGGTGATGCACTTCACAAACGCGACGCACGTGGGAGGGGTCGCCAACCTCAGGGATCTCAAGGTCCTTAACGCCTACTTTGCCTGGCGCCGGACGCCCAAGGGCGCGGCCTGGGCTAGGAGCCCGCACCAGCAGTCATTGGCCAATACGGCAGGGCCGCGTTGATGACCCCGCCCGCCCCGGTCCGGACTCACTGGTCAACAACGGCAGATGCGCTCCCAGTTTCACTTGGGTCGGCGTCCTAGTTCTCAATTTTTCCGGGTGCCGGCGGCATAGTTCCACTATGAGTATTCATCGGGTGAGTCCGCCTTCCGCGGAGCTTTAAGGCGCCGCGCAAGAAGTACCCCACGTCCCTGAAGTATTTTTGTTTTACACAGAAATTTCGTGGTAGGGAGGGAGATATGAAAACTGCGAACATTGTAAGGGAAATCATGATTCTGGCAGGCCTGGTTCTTGCAGCCTCTGGCGCTTATGCAAGGCAGACCGGAGCAGGCACGCCCACGAACGGCGTGACTGCGGAACGCGGCCGCGTGGTGATGACGAGGTACCACACCACGATGATGCTGGAACCCTATGCGCCAAACATTATCCGCGTGAGCCTCAGCAGGCTCAAAGCATATGCGCTGGCGCCTCCAGGAGATGGAATCATTGCGAAGCCTGACGACAGCGGGTGGAAGTACGAGCAAACAGCGGACGGCGGGACGTATCGTTCATCGCAATTGGCCGTCACGATTCTGGGCCGCCCGAAGCATCACAGCCCTTATTTGCTCGGCCAGACTCCAATCAACAAGTTCTTCAGCGGGAGCGGCGCGCCGGGATACGCCAACGTGCGGTTGCGCTTCCAGTTGCCGGACGGTCATACGGTAGTGAACCTGGAGAACTGGTTCATGTATCCGCCGAGCAGCGGGGCGGGCAATACAGAGATTCTGCAGGACCGGCGACCGTCCGATCCGCCCTTCTACCAGGTGGGCGCAACCTTCAGCGTGGAGCCGGGCGAACATTATTACGGATTAGGCGAGAACCAGGAGGGCCAGCTCGACCATCGCGACCAGGACGTGCGCTGCTGGAGCAACTACGGCGCCGCGGGCGGCGAGAGTTTTTGCGTGCCCTTCATGGTCACCAACAAGGACTATGCCGTATTGTGGGACAATCCTTCAAAGACGACCGTCGAGCCGTATTTCAATGACCAGACGAAATGGGTTTCACAGGTGGGGCAGCGAGTGTCGTTTTTTGTGATCGTAGGGAACGATACGGACAAGCTGTACTCTGGCTACCGCCTGCTGACCGGGCCCGCGCCGCTGTTGCCGATAGGCGCCTACGGCTTCACCCAGTCGAAGGAGCGCTACAGCACGGAGGCGCAGATCATGGCAGTTGCAAAGGGATATCGCGAGCGCCACTTGCCGTGCGACTACCTGGTCGTGGACTTCTTCTACTACTCGAAGATGGGGCAGTTCGATTTTGTACCGGAAGATTGGCCGGATCCGACGGCAATGAACGCGGAGCTTCACAAAATGGGTTTCCACACGCTTATCAGCGTATGGCCGCGCTTTGCGCCGGGTTCGCGTTACTACGACATGCTGGCGAAGCACGGGTGGCTCTATCATCTGGCGAACGGCGAGCCGACAACAACGAACCAACTGCCGGGCAACACAATGGGTTCAAATATCGACATGACGAATCCGGCCGCGGCGCGGTGGTTCTGGCGGACGATCAACAAGAACCTGATCAGCAAGGGCTTCGACGCGATCTGGACCGACGAGACGGAGCCGGACATTCCGCCCAACGGAAGTTACTACTACATTGGGCCGGGCACGGAGTACTTCAACGTCTATCCGCTGTTCGAGACCTCGGCGGTCTACCAGGGCATGAGGCAGGACATGAAGCAGCGTGCCATGATTCTGGCGCGGGCGGCCTTTACGGGCGCGCAGCGCAACGCCACCATCTTTTGGTCGTCGGACATTTCACCCGCGTGGGACACGCTGCAGCGGCAGATCCCTGCCGGGCTGGACGCCACGGCCTCGGGCTTGCCATACTGGACCGATGACGTGGGCGGCTTTTGGAGCTTGCCGGCGGTCCATCATCCCCAGCATAAGCCGCTGCTCGATCCGGCAAGCGCGCGGGGCAATGTGGGCGGCGACGAAGATTATCCCGAGCTTTATGTGCGTTGGTTCGAGTATGGCGTGTTCATGCCGATTCTGCGCACGCACGGCATGCGCCGCTTCAACACGGTGTGGTCCTATGGCAACCAGGCCACGCCAATTCTCGAGAAATATCTGCGGATGCGGTATGCGTTGATCCCGTACATCTACTCGCTCGCCTATCACGCATACAAAACGGGCGCGCCCTATATGCGGGCGCTGTTCATGGACTTCCCGAATGATCCGAAGGTAGCCACTCTGACCGATGAATTCATGTTCGGGCCTGACTTTCTCGTAGCTCCGGTGACGCACCAGGGGCAAACTAGCCGCAAAGTGTATCTGCCGGCAGGGACCGACTGGTATAACTACTGGACGAACGAGGAGTATCACGGCGGGCAGACGATCGTGGCGAATGCACCCATTAAAATCATCCCGCTGTTTGTCAGGGCCGGCTCCATCCTGCCGATCGGCGATCAGGTGGAAGACATGGGTCAGCACCAGGCCCTGAAGGAAATTCGCGTCTATCCGGGCGCGAATGCCACTTTCGATCTCTACCGGGACGACGGTACCACCTATGATTACAAGAAGACCGGCGGATGGATCACCGTGCTGCACTGGGATGACAAGGACCATCGATTTACGCACACCGGAGCAAGGGCGTGGTCCGTGCCGGACAGCGAGTTGGTTAAGGTGATTCACGATTCGAACTGAGGCACATAGGCGAATGGACCGCCTTGCGCGTCGAACTGCGTCAGAGAATTGCAAAGTCACTAAAAACATTGTCGGTGGGCGACACCCGTGTTGCACACCACAGCGAGCGTGGCAACCGTGAAATACTCAACTACACGCGCCAAGCCTAGACAAACACTATCGGCAAGGTGGTCTTTCATGAACGGGCAGGTGCTCAAGAACTGAGCTGGCCCCTTGAAGACGTCGAGTTCGTTTTGACGAGCTTAACTCAGAAGGGAGGTAGAAGCCTGTGAAGGCGGCTACAGCCTGAACGGGCAACCCTCAGCCAATAATTGATATCCTGATCCCACGGGCGGTCAGCCCAGACAACGTCGTATCGAAATCCACGAACCCGGCAATAGGAGCTAAAGGCGGCAGCGGCCGAGTACCCAGAAAAGATCCACTTTGATCCCTGATGGAAGAATTGTGCACGAGGGCAGGTATATGCGGCGGAACTCTCCGAGGCAGCAAACCGGGGATGCAAATGGGACACTTTGGGGACAGTAGAGCCGAACCGGCTCAGAGGACCGGCAATAATCCAGCACTGATAAGCGATTGAAATGCTGAGAATTGGCTCAATCAATACATGGTAGGCCTGGAGGGATTCGAACCCCCGACCCACGGTTTAGGAAACCGTTGCTCTATCCTTCTGAGCTACAGGCCCATTCTGGTGAGTTTACTGCACTTCCGAGCCAGCCGCCATAGTTTTGGGCATGTTTGCTATGCCCGAACGATGCCCGTTCCGGTCTTGACGTCCCGATGCTATGCGACCCTCGCTCTGGCCGTGGCGCTGGGACCGTTGTGACCTGTCCTTCCACTGAGGTGCAGGCTCTTGAATCACCACAGGCTGCTCCAGCATTGCCGCAGCCCAGCAGGGCGGCCAGGAGTGCTTGATCGCGCTTGCCCTTGAGGGTGTCGGTTCCAGGAACCTGCTAGGAGCCGGCTTCTGACCCGCGTCTGGCACTCCGCTAGGGCCCAACATCTCCATGTACTTCCACCAGCAAAAGTGCTAGAGTACCGCCGGGGTAGTCACAGGAGTCTCAGGTCGATTGGACCTCAGCAAGGAACTGTCTCCATAAAGTCGGCCTCCGAAGTATTTTCGTGCCGGGAAATGATTCGCCGACCGAGGCCAAAATCTGTGCAGCGCAGAGTTGTTCATTGAACCCCGTGGCTTTTCATCTGAACCGCAAATAGCAGTTGCGGTGGTGGAGTACCCGCTGTGGGGTTTACTTGATTGATACAAACAGCGCAGCCTTCAAGAACAAGGCTGCGCCATCCCCCGGCGGAAGACGTCAGGCGTTATTAACTGTCATCCGCCCTTGGAGCCGAACCTATGTCAAGCGACAATTCCGAAGGCTATGCAGTAGTTGGATTCTTCTTTGGCCTATTCATGTTCTACAAGGGATTCCGCCAGTTCCGGAATTACCTCCTGTTGGCCGATACGCCCGAGATTGCGATTCGGAGCATCCCCATGGGCTTTGCGGAGATTCACGGTAAAGCTGAGGGCGAAAAGACGCTCGTATCGCCCATTAGCCAAACCCCGTGCTTCGTCTACAAGGTGGTCATCGAGCGGTGGAACTCTGATTCTGGCAACGACGACGGTTATTGGGTTCCTCATCAGATTGACTGGGACGGTGTGGGGTTTTATCTCACAGATGCCACCGGCAAGGTGCTGGTCGACGCCCAGGGAGCGGAACTTGACATACCTGAGACGGCATCCTGCGAAGCCGGCAAGGGTGCCAGCCCCAGCACAGGCGTGACGGCCACGCAACAGGAATTGCTGGAATACGTCAAACGGGCAGAATCGCACTGGGCGGGAGGCATGTTCGAGCACGGACTCAGGTACGTGGGTCAACAGGTCGGCTCCGCCAGCGAACAGCGGCACCTGAATTTGAAGGACGTCTTCCAGCATCCTCCGGGTACACCGGAGTTTTTGCGCGGAGCCATGACCGTGATGGGGCCGCGCATGAAGCGCCACCTGGAATCGATGGGGCCGCAAGCTGATCCCAAGAGGGAAGAGGCGCGCCAGACCATGCTCCAGGCGCTCCAGCATCCCCCGGGAAGCAAGGAGTACATGGAAGGCGTGCGGCGCGCGGAACAAATGGCCGGCAAACCGGGTGCAACCCCAACATTTAATGCGCTTACCAAGGCTCTGCGGCAGGACCCCGCCCAGTCCGACGTCGCCAGCGGCCGATATAGTTTCACGGAATATTGCCTTGTCCCCGGCGGGCAGTACGATATCAGCGGCACCTGCATCGAAAACCCCCATCCGAAAGATGCCAACGATCACAACCTGATGGCCAGGGGCACAAACGAGAAACAGTTCCTCATCTCGAGCACGGCGGAGAAGCCTCTGAAAACCGGCCTGCGCATGCGCGCCATACATATGATCCTGGTCGGCGCGGGCATGGCCATCGCCTGCATGGCGATCCTGCTCTTTGACCTGGGCTTGCTCTGACGGTCCTCTATTTGACGATACGGAGTTCTATGCCAAGGCTTGCGGGGCCACGCCTTGGAGCAGAGATCATGCAACGCTCCTCAAGACCCGCCTCCGCCACGAAGTTCCGGATTTCGTCGGTGGTGTATTTTTCTTCCAGCCGGCTGGGCTCGACGCCTGCAACCTGGCGCAGGCGATTGAATTCTATCAATGCCGGTGGGGTGGAGTCTCGCCTGACGTCATGGATGAGCGCAAGTCCCCCAGACCGGAGGATGCGGTAAATCTCCCCAAGAGCAGTGACCGGCTTCGCCCAATGATGAATGGTGGAGCGGCTGATGACAACTGAAGCACACTGATCGGGAAAAGGAAGCGCATGCACGTCCGCATGAAGAATATCAACACGCCCTGCAAAACCATTATCTCTCGCATTTCGGGCCGCTAGTCTGACCATGTCGGGGAAATAGTCCGTCCCGATAAAGCGCAACGTGTGCAGTTCCGGCCGCAGAGCCAACTTGAGCAATAGGCGTGCCGTGCCGGTCCCAACGTCCATCAGAACGCCGTCAAGGGGGCGTTTTCGGCATTCGAAGAGAATGCGGCGGATCATGAAATCGTCATACCAGTTGAGAAATCGCTCACTGTAGCGATCGTAGAGGTCCGCGGAGTAGTGAACGTGCAGATTGGCCCTCACCGAATCGTTCTTCATCCGACTTGTTCCCTTTTGGCAATCATCAGCGGTCTTTTCCTGGGACGGACTCGTTTGCCGCTTCCGCGCGAACCTTAGCCACAGCAGCGTTCAACAGCTTCCTTTCATCGGCCCACTCGAGTTTGCCGGCTTCCTTGAACTGTTCGGACACTCGGTTAATCTCCTCCGGCGAAAGCTTATATCCCATCTCTTCAAGACGCGCTGCCAGGCCCGCCCGTCCGCTGTGCTTACCCAGGACCAGACGGATCTGATCAGCTCCCACGGTCCGCGGCGGGAAGGGGAGATAAGTATCAGGATGCTTGAGGATTCCGTCCTGATGAATGCCCGCCTCCGTTGCAAAAATGTTGGAACCGACGACCGGTTTGTGCGGGGAAATTGGGATGCCGGTTCGCTCCGCCACCAGCCTGCAAAGGGACGTCAGTCTTGTGGCATCTATGGAAATCCGGCAACGGTACTCCTCGTGATTCAAAATGATCGCGAGGGCAACCTCCTCAAGAGGAGCGTTTCCGGCGCGCTCGCCAAGGCCATTCACGGTGCACTGCACCACCTGGACGCCTTCTTCGACCGCCGCCAAAGTATTGGCCGTCGCCAGCCCCAGATCGTTATGGAAATGGACAGCGATCATGACTCTGCCAAGATTCGGAATGTTGTTCTGCAGGTGACGGATGAAGGATTTGGTTTTTCCGGGAGTCAGCACCCCAAGCGTATCCGGGAAACCGATGACCGTTGCACCTGCGTCGATGGCATGCCTGTAGACCTCGCACAGAAAGTCCCGCTCCGTCCGGCTGGCATCTTCCGCGCTGAACGCCACCAACCGAAAACTTTGCCGGGCATACTCGATGCCGCGCACGATCGTATCGATCACCTGGCTTTTTGTCATGTGAAACTTGTAGTCCCGATGGGAAGGACTGGTGCCCAGGAACAGGCTGGCGGATCGGCGGTACGGCGGGGCGCCAGCCAACGCCTCATTTGCAGCGTCAATGTCGCGGGGCAGTGTCCGGCACAACGCCATCATCACGGGCCCATGAACTTCGCGGACGATCGCCTGCATTGCACGGATTTCGCTGGCCGCGCAGGCCGGGAATCCCGCCTCAATCGATCGGACTCCCGCCGCCGTCAGGGCCCGCGCAATTTCAACCTTATCCTCCAACCCGAGAGCGACTCCCGGCATCTGCTCGCCTTCTCGCAGCGTCGTATCGCTGAAGAAAAGCTCTCGCTCCTCTCGATCGTTCGTGATCGGAAGACTGAAACTCATCTCTCTACTTCCTTCAACACCACGGGGTTGCAACAGAAATGAGATGCCGGGACAAGGTCAAGCATAATAGCGGACAACCCACTCCGCCACACACGACGGAACCATCAAGCCTTGACATTCCACTGTCACCAGCCAGGCAATCTGGACGTAACCCGCGCCTTGCTTCCAATCCTTGAGGGTAAACCTTGCTCGGACGTTCGAGCCGGTCCGCACCGGTGCCGGAAAGCGAACATAGTTGAGTCCATAGTTGATGGCCAGGCGAACTCCGCGGACGCGCACCGCACTTGCCAGGAATTGCGGCAAGAGAGAAAGGGTCAGGAAACCATGCGCCACAGTTTTGCGGAACGGGCTGGAGGCTTCCGCGCGTTCCGGATCCACGTGAATCCACTGCCGGTCCTCGGTGACCTCGGCAAATTGGTTGATGCGCTCCTGGGTTACGTGAAAATATTCTGAGACAGCGATTTCCTGATTCAACAGTTCCTTCAGGGCCTCGACGCTCTCGATGACCCGCTGTGTCGTGCCGTTGGTCCCGATTTCTTCCGCCATTTGTCCCCCAAGTCTTTCCTCCGTCTGGCTCGAATCCGATTCACTGCTCGCCGGCCTGTTCCGACCCGTTCGGTGCCTCAACGGCAATTGAAGCCACGTTGCCGCCAAAAGCTAAAGAATTGGACAGACCTAAGCGAATCCGTTGCGGCCGTGCCGCATGGCTCACCAGATCCAGGTCGGCGAAAGCAGGATCGACCTTTTCCAGCCCCAGTGTTGGCGGGACTGCGCCATGCTTCATTGCAAGAACTGTGGCGATGAACTCAACACTGCCCGCCGCTCCAAGTGAATG
>JARRJI010000250.1:0-7437 GCA_037379595.1 Acidobacteriota bacterium | reverse complement strand
CTGTAAGCAACCACTCGAACCGAAAGCGGCTTGCCAGCGACGGGCTCGGATGCGGCCGCAGGCCGTTGAGTCGCCGCCCCGGGGCTGGAGAAAAAGATCAGCGCCGCCACTGCCACAATGATCCGCGCCAGACAAAAGGGCACGCTTCCCGCGCGATCACGCAAATCGCACCCCCAAAAACAATCGGCTCTTAGATTCTTGCCGCGCGGAAGTATCCCACAACTTTGGTTTGGGGAAAAGGCGATTTTTCTCCAGCCTGCAGCAGCGTCAATGCCAGCAGGCGCAAAAACCGCCCTTCGGGAAATGGATAGCCCTCGCCTGCAAGAGCCCTCAGTTCGATACCATCGGCGTGGCTCTCGCTCTTCACGGGTGCTTGGATTCTGTGCCGGCCTTTTGTTCCTTTGGGGGCGCAGCCAGCAACTGCCTTGAGAGCGCAGCGAGTTCGGTCTCTACTTTTGCCCAGGAATGGTTCGTCGGTTCGCCCATGGGCGTGGTGGCCAGAAATTTGTCGATTTCGTCCGAGGTTTTCAGTACGGTCTCAAACTCCTGGTCCGCTCTTTTGGTGTTCTTGAAATGTTTCGCCATGCCCTGGGTTTCCTTTGCAAACTGTTCCACCTGCGCCTTGGCTTCCTTCTCCTGGGTGGTTTTGCGGTTCGGGCTGTTCTTCATCGCAGAGTCGAAGGTGGATTTGAATTTCCTGGCATCTTCCTGAAGGTTGTTCATCAGGGCCTGGAGGTCCTTGTCGCTCATTCGGCCCTGTGCAAACACGAGTGGTACGCCGCTCATCAGCAGCATCAGGACAATCACCATAATCTGAAAGGGGAATCGCCGGGAATGTTTCATCGCAGTCGCCTCCACATTGCAAGTCATTGGGCTGAGCGTCTGAAACCCAGCCAATGTGAACACTGCGCGGACACCGCCGCGGTTGGTCTTTGGAACACCCGGATATTTTGGGAATATTATACACCCGGGTGCTTCCCGGAGAATCAACGGGATTTATGCCCCAAAAGGGAACGGTGGCCGGCGGGTCGGACGTCGAGGTTGGATGGCTGCACTGTGCGCGCGTGGTGCACACATCGCGCTTCCTGTGATGGATGTGCCACGCGCGATGGGTGGAGGAGGTTTCGGGGACCGTTCGGCGCTAAGGCGGGGCGCCAAGCCGGAAAGCCAGCCGCGGCTTGAATGCCTTCATGGGCAGGGAGCGCAGCTTCCCTTCACCTACGGCTCGCTCTGGCCGTCGCGTTGGCGCGGACTATTACTGGGCGTCCCCCAATGCATGATGGTATCTTCGGCCATATCCATCGGCTTCAAATTGTGATACCACCCGGTCCGCGACAGGGTGTCCGGATAATCGTGAACCAGCATTCCCGGCTGATTGATCGGCAACTCCTTGGCGATGGTGGCGTCGGGCCGGGCGACAAACGATCCCCAATGGGAGTAGCGGTTCGATGCATTATTGACGATGGCCCACATGCGATTGTCGGCGCAGCGGGTGGGCACCTCACGGACGTTGAGCGTGTCCAGGCAGTTTTTACCCTTGCCTCGCGCGTTACTCATGGAATGGATCATCACCTTGACGCCCTTTTTCCGGTAGGCAATGTAAAGCTGCGGCCAGCAGATGTCGTAGCACACGGCCAGGCCGACCCTCACTCCCCGGATGTCATGCGTCACCAGGCGGTCGCCGGCGGAGTAGTATTTCTGGTCGCCGGTGGTCAAAAAGCACTTGTCGTAGCGGTTCACGATCCTGCCTTCGGGGTCGATGAGATACTGGCAGTCCGTCGGCTTCGTGTTCCGGTCCAGGAAATGGGACGAACCGAGCACCAGCCACATCTTCAGTTCCCTGGCCAAGGTCCGCAATCCGGCGGTCTCCTTGCGCAATGCCTCCCAGTCATAGTTTTTGAAAGACGGAAGATCGCACCCGGGGTATCCCGACAGGCTGGCTTCCGAGGTATGCAGCAGATGCGCTCCCTGCCCGGCCGCCCGGTGCATGAAGTCGCGGATATACTTCGCATTCTCCGCGGGACTGCCGCTCACCGGAAACTGGCATGTGGCAATTCTCAGTTTTACAGCGGATTTCCGACCCGCCGGGGCGGCTTGCGACTGCGTTGCTCCGGGGTCCGGAACATCCGCCGCGCCGGCCAGAGGCGAGAGCGCATTGAAGCTCGCCACACCCGCCAGAGCCTTGCCCGTGGTCTGGATCGCCTGGCGCCTTGTCATTCGCTTGTTGGATGTCATCGGGATTGAGGGAACCTCCTTTGAGCAGGTTGCGCGGCCTCCGGGTTTGAGGTCCGCGGTTCTTGTGGCCATCGCGTTCGCCGCGATGTATTGTGACGCCATGTCGCGGCGGTGTCCAGCACCGCAGGCCTTTCGATGTCTGCCTTGTGTCTCCTGCCTTCCGCCTTGTGTCTCCCAAGCCGGTTGACACTGCTCTTGCGCTTGTATACTATTCGCTCATTCTTTGCGAAGCTGGCCTGCGATGGAGATCAACATCTGCCCTGAATGGCTCCTCGCGAAGCTCGGGGTCCCGCCGCGCGCGCGAGTCCACGTTGCGCTGCTGGCGTCGGCCCTGTTCGCACTGGCTGGTGCACCGGCGCTGATTCGCGTCCCCCACATTTGCCTGATGAGAAGCCTGCTTGGGCTCCCATGCCCCGGCTGCGGGGTGCTGCACGCGATGACAGCAGCGATACACGGGCACCTCGCGTCGGCGTTGGAGGCGAACCCGGGAGGGCTGGGCCTGGCGTTTCTGCTCGGTTTCCAAGTTGTCGCGAGGCCGGTCGCGATGGCGTGGACACGGGCCGGCGGGCTCGTGACGGGTGTGTCGAGGCGCGGCTCACAGGCGGTTTTGGGGCTGTTGATCGTCGTTTGGGTTGCGAGACTGATTTGTGGAGGACTCTGATGGCGGCTGTTTCATGTCCAAAGTGCAATGCCCTGACTCAAAGGGCCGGCTTTCCGGTCTGGGTGATCATTGTCTGCATCTGCCTGTTCCCGGCCGGCCTGCTGGCCCTCCTTGCCGGCCGCAAGCCGACCACCTGCCAGAACTGCCGCTTCACCTGGCAGGCCTGATTGCGGCCGTTGACCGCAAACGTGGCAAGGTGGCGCGGTCCCCCGGTCTTGAGGTCCGCGGCTTTTCTCTTTAGCCGGGCGGCGCAGAGTGGTGAGCGGAGCGCATGACTCTGCGGCTCGTCGTTTGAAGCCACCCACCACCCTTTGCCCATTTCGCAACCCTTATTGTTCTCGCTGTTCGTTTTCCAGCAATGTTTCCCAATCCCAAAAGCCGCAGAGTTTCTGCGAGACTCTTCGCTACCCGCTGAGGGTGGCTTGTATCTTGTCGCCCTGGACGATGAAGAGTATTCTGGCCTCATGAGATAGAAAATCAAGCTGCCCGCGCTGGAAGGGTTCAGTTGCAGGCGAATGGGTGCTGGAATTTAACCGCCAGATGGTCGGAAATTTCACTCCGGATCGAAGCTCCTGACGGAGGTTCGCAGGATTGGAGGTTGAAATGGCGAGAAACGTTGGAGATCGATATGTTTGTGAGAAATGCGGAGCGACGCTCGTTTACGAGAAAGCGTGCCCGTGTACCGCGGGCCACCAGCATTCCGAGATCTGCTGTGGACAACAGATGAAAGTTGCTCCGCCCGCGAAAAAGTGAGCTTGCCGTAACAGCTTGTAGGGCGCATGGAGCCGCGTCGACGGAAAGCAGGGAACCGCGGTCCCCCGGGTTGAGGTAGGCGGTTTTTCGGGCGATGGCGTTCGCCGCGATGTATTCGGGCGCCATGTCGCCGCGGTGTCCAGCACCGCCGGCGGTTTAATTGTAGGGGCGCCCCTACACAGCTTGACCAACCGGGCGGCCGGGTGAGGGGTCCTGCCGCATTCACAAATTCCGCGCACATCGCAAACAGCGCGATGTATGCGCCACGCCGTTCATAGGTGCGCTACCCACTCAGGGACCCGGAAGACACCGCTTCGATAATCGCAGAAGAATGCCGAATTTTGTGATCCGTCCTCCGCATCCGGGCATATCATTGAAATATGGACGGGAGCCGGAGCCGCGGGGACCCAAGGGGCCGGATCGTGATTCTATTGGCCGCTTTAGCCGTGCTTGCGAGCTGGCTAGCCCCATCCACTCAGGCCTGCACCAACATCGTGCTTCGCAACGGCAAGCGGGTTGTCTTTGGCAGCAACTTCGACTGGAATATCGAGGGTGGGCTGGTTTTTGTGAACCAACGGTCGATGACCCGCCGATCGATCGAGGACCCAAAGAACAATCCTGCCCATTGGGTCTCGCGCTATGGCAGCGTCACGTTCAATCAGGCTGGGCGCGATCTTCCGATAGGTGGAATCAATGAGGCCGGCCTGATTGTGGCGTCGATGCTGCTGCACGACACACGCTATCCTTCCCCGGACAAGCGCGCGGCGCTGGACAATTTGGAATGGATCCAATATCAACTGGACACTTCAGCCAGCGTTTCCGACGTGATTGCCAGCGACCACGACGTTCGGATCGCCGGCCCGTCGCCTTTGCACTATCTGGTGGCGGACCGCAGCGGCGCGGTCGCGACCATCGAGATCCTCGACGGCCGGATGGTGGTGCACCAGGGCGCCCGCCTGCCAGTGGCCGCGCTTACCAATTCCACTTACGACGTCTCTCTGCAATCGATTGAGGGGAAAACGTTCCACTGGTGGTCCTGGTGGCCGTGGGGACTGCCGTGGGGGCGCGCATCGCTGGACCGTTTTGCCGTGGCGGCAGGGCGTGTGCAGCAGTTCCAGTCCTCGCCGAGCGAAGACGATGTTGACTACGCCTTCCACACGCTGAGAGGCGCTTCCCAGGGCGGAGCGACTCCGACCCAGTGGAGCATCGTCTATGAAGAGACGCCGCACCTCACCCTGGTGCACTTCCGCACCCGGCAGAACTCCGAGGTGAAGACGATCGACGTCTCGCGACTCAACTTTGCCTGTTCGGGCTCGGCGGAGTGGATGGATATGCAACGCGAGGCGGCCGGCGACGTGACCTCCAGCTTCCAACCCTACACCTATGAGAAGAACCTGGAACTGGTGAGGAGCACGTTCAGCCGGATTGATTTCCTTCGAAACCTGCCGGATGACGTGGTTGAGCGGATTGCGAGGAATCCCTCGTCCTCCCGCTGCGCGCGCTGACGCGTAGCCGGCAACGGAAATCGTCCGGCGGGCAGGCACCCCACCGGTTTTGCGCCGCTGGCTTTTTGCCGAACAAAACCGGTGAGCCCGCGGCATTGAAGGCATGACTTCGCTACGCGCTCTCCTCGACCCGCTTGTGGTGATCGCGCGTTGCCTCACGACACGCCCAAAGCCCGGCCATCACGAACGCCGCTGCCAGCGCAAGCAACAATAACCGCCCGACCCATGGCGTGGTGATGCAGAGGGTTCGGAAACAGAACGAGTGGTGGGCATTCCAGACGGCCGGCAGTCCGGAAATGAGCAGAGCTATCCAGAACAAAGAATACGCGCCGAGCAGCCACGCGCCCGGCCTCGCACGCCGCAAGAGCAGGAACAAGCCGACGAGTCCACCCAGACCGGGCAGCAACGTTACCCACAGCCCCGTTCGTCCGACGGTCCTGCCACCGGCACATTCGCTGACCGAAGGAACGAGCCATAAGCGCTCTCCGAAGTGCGGTATGCGTACGCACCAGTCTACGCCGATCGAGCAAGCTAGCAAGGTAGCGCGGTCCGCCGGGGTTGAGATCCGCGGTTTTCGTGGCAATCGCGTTCGCCGCGATGTATTGTGCCGCCATGCCGGGGCGGCGTCTCCGGTTTCTGGAGTCCGACGGTTTGAATTGGACCCACCGCCGGCGGGTTAATTGCATGGGCGGGCCTTGTGCCCGCCCATGGGCGCCCCTACAATTCGCCATCCCGATTTCCGCTTGCGCCGCATTTGCCCAGGGTGTATACAGTCGGTGCTGGCCATGGCATCGCCTTCAACGCCGTGGGTTCGCCGGTTGTGATCTGTAAAGAGCCTGCGGCACAAAATCGCTGCCGTGCCTCCCCTCTGATCTGTGGAGAACGTTGATGGCGACTATTTCATGTCCAAAGTGCAACACCTTAACTCGACGGGCTGGCTTTCCGGCCTGGGTGATCATTCTCTGCATCGTCCTGTTCCCGGCCGGCCTGCTTTTCCTCCTTGTCGGCCGAAAGCCGACAACCTGCGTGAACTGCCACTTCACCTGGCAGGCATAATCGCGGCCGCTTGCCGCAAACGAAAGTCGGAAGCCACGGCATCGCCTTCAACGCAGCGTGTTCGGCGCAGGCCCGGAGGGCCGAAAGAATTTAGCCCATGGCGTAAGCCGTGGGACTTCGATGGCCGCCCAAATCACCCCAGCCCTCGCCCCCCCGGGAGAGGGTGGGCGCGCCAGCGACCGGGTGAGGGGGTTTCCCCGTTACGCCACCCCTGACGCCACACTCCAATTGTCCGCACACCCCGATATATCGGGGTATGCGCCACCCGCGCAGCGTCCCCTCAGCCTGAATTGAGAATGGTCATATTAAAGGGAATTGGGACTCTCATGGGAGCGAAGATTGGGCCGTGCGCTTGAACGCCGCCACGATGTCATCTATATTGGCAAGAGAGTTACGGCTTGCCGCGGGTTGGCGAGAGAAGTGGAGCCTCATCAGATGAAATGCCCAAAATGTCGTGTCGATATGGTGCCGACGAAGCGGCACAAGCTTGAGGTGAACTACTGTCAGTCCTGTAAAGGAATGTGGTTCGAGCAGGTCGAGCTGGGAGAGCTCGAGGACGAGATCTTCGACTTCGGCGATAGCTCGAAGGGTACTCTATTTCTGGATTCCAGCCCGACCACGGACGAGTGCCCGGAATGTAGCGAACGCTTACAGAGGTTCCAATACAGATTCTACGACCTGGAGATGGAGATCTGTCCGAATCAACATGGCTACTGGCTCGAGGATGACGAAGACACGAGGGTCCTTGAGCTCATGAAGAAAGAGGAAGCCAATGTCAAGCGGGAACTCCTTGCCGAGGACAAGTGGGCGGCGGCATTGCACCATATGCGCTCGGGCTCATTTTTCAGCAAGGTGCGCAACCTCTTCCGGAAATAGCAGGGTAGCGCAGAGCGGTTTTATAGCTCTGCGGTTTTACGTTCGAGAAACATTGCCTGTTCGCAGAAGGTAGCGCGGTCCTCCGGTTTTGAGGTCCGCGGTTCTTCTGTTCGAAGAACGGCAAGACCGGCAATGGACAGAGATCCTTAAAGAACCCCGGCGAACGGCCTCAAACAAAAACCCGCAGAGTATTGCCCCCGGCGCATAACCCTGCGCTACCAGTTGCGCGAGTTGCCATGTCGATAGACGAACGCCAGGAAAGCATTGTTCGGGAGTTCGAAAGCCTCGGCGATTCGATGGAGAAGTATCTGTACCTTATCAAACTCGGGCGCTCAGCTCCCGCCCTGGAAG
>JARRJI010000249.1:0-14787 GCA_037379595.1 Acidobacteriota bacterium | reverse complement strand
GATTTTCATCAGGTCGGCGCCAATGTCGGCAATTTTAGTGAAGATGCCGCCAGCCAGGCGAAGAGTGGCTGCGCCCAGCGACTCGCCGATGGCAAAGCCAATGAAACACGGACCGGCATAACTGCCCGGAACGAAGAGGATAATGATGAACATCAGCAGCAGCTCGATCGAGATCAGCATCATGCCGACACTCATGCCCGACTTCAGTGGGATGTTAAATGCGCGATACGGATTGCCGCCCAGCGAGGCATAGGCGGCGCGCGAATTCGCTAACGTATTCACGCGGATGCCAAACCACGCCACGTAATAGCTGCCAGCCATTCCCAGCACGCTGAAGAGCAGGATAATGAACACTTTAAACGCGCTGAAGTGAAGCAGGGCCGCGAAATACACCAGGATGACGACGGCAATGAACGACCAAAGGAGGAGCAGGAATTTGCCCTGTTTGATGAGATAGGTTTTGGAGGTCTCCCAAATCAGTTGTGACGTGTCCAACATCGTCCGATGCGCCGGCAGACGTTTTAGGTGAATGTACATGAAGAAGCCGAAAAGCATCCCCAGGATGCAGAACAAGGGTCCATACAACAGCAGATCGTGGCCGTTGATGGCAATATGGCCGAGGAAGTTAACCTTGGTCAAATCCGGAAGCTTTCAAACGCGGTGGTTGCTCCGGCCAACATCAGATCAACACCAGCCAGGGACGCCTTGGCGAAGATGCGTCGAGCGCCTGACAAACGGCTATCACCTGTAGTGGATGACGAAGGCGGAATGCATGCTCTGAATGCGCTCCAAATCGTTCGCAATAATCGCTTCCCGACACTCCTCAAGAGTTCCGGACGTACCAAAAGCCCGGCCGCGAACAGTGCCAGGACGCTTGACAGCAGACTCACATGTAAGACGGTCATTTTTGTTCCCTCGATTCCGAGAAGATGCCCACCTTGCCGGTGGAGACTCGGATGGCCTCAACGGTAAGATCTTTGGAAAGTTGCACTAGACTACCTGACGGTAAGGTGCTTTACCCTAGACTTATAGCATAGGGCAAAAATCGCCGTCAAGGAAATGGCAGACGTTAGGCAGGATGTCCGGGCCGGGTGATTGACCGCGTGCCGGGGGGCTGCCCTGGTTCTTCACCCCCGGCGCCGGCAGTTACAGCAACCAGCAATGTGCCGCTACGAAACCTTGTCACGTGCCGCTTCGCACTCGGCGCAGGGGCAAAGATTCCGTAGATAATCAAAGGTATAGATGCCGGAGGAATGGCCGTCACTCCAATAAACCTGCAAGGCGTAGCGGCCCACCAGTTCCGCCTTCTGCGGTTTTAACGGTCCGGAGCCGTACACCGGCAGTGGACCGGTTTCCCATGGCGGCGGAGGCTCGTCGGCATCCAGGCAGGTCGCGCAAGGGCAGCGGTCACGAAGGTACTGGTAGGAGTAAACGCTGTGGTGCCCGTCCGCCCACTCGATGATCAGGGTGTTGCCCTCACCATGAAGTTGAATCGTTTTGGGAGGCAGCGCCACGTTTCTACTCTGTAATGATCTGCGGAATCTGCTCGCCAGCACGCGTGACCTGGTCCGCCAGGGCTTTTGCCACAGCCTGATAGGCGTTGGCCAGTGGTGAATTTAGGTCAAGCGCGACAGGCCGTCCCGCGTCGCTCTGGATTCGAATCTTCGGATCGAGCGGAATCTCTCCCAAAAACGGAAGTCCCAGATCGGATGCAGCTTCCTTTGCGCCGCCATGGCCGAAAATATCCTCCCGCACGCCGCAATGCGGGCAAACGTAGTAACTCATGTTCTCGACAATCCCCAGAATCGGAATGTTGAGCTTCTTGAACATGGCAATCGCCTTCCAGGCGACGTCCAGCGCCAGATCCTGCGGGGTGGAAACGATCACGGCCCCGGTCAGTGGAATCGTCTGCGAAAGGCTCAACTGAATGTCGCCGGTTCCCGGCGGCAAATCCATCATCAGGTAGTCGAGCTCTCCCCAGTTCACGTCGCCCAGAAATTGCTGGATGGTCTTGTGAAGCATGGGGCCGCGCCAGATGACCGCTTCATCGTGCGGAAGGAAATAACCCATGGAGATGATCTTGATGCCCCACTCGACCGGCGGATCAAGTTTGCCGTCCACCACGCGCGGCTCCTGCCTGGCGCCCATCAGGGAAGGAACGCTTGGGCCGTAGACGTCGGTATCCATCAGGCCGACTTTCGCGCCCAGCCGGTTGAGCGCAACGGCCAGATTTGCCGCTACGGTGGACTTCCCGACTCCGCCTTTGCCACTGGCCACGGCGATGGTGTTTTTCACGTGAGGAATCAGGTTGGATTGCGTCTGGGGCGGGGCCGCCGACGGAGTGGCGATTTCGACCTCGACTTTCGGCACGCCAATCGCTTCAACAGCCTTTTGGATGGCGGCGGCCAACTGCGAATTCGCCTTCGGTGAGCCGGTTTCATTGAGCTGAACCACGATGACCGTGCGGTCGGAAGCGACTTCGATATCCTTGACGTAGCCCAGCGAAACGATGTCCTTGCGCTGCGCGGCGTCTTCAACGCCCTTGAGCGCCTCCAGGACCTCCTGCGGGCTGACTCTTTTGCTCATGTTGTCTCCTGAAAAATCATTCCTTCTGGCTTAAATAGCATTCTCGGCCGCAGGCAGGGAATTGTCAAACTTCGAAGGGCCGCCTTCATTGCGGCTGCTTGACCAGACGCGCAATCGCATGAAGAAGATCGTACTTGGTCAGGATCTCGTACCGGTGATCGCCGAGGTCGATGAAGACGGCCGGACAATCCCGGGTGATGCAGGACGTGACCTGATCAATGATGGCCGACGGCGGAAGGACCGGGAAGGGTTCTCGCATGGCTTCGCGTACCACCAGTTTCTTGAAGTCCTTGCCCTGGAGCGTTAAGTCAAGGATGTCGTCCTCATAGAGCGCGCCGACCGGCGTGTCATCTTCAAAGACAGGGAGTTGCGAAAAATCGTGGGCTTGCATCGTGTCGAGCGCCTCGTCCAGAGGGTCTGACGGCGCGAGCTTGACCAGCTCCTGCGGATGGCCTATGGCCGCCTTGACTTGCACAATGTCCGCTGCGCTCAGCGGAAGGCCAGATTCGAAGTAGCGGTTATCCCTCATCCACTCGTCGTTAAAAACCTTGCTCAGATAGCGCATCCCTGTGTCAGGAATGAAGGTCACGACAAAATCCTTTTCGGTCAGAGAAGGAAGAATCCGAATCGCTCCGGCCAGGGCTGTGCCGGCCGACCCACCGGCAAAGATGCCTTCCATTCGAGCCAGCTTGCGCGCCCAGAGGAAGGAATCCTTGTCCGTAACCTGGATGACATCGTCAATCACGCTGAAATCGAGGGCCCCGGGGAGAATGTCTTCGCCAATTCCTTCCACCTTGTAGGTTTCTGCTTTGCCCGTCGTGCCATGGTGGAAAAAGTCGTAGAGGATCGAACCCACGGGATCGACGCCAATAATCCTGACATCCGGATTCTGCTTCTTCAGAAAGCGTCCGATGCCCGTGATAGTTCCTCCGGTTCCCATGCCCGCAATCAGGTGGGTGACACGCCCTTCACTGTCTTCCCAGATTTCCGGCCCGGTCGTTTCAAAGTGAATGGCAGGATTGGCGGGGTTGTCGTACTGGTTGGCGTGAAAAGAGTTTGGAATTTCTCTGGCGAGTTTCTTCGCCACAGAAGTATAGCTACGCGGGTCATCCGGTTCGACCGCAGTGGGGCACACAATCACCTGGGCGCCCATCGCTTTGAGCAGGTCGATTTTTTCCTTGGACTGTTTGTCGGTGATGGTGAAGACGGCTTTGTAGCCTTTCACCACAGCCGCCAGCGCCAGACCCATGCCGGTGTTGCCCGATGTTCCCTCGATAAGGGTGCCGCCGGGCTTAAGCAGCCCGCGCTTCTCGGCATCCTCGACCATGGCGATGCCAATGCGATCCTTGACGCTGCCGCCGGGATTCAGGTAGTCGCACTTGGCATAGGTTTCGGCCTTAAAGCCGCGCGTCACTCGGTTGAGCTTGACGAGGGGTGTTCGGCCAATGGCCTCCAGAATGTTCTTGTAACGCATGTGACCACCGCTTGCATGGATTTAACGGTCATTATAACGCACTCGCCGAGACATACGTGGTGTCATGAAGAGGTTCGTTCTGTGAAGGCCTCCAAAAATTTGTATCGGAAAGTGAGACTGCCGAACTGTAAGGTCGCAAATGGAGCAGTATTCCTCTCCGACCCGGCCGAAAAGAATGTAATCAGTAGGGCGGCGAGAAAGTTTGGCGCTCAGCGTGCCGCTTCCGCCGGCCCGACCTCGCTGCCACTTTCGAGCCGCGGACACTTCCGGCTGGCGAGCGCACATAAGGTTGCTCCTGTCCTGCACTAACAGATTTGAGCAACCCAGCAGAAATTCCTGGGACGGATTCTTCCTGCCAGGCGGTTTAACGAGCAGCCCGTCTAACTTTTTCCAGCAATTCACGGGCCTGGCTTTGCACCGAACAATGGATGCCGGCGGCATGCTCAAGCGCGGTCATGGCGCCATGGTGGTTCGCAGGATAGAGGTTTTCATAAGCATACCCAAGAAAGTAGTAAGCCTGCCCCTGCAATTCCGGATTGGCTTTCAAAAGGTCCGCGGCCTGCTGGAATTCCTTGATGGCAGGTCCGGTCTTGTGGGACCGGCTCGTTTTCGCCATTTCGATATAGCCAAGCGTCAGGCGTGCCATGCCTTCCTGGGTATCCTGCTGAGCTTTGAAGGCCTCGTCGGAAACCCCCGCGGGCTTCTTTATGGTGGGAAGGATGGTGAGAACCTTTTGGGCGTATTCTTCAGCCTTTGCCTGGTTGACGTGGAGCCGGACAGCATAATCGTAAGCCACAAAGTTCAAAGCGTCGATGTGATTCGGGTCGGCGGCAATGGCCTTCTCCCCATACTCATCGGCCTTTTGAGGCTGGTTGGCCTGCGCGTAGGCAAGCGCATAACCGTAGTTGACGCGACCTGCCTGCTCCTTTGCCACGTTGGGATAGGCTTGGGTGAACTGATCAAGAAGCTTGATTTTCTGGTTGAGATCCGTGAGCTGAGGCAACAGCCGAAAGAAAGCATAGACCATATAGTTTGTGTCATTTTTGGCCTGTTGCATGGCGCTCTTTTTGGCCGCTTCATATTGGGCATCGCTTTCACCAACACTTCTGGAGACCTGCGTTTCCGCTTTGATCTGCGGTGCGGCCTTCATGATGAGATCGAAAGGTGCATTTCCGACCTTGCCACTCCCCATGTAGGCCCGAAGAAGGTTCTCCAGAAAGGAGACGTCCAGGTAGTTGGCGGCTACGGATTTTTGACCCGCCGCACTGGCCTGATCGAACTGGTTGAGGCTGACGTAATTCTTTGTAAGAAGCTGATTGACACAGGGCATGTAGGTGGAGTCCGAGTGTTCCTGAGCGAACTTTTCAAGAATTGAGATCTTGGCGTTGGCGTCGCTTGCCGCGTTTACGGCCGTCATCAGTGTGTCTTCCGGAGAGCCGATGACGATGGAAAAATCCGAGCAAGTGTGGGCTTGCTGCGCGGCCAAAGGCACGGAACACACCATAACGCCTGCAAGCAAGACCGCCTGAAACAAGCTTCGCATAAGAACCTCCTTATGATGATTTGCTGGGCCTCCGCCAGAACCGTGGCAGAAACCGAGGCACTGTAAGCGCGTAAGCTTCGTATTCAGAACCGTACTGTTCCCGGAGTTCTCGCTCTTCGAGCGGAGCGACTATTAAATACAAAAAACCAATGAATCCCAACATGATGTTGGCATAACGGGGATGGCGGACCTGTGCGTAAATGCCCGTGTTCACGATTCCACGAAGAGAGTGGCCGGGATTCAACTCCGGAAGCCCAGCCAGTTTCTTGAAGCTGAATTTCTGATGGACGCGGCGGCCAACCCAGAAGTTTAAGGCCAGGAGCGCAACCCCCAGGCAATAGGTTAGAGGATCCCGGGGCAATCGCCAGGCGAACATGGAGTTATCAAGGAGAATCAAGGGGAAACCAACCGCGATCCATACGGGCAACGCAATCCAGAAGGATCGATACCCGACACGCCGCCAGAAGCCGACGGCGGGATGAATCAGCAGCCAGTAGACAGGCACGGGAAAATAGAGCACGGCGTAAACAATTGCCAGCCAGTCCAACGCTTTGGTGAGATCATTCGACATTTCCGCAAAATGCCTGACTCGCCGTTGAGAGGAGCGCCATTACGGGGTTGATGCTTTTCCGGCGAGTCCTGGCTTATTCTATCGCCAAACTTTGATCCGGGAATGTAAAATGCCAGTGCAACAAACTGCCGGAACGATCGGAGGATTGCTATGCCGTTGTTTGCCTGGGATTCGGTGCAAAAGGAACAGTTGAATCCAAAAATCTGGCGCAAAATGGTTACGGGTGACAAGTTGACAGTGGCGCAGATTCAAATTGCCAAGGATGGAGTTGTTCCCATGCACCAGCATGAGAACGAGCAGATGTCATACATCCTGGAGGGCGCGTTGAAGTTCGAAATCGGTGGTCAGGAAGTTGTCGTTCGAAAAGGGGAAATTGTGCAGATCCCGGCGAACGTGCCGCATAGCGCTGTGGCGCTTGAAGATACGTTTGATATTGATATCTTCACCCCGGTTCGCAAGGACTGGCTGACCGGCCGGGACGACTATTTGCGCAAAGGGTAGCGGGGCAGGCATTATACCTGCCTTTCGGATCGCGCGCCTGCGCCTGATGCCACACCGGCGTCGCGGTGGACCATCAGCTATGGTTCACAGTCTATTCACAGAAATTGGGAGACGAGAAAATGGATCTGGGATTGAAAGGTCGCGTCGCCATCGTGGCGGCATCAAGTCAGGGACTCGGGAAGGCTGTCGCTCAAGGTTTGGCACGGGAAGGCGCAAAGCTGGCGATCTGCGCGCGGACAGAATCGACCCTCAAGAGCACGGCGGAAGAGATTCGCCATGAGACTGGCGCCGAAGTTCTGGCACGGGTCCTCGATGTGACGGTGTACGAGCAGGTTCGACACTTCGTGGCGGAAACGAACGACCACTTCGGGCGTGTGGACGTTTGCGTGACGAATGCAGGTGGCCCTCCGGCCAAACCCTTCTCTGAAACCACGGTGGAAGACTGGCAGGCAGGCGTGAACCTGAATCTGATGAGTACGCTCTACTTTGTCCGCGAAGTGCTGCCGCTGATGCAGAAACGGAAATGGGGCCGGTTGATCACGATCACCTCCGCATCCGTGAAGCAACCCATTGACAACCTGGTGCTGTCCAATTCCGTCCGGTCAGCCGTAAGCGGGCTGATGAAGAGTCTTTCCAATGAGTATGGAAAGGACAATATTCTGGTCACCAACGTCTGCCCGGGTTATACGCTTACGTCTCGATTGGATGAACTCTCTGCCAGACTGGCGAAGGCGGAAGGGATTGATCCGAAACAGGTCCAGGAGCGGTGGGCGAAGCAGACTCCGCTCGGACGCCTGGGGCAACCGGAAGAGTTTGCCAATATGGTCGTGTTTCTCGCCTCTGAGCGCGCCAGCTATGTCACGGGCATTTCAGTGGCAATTGATGGGGGCCTGGTCAAAGGCATCTATTGATTGATAAGACCCCCGAACTGCTGCTTGAGCAATATGCGCTCCAACAAAATTACTCCGAGATGCAGTGGGGCTTGTCGAACTGTCCTTAAGTCCGTAGAATGGTTCGTTGGGGAAGGGGCCATAACTGTTCGATAAGGAGGATTCACCTTGCGTTCTTCGATTAGCCGGATGCTCATTCCCTCTGTTTTATGCGCTGTCGGTTTTCTGCTTCAAGCTCCTCTGTTGACGGCTGCACAGAACCACGTAGTTTCGCCGGCGCAACTTCAACGGGCTACCCTCTCGGTCGCCCGCACACGACAGCAGAATATCAGCCGGGTAGAGAAATTTTTCTCTTCCAAACAGGCCGAGAAAGCATTGAAATCAGCTCACCTGGACCCCGTCCAAATCAAGAAAGCTGTTCCCGCATTGAGTGACCAGGAACTGGCGCGGCTCGCTTCACGAGCTGACAAAGCGCAGAAGGATTTTGCTGCCGGTGCGCTGACCAACCAGCAGATTACTTACATCCTGATTGCTCTCGGAACGGCGGTCATTGTGATTATCGCTACCTGAGAGTCGTGCGAAGCGATGCGCGGGTGGGCGCCTGGACGCCGGCACTGCTTCCAGTGGTGCTGGCGGGCGCCCTCGCCACGCTACCGGGAATCTGGCTGAACGTTCCCTTTGTCAGGCAGCAGGCAAATGGATGCGGGGCAGCCTGCATTTCGATGGTCATGCAATACTGGCTGAAGAACAAGGGTGGGCAGTCCCCGCCCGCCGCCGACGCTCGCCACATTCAAAGCGCCCTTTACAGTCCGACAGCCGCGGGAATCTATGCATCCGATATGGAGCGTTATTTCCGGCAAAACGGCTACCGCGTGTTTGCCTTCCGCGGCTCATTGCAAGACTTGCGCCACAACCTCGGCAAAGGGCGTCCGCTGATCGTCTGTTTGAAGGACTCCGGGAAGTCGGGGCCACTTCATTATGTCGTGGTCGTCGGACTCGACTGGCAGGAGGGCGTCGTCCTGGTCAACGACCCGGCGCAACGCAAGCTCCTGAAGATGGATCAGGCAGATTTCGAGAAGCGATGGCGTCCGCTGCACAACTGGACCCTGCTCGCGGTCCCCAGGCTCAGTCATTGAAAGCAAGTAAAGTGGTTCTGTGCATCCTGCTGGCATTGCCTTCTGCCGTCCAGGCGCAAAAGGCATGCAACAAGGCTACGCTCACGAAACTCTACAACGAAGGTCGTTGGGGTGTGCTCCTTCAGACCGCCGGCCGTTGTTCCGCCAAATCGGCGGACGTTTATTACTACCGCGGCATGGCCTTCGCCCGGTTGCAGCGGTGGGCCGACGCGAAGCAAGCTCTCAACTCAGGCGAAAAGAAGTATCCAGCGGACAAGCGCTTTCCTGTGGAGCTAGCGGGAATAGCCTTCAGGCAGAAGCGATATCAGGAAGCCGAGCGTGACCTTCATCGTGCGCTCCACCTGGATCCGCAGGATCGCTATGCCATCAACTTTCTTGCGACGCTCTATTTTCTGGAGGGCAATCAGGAAGCTGCTCTCAAGTATTGGAACCGCATCGGGAAGCCCTGGATCAGCCGGATCGAGATCGATCCCGAGGTCCGCGTCGGTCCTTCACTCCTGGACAGAGCGTTTACCTGCTCGCCGGCCGGCGTCCTTACCCTGGAGCAGTACCGCACAACACTCCAGCGGCTCAGGCAGCTTGGAATCTTTCCAACCTTCCGGCTGGACCTTGTGCCACTCGCCGGGAAGGATCCGGAAGAGTTTGACCTGATGCTCAGCGCGGTGGAGAGAAAGGGTTGGAGGCCGAATAAAGTTGAAGGGTCGATCTCACTGTTACGGGGCCTGCCGTATGCGACCGTTTATCCGGAGGCTTATGACCTGCGCGATTCTGCGTTGAATGTGGTTTCACTTTTCCGCTGGGACAATCAGAAGCGCCGGGTCTTTGTCTCCTTCTCCGCTCCTATCGCGAGGAATCCGAAATTCCGTTACAGCTTCTTTGCCGACGGCCGGAATGAAAACTGGAATGTCTCCCGGACCTTTCACGGGCCCGGGCTCCCGATCCAGACTTTCAATCTGGAAAAACTCGAACTCGGTGGCGGGGTCAAATCGATCGTCAACAGCCGTTGGAACTGGGCGGCGGGCCTGAGCTTTTCCGACCGGGAATTTCGAAACCTGCCGGAAGGAGTTTCCGCGGCCGATCCGATTTTCACCAATGGCGTTACGGTAGAAGCGCATGCACGCAGCGATTACGCTCTGCTGAGAATTCCGGAGAAGCGTTTTAAGCTTGGCTCAAGCGTCCTGGGGACCTTTGGCAATTTTTACGCGCCAGGCTTCAACCGTTTTGGCATGTTGCAGGGTTTGGTAGAGGCCTCCTGGTTTCCGCAAGCCCGCGGAGACGACTATGAATTGATGGAGGATTTCTATACTGGCAGGACCTTTGGCCAGGTTCCGTTTGACGACCTCTTCATGCTCGGGCTTGAACGTGACAACAATCTGCCTCTCCGTGCCCACATTGGAACTTACAATGGCCAGAAGGGAAATGCTCCTCTGGGCCGGGATTATTTGTTGTCCAACTGGGAGATTGATAAGAATGTCTACGCAAACGCGTGGTTCAAGTTGCGGCTGGCGCCCTTTCTCGACACCGGAAGGATCTACGATCACTCGGACGGTTTCGGGTCCAGACAGTGGCTCTGGGACACGGGCGCGTCGGTCAAGTTGAGGATTCTGGGCGGTGTATCGCTTGTCTTCACCTACGGCAAGGACCTGCGAACCGGCAGGAACACTTTCTACTTCACCACCACGAGTGAAGGTGCCCGAAGATTCCTTCCTTAATCGCTCTGCCACTTGGTTAAGGCATGAAGCCCTGTCCTCAAGCTTTACGAGAAGTTCTTCTTGGCAAGCCGTGACTGGACGTTACGCCTTTCCGCTCTCTGGCTTCTCTTCCGTCGTCGTGCGAACCTTCACACCTGCAAGTTCTTCAAGAAAAGTGATGACGGCCGCGTAATCGAGGTCGCCCTTCTCTTGTGCGCGGGCAGAGGCATAGACTTCCTTTACAGCTGCCGCTACCGGCATGGGGACGCCCTGCGCAAACGCTGCTTCCATGGCGAGCGTAACGTCTTTGTGCATCCACTTGAGAGGGAAATAGGGCGTAAAGTCCCCTTTGAAAATGAAGGGGGCTTTGAAGTCAGTCAATGCCGCGCGCGCCATGCTGTTCTGGACAATTTCGAACATCACTTCCGGCCGCACGCCCGATTTGGTGGCGAGCACAAAACCTTCACAGAAAATTTCCACCATGGTGGACTGAATCGCATTTTGCGCCAGCTTCGCGGAAAGCCCCGCTCCATAGGAGCCGCAATAAATGTGCTTCTTGCCCAGGACTTTCAGCAGCGGCATCGCCTTGTCAAACGTTGCGCGATCGCCGCCGATCATGAAGGTCAGTTCGCCCTTTTCGGCGCCATGTTTGCTACCCGTAACCGGCGCATCCAGAAAGCTTGCTTTCTTGCCGGCTGTGGCGCAAGCCAGCTTCCTGCTGACCACGGGACTGATTGTGGCAGAATCAATCACGATGGCGCCCGGACGAATGGTCTGGAGAACGCCGTCCTTGCCCATCATAACTTCCTCGGAAGCAGCCGAATCGCTGACGATGCTGACCACGTAGTCGGCATTGCGAGCCGCCTCGGCAGAGCTCGCGGCAACCCTCGCGCCAGCGTGTGCAAGTGGCTCAGTCTTGTAGTTGCCCGGCCCCGGGAGATCCTTCCTGCGGGAAATTTGAGAGATCCTACTCAGGTCCGAAATCCAGCAAGAACCGCACGTCCCGGACGTTATTGTCAGTGAATCCGGTGTCCAGTGTATCACCGAGAGTCCGGAAGAAGTAATAGGAGTCGCTTTCGGCAAGGTAGCGCGCAGGATCGAGTCCCAGAGCCCGGGCGCGAGAAATAGTCTGGCCGTCCGCAACCGCACCACTGGCGGGACTGTTGCCATCGCGGCCGTCCGTTCCCGCGCTCATGACGACACGGTTCTGGCGGTCAATTTGTTGTGCGGCGTACAGCACATAAGCTTGGTTGCGCCCCCCCATCCCTGAACCGGTGACTTTGCAGGTGACTTCGCCGCCAACGATCAGTGCAACGGGCTGTCCTTGATGCTTCCGTGCCAGCAAACCTAATGAGTCCAAATTCCTGTCCGCAACTTCTCGAAAATCCGCGTCCCAATTGTTGGAGTCAATCTCGCAAACAAAACCCTGCCTCTCCAGGGTTCTTTTCGCCGTCTCGACCGCGTCTCGATTTGAGAGCAAACATGTGTATTGCGAGTTACGAAAGCACGCGTCACCAGGTTTGGGTGTCTCCTTGAGCGTACGCTCCTCAAACTGCCTGCGGATCGTTTCGGGCAACATTGGCGTCAGGCTATTCTCTTCTGCCAGTTGATAACATTGCTCGATTGTGGAGTCATCCGGCATGGTCGGTCCCGAAGCGACCATCGAGGGCAGGCCGGCCGGGACATCGGAAACGTATAACGTCAGCTGGCGGGCAGGATATGCAGCTTCAGCCAGACGGCCTCCCTTGACCGCTGATATATGTTTGCGCAGAACGTTGATCTGCTCGATCGGCAGACCACTGGTGACAAGCACGTGGTTGAAATCGATGAGGTCCTTCAGAGAAACTTCCGGCTTCAGGGGCTCTTCAAAAAGTGCCGAACCTCCGCCCGAAATGAGGAAGATGACCAGGTCATCTTTTCCGAGCCCGGAGAGAAGTACGAGGACCGCCTGGGCGGCGGCAATGCTGTCTGAATTCGGATAAGGATGGCCACCCTCGAAGTAGCGGAAATTCTCCAGCCTGGCGACTGGAACGGCAGGTGCTACAACGATGCCGGCGGCAATCCGTCCATTCAGAATTTCGCCTAAAGTCGCGGCCATTCGGCTGGCCGCCTTGCCAATTGCTATGATATTTGGAGGGCGTGCCAGGTAAACCGCCGCATCCCCTGCAATAAGAGTCTCATCGTCACAACTCAGCTTCTTAATCATCGCTTTGTGAAGATCAAGAGCTGCAATGATCTCATGAAAAGACTGCCGGGCAATGGCTTTGCCACTTCCATAAACGGGCCTGGTGAAACCTGCAACTTCATCCTGAACGCTCATCTTTAACTGACCACGCTTTCATACTCCTGTTACTCAATACTTGCCGCAACATTCTTATTATTGAGAAGCCGGGCCCGAATGACAAGAATAAGAGCCTCTCTCCCTTCTGCGATCAGACATAGATTTCCGGATTCACCACATTCCTGGGCCGCTGGCCGTCCAGCATTGCGATCAGATTCTTGACGGCAAGCATCGCCATGTTAAGGCGCGTCTCACCGGTGGCGCTGCCGATGTGAGGCGCCAGGACCACGTTGTCCAAGCTGAGGAGTTCCGGATTGACTTGTGGCTCTCCTTCGAAGACATCAAGACCTGCCCCGGCGATCTTGCGGCTTTTCAACGCTTCCACCAGCGCTTTCTCATCCACCACAGGTCCCCGCGCCGTGTTGACAAGAATGGCGGTGTTCTTCATCAGGCTTAATGCCTTGCCGTCTACGATGTGACGTGTTTCCGGAGTCAGAGGAACATGAAGGCTAAGGAAATCTGATTCCCGGAGCAGCGTCTCGAAGTCTGCATACTGCGCGTGCAACTCGAGTTCGAGGCTGTCGGCCGCCCGATGCCGCGCAGAATAGAGGATTCGCATTGAGAAGCCGTGGCCCCTGCGCGCTGTCGGTTGACCAATTCCACCAAAGCCCAGCAATCCGAGCGTCTTGTGGTGAACATCCAGCCCATGCAAAAGTCCCCATTGCCAGCGTTCCCAGCGGCCTTCGCGAACGTAGCGGTCCGCCTCAATTGCCCTGCGCGCAGTGGCGAGCAACAAAGCGAAAGCCAGGTCAGCCGTTGTTTCCTCGAGAGAGCCGGCGGTGTTGGTGATTGGAATTCGCCTGCGGTTGCAGGCTTCAACATCAATGTTGTCGTACCCAACACCACAATTAGAGATAGCACGAACTCTTGGAGCCGCGCGCAACACCTCCTCGTTAACCCGGGCAGAGTTGACCAGGATTCCTTCAACCACGCTGCACTCCTCGGACAGTTGGGGGAGAGGAATGGCTGCATCCATTGAATAGCTTCGGACCTCGCAGGCACTCGAAAGCAACTCCAGTGCTGCAGCGGGCAACGGACGCGTCACAAATACTTTTGGTTTCATAGCCACCTTGATGATTCTGCGAGAAAATCGTTTTGTTTCATATCACGCTCATGTGGGTGCGTCAACATGAGGAATTCATTTAAAAGACTCATTCGGTTTCCCAGATAGCGGCGGCTCTTGTACGTGTACGCTCGTAGCACGCCAAGTCTCGCCATTCTTTAGACTTCGTCGCGTTGGCGGTATGTGACCCTCGGCCGGGGGAAATCACCCATTCGCCAGCGGCAGGACCATTGGCATGGTTATAATGGATGCCCAAACCATTATGGTACATGAAACTCCTCCAGAATTTCTTCGGACGCTTCAGAGCGAGATTGAAACCTTCATTCAATCGCTCGCGCATCCCGTTGTTGTAGAAAATGACGCTGAATTGTTTGACCTTACTTCAACCAGTTGGCGATTGACCATCCAATTTGACAAATTGCTCTTTGAAGCCTGGAACCCGTCTCGTTCCATAGCTCGTCGAGCTGAGGAAGTGGCTTATCGCGACGGAGAAAAGCTGGGGATCTTCGTGCGTAAGCCGCACGCAAGAGGGACATCCGTCCTCGAATTTCGCGAACTTCATCCCAAACAGCGAAAAGGCAGGAAGTTGGGACGGTCTGCCTTTCGGCGCGAAATCACGGCAATGCTCCAACAGGAGTTTCAAGGCTGGCGTCTTGAATACGTCAGCAATCGGTCCGACCGCGAGCACTCGTTTTCCACTTGGTATACACGAGGAATGGCGCGGCGAGGCCGGACTGGGTGCGCGTTTATCGGGCTCAGCAAGGACGAGACGCCGGCCGCCGCGGATGCGGCGATGGCCTTTGGCCTGATCTGGCTGGACTGGTTGCGAAACCATTCTTCGAAGACGATAGTGCCCAGGCTCCAACTTTATCTTCCGAGAGAGGCTGTTGAGCTAAACGTGCAACGGGCAGCCGGTATCAACCATCGTGCGGTGCAGTTGGAACTGTTCGTATGGAATGGCGGGAATGAGCGTCCACGGCGGGTAGAGCGT
>JARRJI010000248.1:1867-7598 GCA_037379595.1 Acidobacteriota bacterium | reverse complement strand
AAGAAAGGCCAGCAGCAGAAACATGGCCGCGGGATGGATGGCGGGAATGCGGCCGGTTGTGAGCCAGTATTTGAGATTCATCAGCCCGGCAATGGGCAGCCAGCCCTCCACGCCCGCAGGCCTCCCGACGGAGAGAGAGGAGCCCGCGACCTCAAAATGGCGGACCCAAAGGTAGAACTGGCCGCCCAGCCAGACATTCAACAACAGAAATGCGATCTGAAAACCATGCCGAAGCCGCTGCGAGTGGTCGTGCCCGCGGCGGCGGACGAGCTTCCTTTTGGGCTTCCTGGGCGCGATTTGCGGCCGGGCCGGTTCAATCTCGATCAGTGGAGCTGTTGTTGAATTGCCGGGATGGACCTGAATTCCCATAGCGCGTCCGTAAAAGCAAGACTAGAGGATGTGCAGAGGACGGGGTATGACTTATGTCACGCTGTGCGATGTGAGATATCTCACATGCGGTGATGATTGTTACGAGGTCATAGTCGATGCCGGGTGCGAAGATTCAGATCTGTTCGATGCCGATGAGCGGCACTGCGGAGGAGAGCAACGTAGCCAAGGCTCCGAGGCGGCTCGGCGGGTGGGCAAGCGCGGGAGGTTTTTTGCGTAGTGGAGGCGGAAAGTCCTGTTCAAAACCTGTCCAGAGGGACAGCTTTAGAGGGTAAAAAAGGTTGTTCGGGCGGACTGAACAGCGTGGGAGGCGAGACGTGCGACGGCCGCATGATTCAAGGCGATGGGCCATGTCATGCAAAAAAATTTTTTATAGCTGTAACCAGAATTTTTTACTTGCGTATAGTATGATATGTAGTGGTAGATTATCCACTACGTGGTGAAGACGCCTTATGGCTTTTATTAGAAAGAGAGGACAGTCGTATTACCTGGTTCACAATGTGCGGAAGGACGGCCACGTCCGACAGATCCACCTAGCCAAGCTGGGTCGCCGGCCGCACATCAGCGAAGACGTAGTTCGGGGAGTGACTTCCCGGCATCCCTTTGTGGAAGTGGACTGGAAGGGGCTGAGGAAGAAAGCTTCCCAGGAGCTGGTTCGACCTTTCGAGAACGACTCACGCTATCTGCGGGAGTTGCTCGCCAGCATTCGCAACCTCCATCTCGATATTGGTGACCTCCATTTGCCGGTTCTTGCTATGACGCATGATCGTGAGCTGGTTGGGCAATTGACATCAAGCCTGAAACTGCTTCGTGCCACGCTTGACGTGAAGTTGAATCAACTGCGTCGGGGAAGAGTACAGCCTTACCGAAGGTAAGGCCGGGAGGAAAATGGAATGTCTCAATTTCAAACCATACTCGATCCAACACTCCACAGCCCGGAGGTCAAGGACTTCGAGCGGGCCCTGAAGCGTCGGGTGGTGGGGCAGGACCGGGCAATACGACGGCTGGCAAGAATCTACCAGGTTTATAAGGCGGGGCTCGCGGTCCCGGGGCGGCCGCTGGCAAACCTGCTGTTCCTGGGGCCGACGGGTTCCGGCAAGACGCGGCTGGTGGAGGCCGCCGCCGAGGTGCTTTTCGGAAGCGCGAACGCGGTTCTCAAAATTGACTGCGCCGAGTTCCAGCACAGCCACGAAATTGCCAAGCTGATCGGTTCGCCGCCGGGCTATCTGGGCCACCGCGAGACGCAGCCGCTGATCACGCAGGAGGCGCTGGAGTCGCACTACACCGAAACGCTGAAGCTTTCGTTTGTGCTGTTCGACGAGATTGAAAAATCCTCGGATTCCTTGTGGCACCTGCTGCTGGGAATCCTGGACAAAGCCACGCTGACGCTGGGCGACAACCGGCGCGTGGACTTTTCGCACTCGATTATCTTCATGACCTCCAACCTGGGCTCGCATGAGGTTTCAAGGCTCATGCGCGGCGGAATGGGCTTTTCTTCAGAAGCGGCGGCGGATGAAGGAGAACTGGACCACAAGATTTATCGCGTGGCTGTGGAAGCTGCTCGCAGGAAGTTTTCTCCGGAGTTCATGAACCGTATTGACAAGGTGATAGTGTTCCGGTCACTGCGGAAAGAACATCTGGAGAAGATCCTCGACATCGAACTGGCCAAGGTGCAGGACCGGATCATTGCCGCGGCGCCGGGCAACCAGTTTGTGTTCAAATGCACGCGGTCGGCCCGCGACCTCCTCCTGCACGAGGGGACCGACCCGCGGTCTGGCGCCCGCCACCTGAAGCGGGCGATCGAACGCCACCTCGTCTTCCCATTGTCAAATCTTCTGGCCACCAAGCAGGTGTGCATGGGCGACATGATCACCGTCGATGCCAACCCGGACGGCACGAAGCTGGTTTTCATTCGGGAAGAAGAAGGAGCCCTGGTGAGCGCCGCCGCAGCTTCGCATCCTGAGCCGGTGGCACTGGTTCCGGTCTCAACGCAACGCGCGGCCACCAAGGCCCTGGCCGTGCGGATTTCCGGTGATGCCGGTTTCCCAGGCGACTGAGGATCAGACGACCGACGGAGGCAGCAGGCTGCAGATTGAAGCTTGCCGAAGCTCCGCTGGTGGTTCTTTTTATCCCTTCGTCGGCATTTGGCTCCGCTGGATTAAGGTGGATTGTGGCCTGATTCCACGCGGCGCAGGCCCCATCTGACTCATTGAACGGATCAGCTTCTGCCGTTGCCCGCTGCTTCACTCCAGCGGCCTCGACGCGGATTTTTTCCCTCTCATGTGCCCGGTTTGACGTCATCCAGTCATGCGCTTTCTTGACAGAAACCCCGAATCCGTCTGACAATGTCTGTTACTTGCCGCGGTAGCTCAGGTGGTAGAGCGCAGCCCTGAAAAGGCTGGCGTCGGCGGTTCAACTCCGTCCCGCGGCACCAACCCAACGCGACTGTTCTTCTCCGGTCAGAAAATCCAACCTCCTTTTCGCCAGCTAGCAAGCAGTTCCATCGTCCTCAGCAGGCTCCATCTGGATCACGCCTACTCTGTTTTCCAGCATGTGGCGAAACGCAGGAACGTTGTCGGGTTTGCCAAGTATGTCCCGGAGGTCAGGCAACTTCGAGATTGCGAAATTTCTTAGCTGCTTGAGATCCGGAAGGCATGCCTTGCCTTCCGCCATATCCAGTTTCAAATTGATTTCGTCAATTTCTTTTTCTCTTTCCAGAATCGCTACCTTGACAATTTCATTGTTGAAACCGCCCGCAATCGTGTCGATCAGATTATTGCGCTCGCTTTCGATCGTGCCCTTCCTTCGCCGCAACTGTTCCGTCTCTGTACTTGAAGCAGAACGTTCATCCTGGAGCGCCTCGACCATGCACTTCACGATTTCGTCGATGACCTCCATTTTCAGCACCTCATCCTGGAGTCCTTGAATGAGCTGAGCTTCCAGTTGATCTCTTCGGACTCTTACCTGATTTCCGCACGTCCCCCGGTAAAAGTTCTGTGGGCAACCGTAACGGTCATATCCCATGCGGCCACGGCCGCTTACGAGCACCAAGTTTGCGCCGAGGGAGGCGCATTTGAGAAAACTTGAAAAAATGTATTCGTTCCCTCTGAGGCCGTTGGCGAGTCCGGACCGACCCGTTTTCCTGGCGTATTTCTCATTTACATCCCGGAATCTCTCCTGCACTGCCTCGAAGAGTTCATCCGAAATGATCCGCAGGTGTGGGGCATCCGCCGTAAGCCACTCAGGTTGGGGCAGCGCTCGTTTTACTCGCCGTCCTGTCCTTGGATCCCGCACCTTCTTTGTCATATTCCAGATCAACTTTCCCGTGTAACGTGGATTCCTGAGGATTTGCCTGATAGCTGTTGGGCACCATGATCGTCCAACCATTCCCTTTTGAGCTTGGGGTGGTAGAACACGTTCAGCATTGAAAGTCTTGGCGATTCGCTTCAGGGACCAGCCGGTCGCGTACAGATTGAACAGTTTCTTCACTGTCTGTGCCTGCGTCTCCTCGACTTCCAGTACAACCCCGTCTGCTTGAAGTATGCTCAAGATTTTCGAGCTTTTGCTGGAAGGGGATAAAGTTCAGCCATGAGCAAGCCAAACCAGAAAATCCGTATTCCGCTTCCCGAAGACGAGGCGCTTGAGCTGCTTCTAAAAGTAAAGCCGGCAGCCGGGATGCCACGCCAGGCGGCGAAGACCCCAAAGGCGGACAGACAAAAGAAGGTCGAGCTTGAGCGGTAAAAGACTCCGCTGACGAGCCTCGCATGTTACTCTGCCAGTCCCATAAGATATTAACCCATGTTCACTGACCGCTTTGATCTCCGACTTCTCACGAGACCTTTGCGGGGCAACTATACTCGATAAGACCAGTTCCCGATGTTTCTTGAGCTCATGCGCTGGCCTTGCGGGATTAGATGCCCCCACTGCCATTCAACGAGAGTTATCAAGTTCCGCAAGGACCAACGAAAACCTGAGGGACGATATCTGTACCACTGCCGTAACCAGCGGCACCAATTCACGCTCACGACGAAAACCGCCCTTCACAGGACTCACGTTTCCATGGCGAAGTGGCTGGAGGAGACTGCGCTGATCCGGGACAACACGAGCTACAGCATCAAACCGGCAGACCTGGTGCCTGGGCTGGGAGTCACCTTCAAGACCGCGCAGATGATGTGCCGTCGTCTTCACCAGGGGATGAAAACCCCTTTCGTCCCGAACCTTTATGTCGTCCTCAGGTCGTACAAAAATCCGGAAGATATTAACCGGAATCTCTTTCCCCATCTCTACGAAGACTAGAAAGGTTTGGTTATTCCAGGTTAACAAGCAGGAGACATGGGCTTCGAAGGCGCGGTGCTGCGAAATCAACGATGGGGAGTTGTTAGATGCCGAGCGTGCAGCCCACCGTGCGGCGAGACGGTCAGTTCAACTCCGTCCTCCGAAAGTCGTACATCGCCTTCCAAGATCGTGTACCCCTGAGCGGGGTTGTGCAGTCCTGCCTTGAGCTGTGCAGCCCCCCGGAGGAAGCTGACGCGGGGATCAGTGAACCCTTCCCCCTTGGAATTTTATATAAGGAAGAAGAGATCTGCCCGCAAGCCCTGAGTGGTGGGTCGAGGAAGGGTCACCCCTTACGAGCAGCCATTCCCTCATCATTATGAAAACCGATCCGCTCAATTTCCCGGCCGGCGCGCGGAGATGAATAGAGATCTCCCCGATTTCCAGATCTTTCCCGATCACTGCGATGCTTTCTCCGGGATTCCCAAGTCGCAAGGCGGCAAGCCGGCCGGGGAAAAAAGAAAAGCTCTCCTTCAACCCAACCTCCCACCCCGGGAAGTCCATGATCCCCATTCGAATCCTCCGTTATTCCCTGAAGGCCCGATCCCTTCGATAGAGCCAGAACGTCTTCATCCAGCAAGGGGCGGCCGGTCCCGGGGATAGAGGTTGAGAAAGCAGAGTTTTGGGGCAACCCAATTGTCGGACGGCGAGTGAAATTTAAATACAGCGTTTATCGCAAAGTTGCACCGACGAGGCTTATCTTCGCTAGGAATCCCCTTGGACGACGCGCACTTCGCCGAGGAGGCCGTACAGCAAGTTGGAATATTCCGGAGTGCCCCGTCACACGAGCGGAGTCGGCAGACGCTTATGTGTTGCCCACTACTGTCGCTAGGATCTCTTTTCGAGGTTTTCCCTGGCTCCAGTGCTCGTCCTTCAAACTCTTGAACCAAACTTCTGGGGATGTTCAGTGAGGAGGTGATATCTCCCCTTGTCAGACGATCACGCAATTCTTGCTGCCGAGCGAGGCGATTCGATTGATGCAGGCGCTTGCAGTTGGTCGCAATAGCACGAA
>JARRJI010000248.1:0-1846 GCA_037379595.1 Acidobacteriota bacterium | reverse complement strand
TTGGTCACAATAGCACGAAACCAACGTGGCCGCAAAATTCCGTCCGGCATTGACTTCATTGCTCCAGCCTCCTAAGATGATGGCACGACGGGACGGGGTCACCACGAGTGACAGACAATATCATTTCTCATTACCGCGTTCTTGAAAAGCTCGGTGGCGGCGGCATGGGTGTGGTGTATAAGGCCGAAGACACCACGCTGGAGCGGTTCGTCGCGCTGAAGTTTCTGCCGGATGAATTCTCGGGCGATCTGCAGAAGCTCGAACGCTTCCAACGCGAGGCCCGCGCCGCAGCGGCGCTGAACCATCCGAACATCTGCACCATCCACGAAATCGGAGAGCACGAAGGCCGGCCGTTCATCGCCATGGAACTGCTGGAAGGCCAGACGCTGAAGGAATGGCTTTCTGCAGCGCCGGGTTTTAGCCCGGGACGTGCCGGCCTGAAGGCCGGCGCTACGATCACTCAGACACTCGACCTTGCCATCGAGATGGCCGATGCGCTGGACGCCGCACACCAGAAAGGCATCATCCACCGCGACATCAAGCCCGCGAATATTTTCGTCACCAGCCGCGGCCAGGCCAAGATTCTCGATTTCGGTCTGGCGAAACTGACCGCATCGGCTGTAGCGCCAATGTCCCCACCTGCGGGCGGTGGATCAGAGGCTCCCACGGCCACATTGGACCGCGAACACCTGACCAGCCCGGGTGCGACGGTGGGCACGGTGGCTTACATGAGTCCAGAGCAAGCTCGGGGCGAAGCGCTCGACGCCCGCACAGATCTCTTCAGCTTCGGCGCAGTGCTTTATGAAATGGCCACCGGCCGCCAGGCCTTCAGCGGCGAAACCACCGCGGTGACCTTCCACAAAATTCTTTCCGAGGATCCGGTGCCGATCACGAGAATTGATCCGAATCTTCCGCCAAAGCTCGAAGAAATCATCACCAAATGCCTGGAAAAAGATCTTGATCTTCGCTGCCAGTCGGCGGCGGAAATTCGCGCCGACCTCAAGCGCTTGAAGCGCGACACGGGTTCCGGACGCTCGGCGGTGATGGATAAAGCGTCGGTTGCACGGATGGGTGTCGTGCCTGTTCCCGCTTTGGCAACGGGGCAGATGACGAGTGCGGCTGCTGCTGAATCTCGCGAGCCGACTTCCGACACCGCGGTCGCCATCGCGCTTGCCCGAAGGCACAAGGTTGAGCTCGGCATTGGGCTTTTGGTGCTCATCGGTCTTGGCCTCGGATTCTACTGGCTATGGACGGCTCACCACGCGCCGGCTTTGACGGAGAAAGACTCGATCCTGGTTACGGATTTTGTCAACACCACCGGCGACTCGACGTTTGACGGCACACTGCGGCGCGGGCTTGAAGTGGACCTGCGGCAGTCGCCATATCTGAACATTGCTTCCGACCAGCGAGTCATGGAAACGCTCAAGCTGATGGGCCAGCCGCCGGACGCGCGCGTTACGCAGGATATCGGCCGCCAGATCTGCCAGCGTGACGGCATCAAGGCCATGCTGACGGGCTCGATTGCGAGCCTGGGCAGCCAGTACGCGATCACCCTTGATGCCGTTAACCCTGCCACCGGCAATACGCTGGCGGAAACGCAGGCCCAGGCTCAGAGCAAGGAGCAGGTGCTGGCCGCGCTCGGCAGCGCCGCGACCCAACTGCGTTCGAAGCTGGGCGAATCGCTCAGCTCGATTCACAGGTTCAATAAGCCGCTTGAACAGGTCACCACCACTTCGCTGGATGCGCTCAAGGCTTACAGTCTGGGCTGGGCAAAACACACGCAGGGCGACGAGGCGGACGCGGTCCCGCTCTTCCAGCGCGCCGTTTCGCTCGCCCCTAACTTCGC
>JARRJI010000247.1:0-6969 GCA_037379595.1 Acidobacteriota bacterium | reverse complement strand
CGGGCGGTTCAGGACCTTGCGGAGCGGGCCCGCACCAAGCACTTGCACGTTGAGGAAGTTCAGGAAGGTACTTTTACTCTGACGAATCCCGGCATCTTCGGCAGCCTGTTCGGAACTCCCATCATCAATCAGCCCCAGGTCGCCATCCTTGGCGTCGGAGTGATTGAAAAACGGCCGGTCATCCGGAATGACGCGATTGCGATTCGCTCAATGGCCTATCTCATGCTGAGTTTTGACCACAGGATCATCGACGGGGCTGTGGCGGATCAGTTTATGGCGTACCTGAAGCACAGCCTGGAGAACTGGCAGGAGCCCGTCCTGTAGTGGAGCGGCAGGCGGCATCAACCACAGAGCTCATTGAGATTGGGGATTTGCCAGACGGTCAACCAGGCTGTCCAAATCTTCCTTGCACGATGCGGCATCGAAGCCTTGCTCTTTCATTTGGGGAAGAAAGCGGTCCAGGTTTTGTGCGAAAAAATTCTTGCCGCGATCCGGCTGGCCCAGCACCCCATACTGCGCAGCCAGTGTCTGCAACAGCCCGAGCGAGGGAGTCTTTTCCCGGGACCACATGGCGAGGTTTTGTCGAAGGACCCCTTGAAGGAAGTCCGGGAACTTCGAGGTTTCGTCTTTATATTGCCCATCGGAATAGGCGTAAACCTTAATCACGTCAGCGGCCTCTTCCCGAGACCCGCACGCCGTCACCTGCGGCCGATGCGCGACCAGTTCCCGGACCGGGCCGGGACCAATCCTTCGGATTTCCAAACCTTCAAAGGGCCATCCATTCAAACCCTCAATGTGGCCGATCACTTTCAGTGAATCGGTCTCAACTTCCAGGACGTTTACTGTGGTACAGCAGCGGTTGCCTCCAGAATAGAGTCCGATCACCATGTCGGGCTTGCGGTCGCCGGTAAGGGTACGAAGATAATCAGGGCGCGGCCGTCGATTCCGAGCCGGCAACCCGTGCCTCCCCGCAAAATCATAGATAGCGGTCCACGCGTCTCTGGCGCCTTCAAGAGTATCCACTCGGTAAGCAATCTGGTTCTTGCTGTTATAGATGACCAGCCGACCGGGTGCAAAGCCCAGGCTGACTGAATCGGAGCGGTAGAGGGCCGCCCGGTATTCGCTGTTTTTCCCCAGCATATATCGCTCAGCCGAAGTTGCAGCCTCCTTCAGGCCGGACGGATGCCAGTTGCGCTGGAGCCCCAGGACAAGAATAAACACTGCGAGCGCCAGCATCGCCGAAATTAGAAATTCGCCCTTGCGCATCTCAGTGAGGAAAGTTCGGGAGAGTTCGAGGCATGATCACAGATCCTCATCAATAAATTATTTAACCATGAGTTGTTGAGATTGTCATGGAAGGCGGTAAACGGTCACTTCATTGGCCGGCTCGCCGGAAAGAATCCAGAACCCATTCGTCTTCCTTTTCGTTATGGCGAAGGACATAGATATTGCCGTCGTCCGCGCGCACCCGGAAACAACGATACCCGATTCCATACCATTGATCCAGAACCTCCACCACTTCAAACGTTCGCGAATCCCTTGCCTTGGAACGGAATCGTAGAGGACGCTCGTCCGCTTTGTAGCCGGCATAACATTCCACGTGGAGAGTCATTGCCATTCGGAGACTCAGGCAGGTCAAATCGTCAATTCGCGCCGGATCGTCTGGGCGTACTCGTCAGCGAGGGTAACCGGCTGAATAGCAATTCCGCCCTCTTCCAGAATGTTTTGTGAAAGGGTTGCGGCCTCGTCATCCTTCCCGGCCATGCCCTCAACAACCGCCGTCAGTTCAGCGGGTTCGCTGCGGCGTACGTGTTCCATGGTGTAAACCAGAACCTTGGCGAGCTCAACGTCACGCTTGAGCGAAAGGGAGTGAATAAATTTGACGTGGCCGTTTGGTTTGCCCGCAATTTCCAGCGGCCGGTATCCGAAGTCAAACGAAAACCGATCGCCCGGCTGAGTCCAGCGCGCTGCCGGAATGTTCCGCTCCAGGTGTTCCCATACCCCCGCTCGGACAAGCGAAAGCCGCAGGCGCTGCTTGATCCGCACCCGGGTGTCGACTGGAAGAGGCCCCTCAAGTCGCGCTCCTACGTACCGGTCGAAGAGGTTCTGAATTTCCGCCGCAGGGTCGCGAAGCAGGCAGGCTCTGACTGGCGAGATCTGCACTAGGTTTGAGAAAGACTGCTCCATCCAGTTGAGGTAAGATTCCAGTTCGTCGCTGTGTTCGTCGATTTGCTGCTCAAAATCCTGCTGAAGGTCGCGGAGAAAATCCAGATCGGCCTGCGGATGGAAACGCTTGATGCGGCGGAAATCATCCGTAAAAAGGCAACCCAGATAGTTCTCCTGGGGACTGAACAGGAACAAGCCGATGTTCAGGAACTCACCCCGCACCAGATCCGGGACGTAGTGAACCAGATAGAGCGAACACTCCTTGTATTTTTCCGTATCAGCCATCAAAGCCCCTGATCCAGCCGGATCTTTGTTCACAATCTAATCCCAATTGGGGAAAGGTCTCAATGAACTCTGTTTTGCGTCAATAATAAGCTGGCGCACGCGGCGGCGCCGCTCGTAGAGCCGCTCCACAAGTTGCGAAAGCAGCTCCGGGTCGTCTCCGCACCATTCCAGCGGAACTTCGCGAAGGCATTCTTCCAGATCCGAAGTCTCGATATTCTCCACGCGGGACAGGTAGGGTTCAAACGACCGTAGCCCGCGCACGCTTTCGTACACCAGGCGCCGCGGGTAAATGCTCCGAATGGGGCTGTCCGGAAAGTTCCATTCCCCGTCATTAAAGCAAAAACCGTGATCGATCAGCGTGGCAGAATAACGGTTCCCGCTCTGGTCGATGGTTCGAAAAAAGACCACCTGCCTGCCGTCGCAATTGCAGGTCCATTTGTCCAGCACATAGGCCCCTAGAAAAATGGACGCAAGGTTGGTGACCCGGCGCAGCAGGCGGTCCGGAAGGAAATCCACAACAAGCGTGCGGCTGGGAGCGCCTGGGAATCTTGAACCGAAATGTACGCCCGCTGCACATTTTTCTTCGCAGTTTGCAGTTTCAAACTTCAGGAGCGGACTTCCGGATATGAGATTCGGCGATACTTCAACAACCGCCCGGCCAGGGACCGGCAGATCGATAAGCTGGGCCAGGCGGCTCGCCAGCATCTCATTAGCCAGAATCCGAACGTGTTGGGGGTTGTTCTTGAACTTTACAACGTAGGTCTCGCCGTCGTCACAACCCATCAGGAACGGCTGTGAGCCACCTCGCATCCGGCGAATAAATTCGACAGCCTGGACCTTCCGAACTCCGGGATACTCATTTGACGTGGATCCCGAAGCCGCCGGAGAGGCAAATGAGGAATCGACCGGGCTGATTCCCGAGCTGAAATTTCTGGACCCTTCACCCATCCTCAGTGAGCGTTATACCAGCCCTTCTGCAGAGTCGAAGCGCGCGGTCAGTTGCCATACTCATACGCACAAGCGGTCTGGTGGTCCGACCCTTGCCTGAAGGGTGTTTCCATCGACCAGAAAGGAACGAATTGGGGGACGTCTCCAATCTGCAAGAAGCCTCCCCTCATACAACCAGGTCAGCGTCGCCGTTTTGTCTTCTTGCCGGCTGCCGGCTTCTTGCTGCCTTTGGCCTTCACGGTCTGCTTCTTCGCCTTCACCACTTTCTTGGCAGCCTTCTTAGGCTTGGCCTTAGCCTTGGCGACTTTCTTGGGCGTGGCCTTAGCTTTGGCGATTTTCTTGGGCTTGGCCTTAGCTTTGGCGGCTTTCTTGGGTTTGACCTTAGCTTTGGCAACTTTCTTAGGGCTAGCCTTAGCTTTGGCAGCTTTCTTGGGCACAGCCTTGGCTTTGGCAACCTTCTTGGCCTTGGCTTTGGTAACTCTCTTAGGCCTGGCCTTAGCTTTTGCGGGTTTCTTGGGCTTGGCCTTGGCAGCCCGCGCCTTTGGCTTCGGCCGGGCCGGGCGGCGAACCCTGGCAGGAGCTGGCGGAGGAGGTTCAGGAACCGGCGGCGCTTCGACTTCTATCGGCTCGACAGCTTCTTCCTCTTCCGATTCGTAGGAAATTGTTTCGCCCAGGTCTTCCAGGTCCTCTCCCAAGCCTTCTTCATCCAATTCCTCTTCGTAGTCGGACGAGAGCTCGTCTCCGTAATCCTCTAATTCTTCTCCAGACTCATCTTCGTCGTGGTCGAACTGCATAGAATCCTCCTCTTAAGACCGCCTCCCCTCAGAAGCCGAATCTTAATTCGCGTCTGCGATGGTTGTCTAAAAAACCCTGATGGGCCAGATGTATAACAATGCACATCTTCTGTCAAGAGCCATCATCGCCGCAGAAATAAGACAACTAATCCCCGACCCCGTACAGCGACAATATTTCCCCGGGTGTAATGAGGGAACCACTCAAGTGATTCCATTTTCGGATCTGCGAAACAGTTACCTTAAAGCGGTCCGCGATAACAGAGAGGGTGTCGCCGCGGTGAATCCGATAGTGATAAACGGAGCCACGCTTGTTCGCGGCGGGACGGTTGGATGCAACCGTTTTTGCATGACTCTGTTCCCTCAGTCTCAGGGTCCGCCCTACGACAATCGTCGAACCCCGCAAGTGATTCCAGCGGCGAAGATTCGCAACGCTGACGTGGAAACGGCTGGCAATCACGCTAAGAGTGTCTCCCCGGCGTACCCGGTAGTAATGGATCGAACTATCCCTTCGTTGAACACGGTGATCAGAAGCCACTCTTCTTGCGTGGCCCTTTCCCGCCAGCCGAAGCCTCTGCCCCACAATAATCGTAGATCCCCGCCAATGATTCCAGCGGTGCAGGTCGGCAACGCTCACATGGAAATGGCTGGCGATAAGGCTGAGCGTATCTCCACGCTGGACACGATATTCCCGAACGCCGTTCACGCGCCGAACACGGAAATCGCCGGAGTGCCTGAAACTTCCTCCGCCGCGCGCGAACACCCTCAGCGTCCTGCCGGCAATAATCCGCGAACCTCGGATGTGGTTCCATTGACGGAGACGCGCGACACTCACGTGAAATCGTTCCGCAATGCCCCCCAGAGTGTCACCTCGCCGGATGTGATAGCGGAAAAGCGGACCGAACCCCCGGTAGACCGATTCCCGGCCGCGAGGGAGAGGAAGAATCAGGTAAGTGCCGACTTCCAGGTCGTCCCCCGGATCAAGATGGTTTGCCTCAGCTAACGCGGTTCGCGTAATGCGGTATTTTCGCGCGACAGCGGAGAGACTTTCCGCCTTTTCCAACTTAAGAGCTCTCCACCAGACTCGCTTCGCGGGAGGCACCTTGACAATTCGCTTTGCATAAAGTTCCTTGGTCCCGGGTGGAAGGTTCAGCACGAATTCTTTCTGGTTCAGCGGAGTGGCCCAGGTAAAAAGGCTCGGGTTGAGCTTCTCCAACTCCTTTACAGGCCTGTCAATCAGTTGCGCCACCAGCCGGATGTCCGTCGGGACGGTGACGACCACGTGATCTTCTTCCAGAGGCGGGTCGGGCTGGATACTAAAGCCGTAAGCCTGAGGGTCCTTGGCAATCAAGGCTGTGGCAATAATGATGGGAACGTAGTTCTGTGTTTCCCTCGGCAAAGCGTGCAGTTTCCGCAGTTTCCAGAAGTTTGCGTACCCCGTCCTCTCAATGGCCCTCTGCACGCTCATGGGCCCGGCATCGTAAGCAGCCATGGCCAGGTACCAATCGCCGAATTCCTTGTAAAGATCCCTCAGGTGCCGCGCCGCTGCCTCGGTCGACCTTAACGGGTCCTCACGCTGGTCCTGGTACCGGTCGATCTTGAGCCCATATTCCCTGGCGCGGCTCCTCATGAATTGCCACATTCCCGTCGCGCCGACACGGGAAACGGCGTGGGGATTAAAGGAACTCTCGGCCGCCGCCAGATAAATCAAATCCTGGGGCAATCGGTACTTACGGAGCACGCTGGAAATCATGGGCTGGTAAATTCCAACCCTGGTCAGGATACGCTCGATGAAGCCCTGGCCCCGGCCCTGGAAGTAGGTGAGAAAACTGGCCACATAGTCGTTGGTCACCAGGGGAAGGTCCGATCGAACCGAACCCAACTCCTGTTCAGCGCGCTGCCTGACCTTCGGATTCACAGGAAAAGTGAGACCTGCAAACGATTCGATAGGAGGCGGTTCATATTCGTTCTGGCTCAGCGTGTCGCCGTTTTCCGCGGTCGCAACCTCAAGCCCGTAGGTATTTTCAACCAGTTTGCCAAACTCGGCGTCGAGCCTGCCGTTGCCTTGAATATTCATCTTGGATTCAAGCAGCAGACTCAGGGCCCTGTCAAAATCCTGCTTGGCATGCTCCATATTCCCGGCGCGATACTCCTTCATTCCTTCGTTGTAAATTGCATCGACCTTCGAGATCAGCGCGCCGACCGGATCAGAAGCAGCAGACTCGGCCGCCACAGTCGGGGACGGAAGCGGCTGAACCGGGAGTGACTCCGGAAGCGGAGCCTTCGAAGTGGGGGGTGAAACCGAAACTTTCTTGTTGCCGGACGTGCACGAGCCCAAAACGAACACGAAAGCCACAATCAGAAGATATACTTTGCTCTTCGCCAACTTTTCCTGCCTTTCAAAAACACTATCTTTCGCTCTCCGCGCGCCAGAAGAGCAATATAGCCAGATTTTACGTACGGGCACTTTCGAGGTCAACCCTAAACAAGAAAGGTGAAAGAAAAGAGAGCAAGGGAGATAGATCAACAAATGTAGGCCATAACAGCATCATCAGCCCTCGATTCCTCTGATAACGAGTGAGCTCAGAATGGTTCGCCCTCGTCCACAGGAACAGACCGGCCAACAGGGCGACCTGCTCATTCGTTTCACACCGGTGGCTCAACAGCTTGTGTGGCCTTTACTGAAGGCCGAATCGGAAGGTAGAAGGCTGCCTGTTGGTTCAGTTATACTCGAATACTTACCGGGCAACGCAGCGCCTGCCGTCTAACTTGGGCTACC
>JARRJI010000246.1:0-5843 GCA_037379595.1 Acidobacteriota bacterium | reverse complement strand
GAGCGCAGGCTGAACCGACGAGGCCGCCCGATCCTGTAATTAATCCTTTCACTGCCAATAAAATCTACTGACCCCAACGAAGAATTACAAGATGTAACAGGATGGCTAGTAACTCATAAGTAATTCTTCGTTGGGGTCAGTAGATTTTATTGGCAGTGAAAGGATTAATTACAGGATCGGGCGGCCTCGTCGGTTCAGCCTGCGCTCGGCTGTTGAGCGAAGCCGGCTGGGAAGTTGTGGGAGTGGACAACAACATGCGGGCGCGTTTTTTCGGCCCCCAGGGATCCGTTGATCCGACGGTGAAACTTTTGGAAGCGTCTTTGCCCGGATACCGTCATTACAGCCTGGATATTCGTGACCGGGAGGAGATGCGCGTCCTGATCAAGCAAGAGCGACCCGACTTCATCATTCACTCGGCTGCGCAACCTTCGCACGACCGTGCTGCCTCTATTCCTTATGAAGATTTTGACGTTAACGCGGCCGGGACTTTAAACCTCCTTGTGGCCGCTCGCGATTTTTGCCGGGATGCGCCGTTCTGCTTTCTCAGCACTAACAAGGTGTACGGTGACCGGCCCAATTCATTGCCCTTAGTCGAACACCCGAAACGCTATGACTTTGCAGATGGGAGAGACGGGATCGATGAGACGATGTCCATTGATGCTTGTCTGCACTCGGTGTTCGGGGCTTCAAAGGTGGCAGCGGATGTGATGTGCCAGGAATTCGGGCGCTACTTCCAGATGCCGGTCGGAGTTTTTCGAGCAGGCTGTATGACTGGTCCTCAACACGCGGCTGTCCAATTGCACGGTTTCTTGGCGTACCTCATCGATTGTGCCGTGAGCGGCCGTGACTACACGATTTTCGGTTATAAGGGCAAGCAGGTTCGTGACCAGGTCCATTGCGACGATGTGGCCCGGTTTTTTATGGAGTTTTTCCGGACGCCGAAATGCGGCGAAGTCTATAATCTCGGCGGCGGAAGACCCAATAGCGTGTCGATCCTGGAAGCCATTGACCGATTGGCTGAAATGGGTCTGCCGGTTCGCTATGCATATAACCCTTCGAACCGGAAGGGCGACCACATTTGCTATATTACTGATTTGGGCAAACTCCACTCACATTTCCCGGGGTGGGAAATTGAGCACAGCCTGGACCAGATTTTCACTGAGATTGCTGACGCCTGTTTGAGACTGCACTCGGGGACGAGTGAGGTCGCTGCGCGAGACGTCCATCGCTAGTGGCACAGGGCAGAATCTGAACTTATCCCGATGCGAATCATCCGGCTGGCATGAGGGCCACGGCGTTGAGATCGTAGAGCTTTCCGCACGTTGGTTTGAACAGGGGGAAGTAAGTCTGGCATAAATGGGGAGGGGGACTGTTGGGCGCAAACTCCCGTGCCTTTACGTGGGAAGAAGAACACAGAACACGTGCGGCACGCGACCGCAGAGACGGAGCTGGGAGTTCTGGTCTTTGGAAGGCCGGGACTATAGTAGAACGGCTTTGGACGGAAGCGGAAAAGTCTCGCGAAAAAAACTGGCAACGCGACCCTGCAGCATTTTGGGTCAGGCTTCGCGGCCGGGCCTTTCTTGCCGCGCGGTCGCTACCCATCCTTCCGGGTGGGAAAGTCCTTGAACTCGGGGCGGGCAGTGGCGTCTGGACTGAATATCTGGCTGCCGTCCTGGCTGGCCAGAACCCCATTACAGCCGTAGTCTTCAATGAGGATTTGGCGCGCGAGGCACAGTCGAGGAAGCTGCCGAACGCAACGTTTATTCATGTAAGGAATTTCCAGCATGCATATGCTGAGGAAAGCTTTGATTACATCGTGGGTATGGAGGGCCTGACCGCTGGCCTTTGCCGAGCGACGCTGGACGTTGCCTATCGATACCTCAAGCCCTGGGGTCAGCTTATCTTCTTTGCTGAAAACCCCTCAAACCCTCTAATTCTTTTGCGGAGAAAATTAGATTCTTTCGCTCAACCAAACCGAAAGCACCGTTCCGAACAGGGTACGCTGCAGGGAGAGTGGATAGAGGCTGCGGTGGATCAAGGGTTCAGCGGGATTGAAGTCACTCCTTGCGAAGTGATTCATCCTCTCAAGTCTTCAGCCGGCCAGGCAGTTGGTTTGATTCTGGAGCGTGCACCGGTTGCCTGCCGCTTTTCAAGAGTTGTGACTTTTCGGGCTGTCAAGCCTGCCGCATGTCCGAGGGATGATGTGCCGCAGGTCAACCTGGCGACCCACCGTCAACTTTTTGACGCGGTCTCTGTAGTGGTGCCCTGTCACAATGAGGAAGCGAATATCAGCCGTCTGGTGAAGACAGTCCTTGGTATGTACAGTGACTACATCCGCGAGATCGTAATTGTGGACGACAACAGCACGGACAGGACAGCCGAGGTGGCTGAGGATGTGGCGAGCGCCGAGCCTCGCATCAAACTGGTACGGCGCACTCCTCCTGGCGGGGTGGGCCGTGCGCTCCGGGATGGCTATGCTGCCGCGAACGGCCGGTACATTCTCAGCACAGATTGCGATTTCGTCACCATCGCTGCGGAATTCAAAGGCCTGTTCGATGCGATAGCGGAAGGCTATGACGGTGCGATCGGCAGCAGGTTTTCTTCGGAATCGGCCCTGGTGCATTACCCGTTCTTCAAGATCCTGTGCAACCGCGGATACCATATGGTTCTGAACCTGCTGCTCGGAACCAAGGTGCGGGATATTTCAAACAACTTGAAGCTTTATCGGGCGGACATCCTGAAGAATCTCGACATCGAAGAGGACCACTTCGCCGCGAACGTGGAAACCGGGCTGAAGCCCTTTCTGTTGAATTACCGCATTCTAGAAGTCCCAACTTCCTGGATTAACCGCACCGCCGATATGGGCAAATCCTCCTTTAAGCTGCTGAGCGTTGGCCCTGACTATCTGGGTGTGCTCCTCCGAACAACATGGAGATTTTGGCGGGGCCAATACCGCGTATCAAGCTGAACTCAATTATCCGCGTGCAGACTGTGCGGCTTTCGACGGCAGTTTTCTACATATTCCCAATCGAGACGTCTCTGTGTAAGACTGTGCGAATGACGTGTGCAGCCGAACTGGAAAATATGCTCTGCCATGAACTGCAATGATCAATGAATTCAAAGAGTCGTTAAGGCGCCGGATTGAAACTCTGCTTGAAACACTTGAAAGCAGAAGATGGCTTCTGTTGCTGCTCTTCACCGTCCTCTTCTTTGCTGGTTTTTGCTTGATTGCATCAAGGGGAGTTATAACCAACGACGAGTTGTTCACGGTCTATATTGGACGACTTCCTGCCTTCCGTGACGTGTGGGCGGCTCTTGCGACGGGCGCTGAACAGACACCCCCGTTCTTCTATATCCTGACACGTGCTGACTTCGCGCTGTTCGGGACGGCAAACCTTGCCATTCGATTACCCGAGTTGCTGGGGTCCTGGGTCATGTGCGTCTGCCTGTTTGACTTTGTATCCAGGCGATCATCAGCATCCTACGGTTTTATTGCGATGCTCCTCCCGCTCATGACCTCAGCGTTCTCTTTTGTTGCCTGGGCACGCGCCTACGTGCTGGTCCTGGGTTTTTCGGCGCTTGCATTGCTCTGCTGGCAACGGGCGACGGAGAACCGGCGTCGGACGCTGGCACTGGTGGGTATGGCAGTCAGTCTTGCAGCGGCAATATCCTGTCACTATTACGCTGTCTTGAGCCTGTTCCCGCTGGGTCTGGGAGAAGTGGTTCGTACCATCCGCCGGAAACGCATCGACGTTGGAGTCTGGCTGGTCTTGGTCCTGTCCCTTTCGCCCCTTCTGCTATTTTTGCCACTGATCCATGCTGCTCAGAAATTCGCTCCGCATTTCTGGTCGAAGCCTTACTGGACCTCGATGCTTTATTTCTACCAGCACTTTCTACTTCCGCCGGCAGTGCTTCCATTACTGGCGATACTGCTGGTCGTCATCACTTACGCTGCTCTCCGGCCAACTCAGGCCGGCACCGAAGCTCGCCGTGTACGCTCCTCCCTGCCATCACACGAAATAGCTGCTGCCCTGGGTTTCTTGCTGGTTCCTGTGGTGGGAGTCGTCCTGGCCAAGACCGCTGTGGGTGCCTTTGCACCGCGTTATGCCCTGTCTGCGGTGATCGGGTTGAGCATCATCGTAGCCTGGGGCTTGTACATCCTGCTGGATGGCCGGCGATCGGTGGCTCTGGCCCTGGGATTGTTGCTTTGTGGGTTCCTGGTGGCAAAACAGGTGCAGACTTACCGGCGTGCAGTCGAGGAGCGATCAGAACAAGCATCAACGTACGCTTTCCTTGAAGCTCATGCCAAGGGTAATGCTCCGATTGTGATTTCCGATCCCGTCGCGTTTACCATGCTTACGTATAAAGCCCCCCGGGACATTGAGCAGCGGTTACTCTACCTTGCTGATCCCCAGTTGGGCATTCGTTACACGGGCACAGACGATATTGAACAGGGACTGGTGGAAATGAAACGCTGGGCAGGGTTAAACGTGGAGCCCTACCATACTTTTGTTTCGTCCGGCCAGCAGTGTTACGTCCTGTTTCTTACCTCGTACTATCCATACGATTACGAATGGATTATTCCTGCGCTACGGGCTGCCCATTGGAGGATTAAATTGCTCACATGGCGTGATGGCAAGATCCTTTTCTCGGCAAGCCCTGGCCTCACCAGCAGCGCCCTCTCAGGTGGCAAGTAGGCGATACAATTCCGTCGATTTTACCGTGCGGCGCCTGCCGTGCGTCTGGCCGGTCCTGAATCTCCGGTACGGTGTGGAGAAGATCCAGAACCCGCTCACCCGAGACCAGCGCCTTCGCCATCTGACTCAGGTACTTTGCCAATTGCCGAATTGGCTTAAAAGCGGCACGCAGGTAGCTGACAAATACGATCAGGTCGCCAGGCGTAAGCCGCCCGTTCATCACGAATTGAGCGCCAGCCCAGAGAACCAGTGCCGTCGCGATCGCCGCCAGAAGGTCGACCGTCCTTTGCAGGCTGGCGGAAAGCTGTTGGGCCCTCGTCCCCGCCTGGAGGCTGTTGCTTTTGGCTGCCGAAAAGGTCCTGAGAAACCGGTCCTGCAGAGACAACGCCTGGACGATTCGAATCGAGCTGATGGCTTCCGTGGTGGTGGCTGCAATCGCACCTTCGCGCGATCGCTGGATGCGCGTGACTTCCTTAATGCGTTCAATAAGGCGCACGACAGCAAAGAAAACCACCAGAAACGCAAGCAGCGCCACCAGCGCCAAGCGCCAGTTCATCCAGAACATCACCACCAGCATGGCGCTTAAGGCCAGCGTGTTGGTGAGGAATGGCACAAGCGCTGTAACGACCACTTCCCTCCGGCGATCGGTGTCATAGGTAACGTGCGTCAGCAGATCGCCCGTTTTGTTCCGCCTGTGGAAAGCGATGGACAGGTTCTGAAGGTGACGACACAATCGGTCGCGAATCTGGACCCTAATCCGCGAAGTCCCCTTCGCCATGGCAACCGAACTGGCGTAATCTGCCGTTCCCGCAAGCCCTCTCAGTGTAACCAAGCTCAGGGCCATAACCGCCAGCAGCAGTTGCGGGCCGAGGTGGGTCAGCAGGGCTGCCGACCAGGCATGCTCCCTGGCATGAAACAGAATGTCGTAGATAAACTTCAGCGGCCAGGGCTCAAGCGTCCTCAAAACCACCGCAAAGAGCACTGCGAAGATCGAGGCGCCCAGCATCTTCTTCTCGCTAGCGCATCTTAGGAGGCCCCCCGGCTCTGCCGGGGTGGCAATAGAAGTTTGACAGATTCGGGAGTCCATCGCGGAAACTCCTAAACGTGAGCCGCCAAAGCACACGGAAAGGAGATCCACGATGGACG
>JARRJI010000245.1:0-9932 GCA_037379595.1 Acidobacteriota bacterium | reverse complement strand
GTCCCTGGACACTTATCCTCGCCATTCTTGGCCTTCTGATGTGGTGGCTCGAACGCCGTTATCGAACGAGGCGTGCCGCCACCCTTCTATTGCTGGTCCTGCTTCCGTTCTATATTCAGGCAATGGCGAGTGCGGCGGTCGCGCTGTACGTTCCGACTTATTTTCCTCACTCCTATTACAATCTCCGATACGGGATTGAAATGCTGCCTGCCATCGCGCTTCTTGCATCGTTTGTAGTGTCACCAACGCTGTCACGGAATTTGCGAACGGGAATAATGGTCGTGTGTCTGGCGGTTTTGGGGAGCCAGTACGTCTGGATGTTTGGCGGCGGCGCGCGCCAATTGCCGGTGGTCAAGGAGGGCATACTCAATACGCCGTGCGCGACCCCAGCCGACGAGGCGCTGATCTCATTCTTCAAAATTCATTATGATGGGCAGAGAATCTTAATGCAGTCGGGTGAATGGCCGTGCGTCGCCCCCACACTGGGAATCCATTATCGGAAGATCCTGTGCGGTGATAACGTCAAATACTGGCGCCAACTTCGCCACGGAGCGCAGAAGTCCGTGGAGTGGATTGTTGCAGGCCAAGGCGACCCCGTTGACATCCTGATGCGTGCTTACCCTAATGCTTTTAGGGATTTCGAGAAGGTTTATCATATGAATCTTCCGCAGCAAAAGAGCTTCACGATCTACCGGCGCAAAGGCGGGTGAGTCAAGGCCGGCCGCGACCCTGGTAATCCAAGACTAAACCGAATGGACAGGCGGGACAAAAACAATGTCAAAGCTTACGAGGATCAGTTTTGCAAAGTTGCATGGGCTTGGTAACGATTTTATTGTCACTTACGGCCGGAGTCTCCCTGCGGACCTCGGCCAGTTTGCGCGGGCCATTTGCGACCGGCATACGGGAGTTGGGGCCGATGGCCTTCTTGTGGTTCTGAAACCCCGGAACACGAGCCACCACGCGCGAGTACGTTTCTTTAACGCCGACGGAAGTGAAGCGGAAATGTCCGGCAATGGCATTCGTTGCGCCGGCGCTTTCCTGATGAGGGAAAATCCCAGGAGAAAAACGCTTCGTATCGAAACGGTTGCCGGCGTGAAAGAACTCGAAATTTCTTCCGTGCAGGGGAAAGCGAAAAAAGGGAAATGGAGTTTTCGCGTCAACATGGGCAGACCCATTCTTGATCCGATTAAGATTCCCTTTGTTGCCGGAAAGCATCCAGTACCCGTGGTCGGCTTCCCGATTCGCACCGCGAGCGGAATTCTGGCAGGGACGGTTACGTCGATGGGTAATCCACACTGCTCGATTTTCGTCGAGGACTTTTCGAGCATTCCCTGGCTGGAGGTGGGTCAGGAAATCGAGCACAACGCTCTGTTTCCCAACCGCACCAACGTTGAATTCGTCAGGGTCATTTCAAAGGGCGCGATCGAAGTTCGTTATTGGGAGCGAGGGGTGGGGCAAACCATGTCTTCCGGAACCGGGTCCTGTGGCGCGGCCGTCGCCAGCATTCTGAACGGCTTCACACGGCGCGCAGTTAAAGTCCAAACTCTCGCCGGCACGCTGGAAATTTCGTGGCCCAGGGGCAAGGAAATCTTTCTTACCGGCCCTGCCGAATTGATCGCAGAGGGCACTTACTATCCAACCGGTTAGCTGAAGGCATTGTGGGCTCTCAAGGTAGTCCGAATTGCCCACGGGAATGACCAGCCGCCCGCCGGTCGCCAGTTGATCAAGAAGCGGCTGGGGGATATGGTCTGGTGCAGCCGTCACAATAATGGCATCGAACGGCGCTGCCTCCGGCCACCCGCGATATCCGTCGCCGGCACGAACTTTGACGTTGGAGTATCCAAGACGTTCGAGGCGAGCCGCTGCTTCCTTCGCCAGCGGCTCAACAATCTCGATGGAGTAGACTTCCCGGACGAGGACTGAGAGCACGGCAGCCTGATAACCTGATCCCGTGCCAACCTCCAGGACGCGATCTTCGGGTTTCAATTTTAGGGCTTCGGTCATAAATGCCACAATATAGGGCTGCGAGATCGTCTGCTCGTGGCCGATTGGAAGCGGGGTGTCAAGGTATGCGTAAGACTCGAGATCCTGAGGTACAAACAAATGGCGCGGGATCTCCCGCATCGCTTTGAGAACCCGATTGTCCCGGACGCCGCGGGCCGCAATCTGCTCCTGCACCATCTGGTCCCGCGCTTTGCGCTGGGCGTTGGTCCCCTGAAAAGGAGGGACGGTGGAAACCTGGGTTGGACTCGGAGCCTGGCAGACGTCAATGGCGGCAGGTAAGAGCATGACGCCCGCCAGCACCATCCAAACTGCCTTCTTTGGGCGATGGCTTGTTTGCATCGTACGCTCTCTTGACCAGTGTGGTACAGCTCGTCACCCTGAGCCTTCGTGACCTTCCCCTTAATTGCGCTTGGCAGAGGCAAAACTCGTGTCTACCAGAGCCAAATTCAGAGGATCTCCTCTTCGAACCTGTTGATCCGTTCTCTTTTCTATAACTAGTATTCTGGTGAAGTCGCCTCATCTTCTGTGATTCCGGTCACGCCAAGAGGTGCGTTTTGGAAATTCCGCCAACGCAGCAAATGAGGAGGGATTTAAAGCAAAGGGGACGAGAGTATAATGAGCGTAACTAGAATTGGAAAAATGGGTCTGGTAGTCGGTTCGCACAATTAACCGAGGGAGGTTCTATGGCCCGATCCCGAAAAGCAGTCTGGTTGTTTCTAGTTCTCATGCTGGCTGGAGTGCTATCCGCTGCCCAGGTAGCAAATCAGGATCTGGGTTCGGGGCAGGGATATTTCACCCTGCGTTTTTCCCGCACCGTGGGTCCTGCCGGGAAAGTATACGCGGTCGACATCTCTAACGGGATGCTGGATTATCTTGAAAAGCAGGCGCGGGGGGACCATCTCAAGAACATTCAGGCCGTTCTTGCTGAACCTCACAATCCCAGACTGCCTGCGGCTTCCGTTGACATGATCTTCATATGCGATACGCTTCACCACATTCCGGACCGGCCCACTTACTATCCGCTTCTGTTTCGGGCGCTTAAACCCGGCGGCCGCCTCGTCAATATTGATTTCTACAAACGGTCTCTTCCTCTCGGTCCACCTGTGCAGATGAAAATCCCGAAAGCGCAGATGATCCGGGAGGCAGAGGCAGCGGGGTTTCATCTGATCCGGCAGTATGATTTTCTAAAGTACCAATACTTTTTGGTTTTTGAGCGCTAGAAACTTTTTCGGAAGCTGTGCCCTCCGCCGCCAGGAAGCTGTGCAATGCTGCGGCTGAAGGGGGAACTTCGTCGAGCAGGTTACTGGAAGACTCGTGCCGTCTGTCATTCCGAGAAGCCGCAGGCGTTTAGGAAGCTCACCAGGGGGTTAATTCGTAAGCGAGATTTCTCACTGCGCTCAGAATGACACGGTTTCAAAACGTTCTTCAGTAAGCTGCCAGGGACAAATCATCCGATGCCACCCTCGCTCAAACGTGAGTTAACCACTTTTAGCGCCACGGCTCTTGTGGTGGCGAACATGATCGGCACCGGAATCTTCACCACGACAGGATTCCTGGCTGGCGATCTGGGCCGAAGTTCCCTGGTTCTCGGCGTTTGGATTGCCGGCGGCATTGTGGCCCTGGCGGGGTGCCTGGTCTACGCGGAACTGGGAGTCAACCTTCCGCGCTCCGGCGGCGAATATGTTTACCTGCGAGAGGCTTGGGGGCCGGTCTGGGGATTCGTGAGCGGCTGGGTCTCCTTTTTGGCGGGATTTTCCGCGCCAATTGCCGCCGGAGGTCTGGCGTTTGCCGCCTACCTCAGCTACTTTGCCCCGTCTCTTTCCCCTTCCTCATCGGCCGGATTTCTGCACTCGGGGATACGATGGATCCATCTTGGCAACGGGCAACTTCTTGCCGTTGGTGTCATCCTCGCATTCGCTGTAGTCAACATTCTGGGACTAAGGCTGGCCGCCAATCTGCAAAATATGCTCACGTTGCTGAAGATCGGTGTTCTCAGCGCCTTTCTGTCGCTCGCCTTTGTCGTCGGGAAGGGAAACTGGCACCATTTTGTGCAGCCGACCGTCAGGATCTACGTCGCGGAGGAGATTCGGTCTCCGCGGCGCTCACTTCCTCTTGCGCTGGTCGGAGGCACCGCCCTTGTTATTGTGTTTTACCTGGCGTGCAACGTAGCATTCATTTACGCTCTGCCGCTTGGAACCCTGAAGGATGTCTTGCCGGTGGGCTCGGAGGCGGCGCGAGCATTGTTTAAAGGGCGCGGTGGCGCGATTTTCAGCGGGATGATGGCAGCGGCGCTGCTTTCGTGTATCAGCGCCATGGTGATTGTGGGCCCGCGGATCTACTATGCGATGGCGCAGGATGGATGTTTCTTTTCTTCGGCGGCGCGCGTTCACCCGCGGTTCCAGACGCCGGTTTTCGCTGTGGTGTTCCAGACTCTCGCCACCATCGCGATGATCGTCACGGGGACCTTTGAGGCGTTGATTTATTATATCGGCTTCATGCTGGTTCTTTTTGCAGCATTGGCGACCGCCGGAGTCTTTCGGCTGAGGAAACGCGAGAATTGGATAAAACTTCCTGCGGTTGATCGCTTCTTCCCGTTGATTCCGGTTGTCTTCCTGGTTGCCAGCTCCGGAATGCTGGTCTCGACCATCCGCCTGCGCCCCACTGAATCCTTCCTCGGCCTTCTAACCGTTGGCTGCGGAGCAGGAATTTACTGGTGGATATTCCGCAAAAGGCCAAATCGGCGTAGAGTATAGAACTCGTTTCTGTTGATGGAATATTGATCCCGATCCTCATCCGTAGAGCCAGCGAGTGAAGCTATTGTTCAGATCAATCGGTTTTTCGCGACGAATCCTTCCTGGCTTTCTGGTTGCGCTCAACCTGGCTTTTGCCGGAACGGCCTTTGGGCGCGCGCAGGATTCACCCATCCGCTACCTGCTCGATCTCAGAAAGCCTGCATCGCACCTGGTTTACGTCACGATGAGTGTTCCCGAGGCCACTGCAGGGACCGAATTCCAGATCCCGACCTGGAACAACCTCTACCAGATCCGGGACTTTGTTCGTGACGTTCAGGATGTTCAGGCCGAATGCAATGGCAAGCCCTCGCTGCTGGATCGTGTGGATATCAACACGTGGAAAAGTGCGGACCGATGTTCGGACCTTGAGGTTCACTATGCGGTTTACGCGAACCAGGACAATGTTTTTTCCGCTATCCTCGACAGCCGGCACGCGCTTTTGAATTTTGCGCTTCTGCTGTTCTATCTGCCGCGAGACCGCCAGCGTCCCGTACTTGTGAAATTTCTTCTGCCCGAAGGGTGGAAGCTGGTCACGATGCTGCAGGATGGACCGATGCCCGGCGAATACCAGGCGCCGGACTATGATCATCTGGTGGATAGTCCCGCCGAGGCAGGGACGTTTCAGCAGTATGACTATGTTCAAAAGGGCGCTACGTTTCGTGTCGTCGTTGATGGGAATCGTAACCTGTATTCACCAAAGCACCTGGTGGCAGTGCTCAGGAAGATTACGGCGAGTGAGACTGCGCTTATGCATGATGTTCCTTTCAAGCGCTACACCTTCATGTTTTTCTTTCCGCAGCGAGGCGGAGGGGGAATGGAACACCGGAACGGCACCGCCATCAGCGTTCCGGCGGGGGAAATGCGCAGAGGACTTCTTGATCTGGAGGGAACTGCCGCGCATGAATTTTTCCATCTTTGGAATGTCAAGCGCATCCGCCCCATGGGGCTTGAGCCCATCGATTACATCCATGGAAATGACACGAGCGATCTGTGGTTCTGTGAAGGCGTCACCAGTATGTATTCCGAGATAGTTCTGCTGCGTTCCGGCCTGATCAAAAAGAAGGAGTTTTACACCCATCTTGCCGCTGAAATCAAACAGCTCGAGTCTCGCCCGGCGAGGCACTTTCAGAGTGCCGAGCAATCAGGCCGGGGAGCATGGCTTGAGAAATACGCCGACTACTTCCGGCCCCAGCGAAGCATCTCTTACTACAACAAGGGCGAATTGCTTGGTTATCTGCTTGACCTTGGAATCCGGCACGCGAGCGGCAATCGTCACAGTCTTGACGACCTGATGCGCCGGCTCAACCAGGACTTCGCCAAGCGTCACCGCTTTTATGATGACGCCGATCTTGAGAGGATCATCTCGCAGCTTGCCCCGAATTTTCCGTGCAATGAATTTTTCCGCGACTATGTGGACGGAACGCGCGAGCTCGACTATGCAAAGTATCTCGGTTATGCGGGATTGGAACTAAAAGAGGAAACGGCCGTAGTGCCCGATCTAGGGTTCCAATCGCTGCAAAGCTTCATCGGACCGGTTCACGTGGAATCGGTCGATCCGAACAGCAACGCCGAAAAAGCGGGGATCCAATCCGGGGATATTCTGCTCAAAATGAACGGCGTTGAGCTGCCGGTGACTCCTGATCGCGAACTTGTTTACTTCAAGCCCGGGCAGCGTGTCACTTTCACCGTACAGCGTGGGGCAAAAATTCTGGAAATCGCGTTTGACTTGGGCTCGAAGAGTGCGACAGTTTATAAGGTGGAAGAAACGCCACACGCCACCCCTGCTCAGCTCAAAGTGCGCAGGGGATGGTTGAAGGGTGAGACCGCAAGAACCCCAGTTGCAGGAAACTGATGTTCAGGACACTGCTTGTATACGTTGTCGTAATTCTTTACCTGCTGACCCTTGGTCCTCCGCTGCTTCTCCTCGGTGCATTGACGGGCAGCACCGACGCCCTTTATAGAGTCGGCATCTTTGGCGCCAGGACGGCTCTCCGCCTGGCAGGTGTCGAGGTGATTGTTACAGGCAGGGAAAAGATTCCAGTCGGACATGCCGTGGTCTTTATGCCCAACCACCAGAGCAACTGCGACCCGCCGGCTGTGGCCGCGAATCTTCCTCCGGTGCTGATCATGGCCAAGAAGGAATTCTTCCGCGTCCCGATCCTGGGGACAGCCATGCGCATGCGGGGATTCATCCCGGTGGACCGCACGAACCGCGAGCGGGCTTTTGCCGCGGTCGACCGGGCAGTCGGTTCCCTGAAGAACGGCTATTCATTCCTGGCTTTTCCGGAAGGCACCCGCAGCAAGACCGGGCGGTTGCAGCCTTTCAAGAAGGGCGTCTTTGTCATGGCAATTAAAGCCGGAGCGCCGATCGTTCCAATCACGGTGTCCGGCGGGCGCCAGATTATGCGAAAGGGCGAATTCAGAATCCATCCGGGAATGGTCCGACTGACCATTCACGACCCCGTTCCCACGGCGGGTTGCAGCGTTACCGACCGCGCAAAGGTGGTCGCGCAGGTTCGCAAGGCGATTATGAGTGACCTTTCGCCGAATGAACTCCCTCTCGAGCCTGAGGCCGCGTGAGTCTGTCCCCCTGGCCTTTCGCGGGCGAAAACTCCGAAGCTGCTATCCTTTCTCACTTTTGCCAGGAGAGTCCGAGCGCTGAAAGTGTTGGCGCACAGTCACATAAATTTCTGGAAGGCGCAAGTAGGCCGCCGAGCACTTGAGCCACCGGGCATTATCCATCGCCGGATAGCCGGAAATGATTTTGTTGGGTTCCACATCCGAGGGGATTCCGGTCTGCGCCGTTGCAATCACGTTGTCGCCAATGGTGAGGTGTCCGGCCGCGCCGACCTGCCCCGCCAGAACCACGTTCCGTCCGACCTTGCAACTCCCCGCCAGCCCTGCCTGACCGCAGAGCAGGGTATTCTGCCCAATATCGCACCCATGTGCCACCTGGACAAGGTTGTCAACTTTGGTGCCCCTCTGGAGGCGGGTTACGCCCACTGTGGCCCGATCGATGCAGGCATTAGCCTGGACTTCAACCCCGTCTTCGATCACAACGGTTCCTGACTGAACGATCTTGTAATAGGAGCCGTCGGACTGGCGGGCGAAACCGAAGCCGTCGCCGCCGATGATGGCCCCGTTCTGCAGGATCACGTCGTTGCCGATCTGCACCATTTCGCGGACGACAGCGTGCGAGTGGGCAAGAAAGCGGTGCCCGATCTTCGCACCCTGGTAAATCATCACATGGCCCTTGATCACACAGTCATCGCCGATCTCCACTTCTGGTTCAATTACGACATAGGGACCGATTGAAGGATTGCGGCCGATCCTGGCGTCCGCGGCTATGATGGCCGTTGGATGGATGCCCGGTACGGGCCTGGGCGGGCGATAAAAAAGTTCCAGCGCCCGTGCAAAGTCCAGGTAGGGGTTGTCAGACCGCAGGGCTGGTCGCCCGGGGTCCGGGTCCTGCGGCGAGAGGATGATGGCCGCCGCCCTGGCTGTCTTCAGCTTCCTCCGGTACTTGGGATTAGAGAGAAACGTCAGTTCAGACGGGCCCGCTTCCTCAATTCCGGCAACACCTGTGATCTCGAGGCCTCCGGGTCCTTCAAGGGTACAGCCCAACTTTGTCGCAATGTCACCAAGTTTCATGATGTCCAACTCCTTATGGAGAGAAGGGGACTTGCGGCCTTATGGCCAGTCCTTTCTTCTCTGTCTGCCATCGTCTTCTCACGTGCAAGGTTATCAGGGGCAGAGAAGAGTGACAATACTCAGCACAATGCCACTGGCTCTTAGGGTTCATAGGGGCAGGCACGAGCCTCGGATTACGGAAGCTGAATACATTGTCCTGAACGCAGCCAGGCTGGGCTGATTTGATGACTGTGTGCGGGAGGAGCACTGCTCCGGCCGCCGGCAAGGTGGAAACCGTCGAAAGGGCTTGTCTTCGCACAATTCAGATACCTCCTCGTCTGCAAAAACGAAAAGAAATGTAAAGAAGCGGCCGGCAAATTCCGATACATGAAATGGAGACGAGCAACATGAACGTTGAGGAAAAGGGAATTCGTGGAGGCACAAGGATCCCGGTGGAACTTCCGGTGCAGATTCGATGGACAACCCGTGAGGGAGTTGAACAATTCGTCGAAGGGAAAACCAGCAGCATGAGCGGGAATGGTCTTTTCATCTCGGCAGCCATTCAACTCCGGCACGATACACCCATTAACTTCACGGTCTCGCTTCCGGCTGAAATCACCAAAATCCCCATGCAATTGCGGTGTGAGGGGCGCGTAATTCGGCAGCAAAACCCGGGAGCACCTCCAGGAATTGGCGTGGTCATTGATGACTACCATCTGGCCGCGGCCGAACGATCGGAATGATTGCGGAAGGCTAAGGCCTCACACGTCGCAGGTGGCTCGAAAACAGGTTTAGGGCCGTCCCTTTTTCTTGATTACGAATGAATTGGACCGCACGAAATGCGCATTGAATCTTCTTCCTTGACTCCAAACGTCCCCGGAGCGGGGCAGCGTAGCTCGAGTCGTCCAACGCCAAACGTGCAGGCAAAAAAGCACTCCAACAGCCAGGAAAGCGTCAAGATTCTGATTGCCGACCGTGAAGGAGTCTTCCGCCTGGGGCTTAAGAAGCTTTTCAGCGTTGAAGATGACCTCCGCGTGGTGGCCCAGGCTGAAAATCCTTCCCAGCTCCTGGCGATGGCGAAGTCCTTTAAGCCCGACCTGTTAATCGTCCAGCAGCAGATCGTATTGGATGGATGCGAGGACCTGCTTCAACAACTCAGACGACAAGTGCCGGGATGCAGGGCGATTGTTACGGGAACGCAATCCATGGAGGATGCCACAGGAAAGCTCCTAAGCCGGGGTGTCGCAGGAATCATTTCCAGGTCAGCGTCACCGGAAACGTTTATCGAGGGCGTGCGCAAAATAATAACCGGCGATCCAATTCCGCTTTCCGAACCGGAATCCCGCGAAATGGAACCGGGGGGCGCTGACGCCGCCCGTCCGCAGCGCCCGGTCGACACGCTGACCCGCAGGGAGAGGACGGTGATAAGTTGCCTTGCCCAAGGTTGGCGTAACCGGGAAATCGCTCAACATCTGACAATTACCGAGCAAACCGTTAAGAATCACC
>JARRJI010000244.1:0-14409 GCA_037379595.1 Acidobacteriota bacterium | reverse complement strand
TTTCAACAGGATCGCCAGCTTTGTTTTCGCTTTGTTTCCGGTTTGTTTTTCCGACTGATCCTTTGTTTTCAACAACTCTCCCGCTTTGTTTTTTAAAAATAAGAATTCTTTGGCTAGCGTTTTTGGAATGTTTGCAGGCTCTTCGGCAGCATTTCTTTTTTTGCCGTCAATGATTTAGAAAGTTTTTGGGCGGGATTTTCGGCGAATTTCATCATCGTTCACCAAGCACCTCCCGGCAGCCTTGTGCCGCCGTCAAGGCACGATAAAAAGACTACCATGCTAGCCAGTTCTTGTCAAGAAAATTCTCGGCCCGGGCGCAACCGGAGGGACACGTCCCGATCGCACGGACAGCAATTCCAGCAACCACAGATCGCTGTTGCAGAGCAAGAGCCGCAAGCTGTGAGGGTCTGCGCTGCAAGAGCCTGAGATGTGGAGCAGTTCTCTTCTCAGTCCCATTTTTTCAGCCGGGGCCAGATCTGCTGCAGGTTCCAGCCGCGCGGGTCACGGCAGAGCCAGATGGAGCCGCGTTCGAGGGCGTAAGGCTGGCCGAAGCTGCCTTCGAGCGTGACCTGCTGGAAAAGCTGCTCAAGACGGGCGCGGTTATCGCCCAGCACGATCATCGACTGGCCCGTATACTGGCGCGGACCCCACAAAAAGTAGGTCTGGTGGCCGGAGATGGCCCTGGGCAAGCCGTATTTCGGGCCGAAGAAATCGATGGCTCCCGCTTCACCATAATTCTGGCCAAAGATGGCCGTCTCGGCGCGCAGCCGAGATCGTCGGAATAGTATTGCGGCAGAGGCGAAGCGAGGTGGCTCTTCTCGGTGGCGGGCGGAGCCAGCCCGATCTTCTCCTGGTAATGAAGGTAAGTTGTGAGTGGGAGGATGGGAATCATCATGGGCAGCAGCGGGGCCGTGCCGGCAATCAGCAGCCCGACAGCCACCGGCTTGAGCCATTGGCGGCTGCGGAACAGGCGTTCGAGGGCCACTGCGCCCGCAGCCAGCAACATGGGATAGGCAGGCGTGGGATAGTAGTCCTTGCCATGCAGGATCATGACGGTGGCCAGGACCACCACAAAAGTCCAGCCCAGAACTCGGAAGCGCTTGCCGTCGCGCGCGAAGAAGAGGTAAAGCAGGCCCGACAGCCAGATCGGAAAATTCAGCGGCGACAGGATGAAGACCTGGCCTCCCAGAAAGGCGAGCGGTCCCCGGTGGATGTCGCGACCGCTGGCGTGGATGTTGCGCATCAATTCGATGAACGGGAAGTGGTGCTGGATGTTCCAGATCAGGTTGGGAAGAAAGATGGCCAGGGCAATGGCTCCCCCAAGCCAGATCCAGGGCGACCGAAAAGCCTTCCGCTCACGCGTCAGCAGCAGGCCGACCACCACAGCAAAAGCAAAGATCGTGATGGAATACTTGTTTTCCAGGCCCAGCCCGGCCAGCACGCCAAACCATAGCCAGAGCTTCTGGTTACCGGTCTTGATGATGCGGATGAGCACCCAGGCACAGCCCATCCAGACGAGCGGCTCAAAGACGTTCATCGTCAAAAGATGAGCCATGATGACAAAAATGCCGGCCAGCGAGGCGCTGAGGGCGGCCAACCCCTGGGCAAACCGCCCGCCGCCAAGCTCCCGCGCAATCATCGCCGTGAGCCAGATGATGGCCGCACCCGCCAGGGCGGGAAGAAAGTGCAATGCCAGCAGAGACGTGCCGAGCGTGTGGACGGTGAACCACGCGACCAGCGCAATCATGGGCGGCTGATCGACGTAGCCGAAGGCCAAGTGGCGCGCGCAGGCAAGGTAATAGAGTTCATCGCGGAAGTAGCCGTAGCGCCCGGCCGTCAGCATGTGAGCCAGAAAACTGGCTGCAGCAATGTACAAAACGATGGCCGTTGCGCCGGTCCAAATGCTATGCCGGCCGGAACTTTCGCGGTCCGTTACGCCTTCCGGTGGCGCTTGCTGAATGTGAGCCACAACAACCTCCCTCGAATCCGGAAAAACGACCTGAAGCTGGTTAAGCGCTTTTCCGCACGGCAATTCCATCGCCCGCCCCATTTTGCCGATGCAGAAGCCGAAACACCCAGGCACGCGACACTCAGAGCTTCGCGGAGCGTGTAAAATTCATACGCACGCGCAATCCGGAAAGTTCCTGAACGCAGGGTTCGGCGAATCAATCTGAATCGCAGGCTTACACCCGGGCTGCGCTCAAGGGCAGATGCGGTTCTGTAAATTCTGTCTAGGAATGCGATGCTGGTTTTCTTCTGGCGAGGAGCAGGTGCTCGCAGGCCAGCACCAACTGGTCGCGCTGGTTGAAGACTTCGCAGAGCTCGACCACAATGCCGTGATCCGGCCGCTTGGGGTCATCGCGCTTTTCCTTGACCGTCACTTTGACGTGAAGGGTGTCGCCAATAAAAACCGGCTTGATAAAGCGCAGGCGGTCGTACCCGTAGGAGAAGGCCTCGGGATTGATTTCTCCGGCGGTCATGCCGACGGCCACGCTGAAAATCAGGGTTCCGTGGGCGATGCGCTGCTTGAACTCCTGCGATTTGCACCACTCGGCGTCCATGTGGTGAGGATAGAAGTCGCCCGTCTGGCCGGCGTGAAGAACGATGTCGGTTTCGGTGATGGTTCTCCCGCCGGTGGTTCGTGTCGAGCCCTCAACATAATCCTCAAAAAAGATCGATTTCATGCCTGCGTCACCCCCATCGATTGCGTGATGCGCCTTGCACAGCTTCGCAAAGCGTTCAGAATCTTGCCGCTGTCAAACTGCTTGCCCCGAACGACCCATAAGGATACGTCCAAGGCGGCGTCCAGGCCGATTCTTGTGTTGCCCACCGGAACCGCGACGTCGCGAATCCCCATGTAGGTTTCGTTTTCAGCCGTCGAGTGGCCGGCTTTTATGATCCGGCCCAGCGCGGCGCGCAATCTCTTCTTTTCGGCGTCGGTTTGTCTGCGGAAGTCCGGATCCCGCTCCAGGAATTGCCGCCGTTCTTCTTCCGGCAGCCGGGCCAGTAGCAGCCTTCCCGAAGCAGTGCGCGTCGCAGAAAAACTCGATCCAACGGCGATCGAGAGGCGTACCTTTTCCGGGCTTCCGGCTTCCGCCAGCACCAGCAATTGCCCCCGGCTCAACACGCTCAAGTGGCAGGATTGTCGAAGCGAACGCGCCAGGGCGCGCATCGGCGCATCGGTGGCCCGCAGGAGCTGCCCGACGGGCGGGTGGATGTGGGCAAGCTCGTAGAGCTTGAGCGAAAGGCGATAGCGGCCGGCGGAATCCCTGACTATGTAGGCCCTCTTTTCGAGTGAGCTCAGCACCCGGAACAATTCGCTGCTGCTGCGGCCGAGAGCGCGCGCCAGGTCGGAGAGTGACTGCGGCGTTTCCACCGAGGCCAGAGCCTCAAGAATGTCCAGACCCTTCTCGAGCGCCGGGGCGGAATAGACGGCCGATTTGCGGCGGGAAGGTTTCTCCATTGAACATGACTATTTTATTTGCAAAACTCTATTTTGCCAATAAAATTGAAATTGTCATGAGAGAACCGTCGATCAACCAGAAACCACCCATGCCGGAATCCCCGGCGCCCATCGTCATCATCGGCGCGGGAGGAATCGTCAAGGACGCTCACCTGCCTGCCTACCGCAAAGCCGGATTCAAGGTGCAGGGAATTTACGACAAGGATCCTGCCAAGGCCGAGGCTCTGGCGAGCGCGTTCGAGGTGGGACGCGTCTGTAAATCCCTGAATGAGGCCGTTGATCTTGGCCGGGGCAAGGCGGTTTTTGATGTGGCCGTGCCCGCCGCAGCTATCCTCGACGTTCTGCCCGGCCTTCCGGACGAAGCCGGCGTTCTGATCCAGAAGCCGATGGGCGAAAATCTGGCGCAGGGCCGCGAAATCCGCGATCTGTGCCACAAGAAAAGACTAAAGGCGGCCATCAATTTCCAACTGCGATACGCGCCGCTGGCGCTGGCGGCCCGCAGCCTGATCGACCAGGGAGCGATCGGGAAAATCTGTGAGATGGATTTCAGGGTGACGGTCTACACGCCGTGGCAACTGTGGACGTTTCTGGAGGGCATCCCGCGGGTTGAGATTCTCTACCACAGCATCCACTACCTCGACCTGATCCGATCTTTTCTGGGCAACCCCAAGGGCGTCTATGCAAAGTCGCTGAAGCATCCGAAGGCGCCGCGTCTGGCGGCCACGCGGTCAAACATCATCCTGGATTATGGCGAGTCGGTGATGGCGGGCATCGCGGCGAATCACCATCACGAATTCGGCCCGCGCCAGCAGGAGAGCTACGTCAAGTGGGAAGGCGAGCACGGGGCCATCAAGGCGCAACTGGGCGTCAATTTGAATTACCCGGAAGGCCTGCCCGACAACTTCGAATACTGCATCCTCAGCGAGGGCGAGCCTGCGGAGTGGCGAAGCGTGGAACTGAAGGGAACCTGGTTTCCCGATGCTTTTATCGGAACCATGGCAAGCGTCATGCGGTTTGTGGAGGGCTCCGCCGGCGAGATGCCCACGTCGGTTGACGACGCCTTCGAAACCATGGCCGTTGTCGAGGCCGCCTATCAGTCCAGCGCCACGGGCGCAACGAAGATTCCTTACGCATGAGCAGTCCCGCCGCAAAACTGAAGGGGATCACGTGGAACCACACGCGCGGCTATCTTCCCATGGTGGCGACGGCCCAGCGCTTTTCAGAACTCCATCCGCAGGTTGAGATCAGTTGGGAGAAGCGCTCGTTGCAGGAATTTGCCGACTTCCCCGTGAACCGCCTGGCGGAGGAATTCGACCTCCTGGTGATTGATCATCCGTTCGTGGGCTTCGCCGCGGCTCACGGCACGCTGCTGCCGCTCGACGAATACCTGCCGCAGTCGTTTCTTGCCGATCAGGCCCGCCATTCGGTGGGGAAATCTCACCAGAGTTATTCTTACGACGGCCACCAGTGGGCGCTGGCGATTGACGCCGCCGCTCCGGTGAGTTCCTGCCGGCCCGACCTGCTCGGCCAGCTTGGGATCGCGCCTCCGGAAACGTGGCAGGAATTGGTCGAACTGGCCCGGCACGGTTTCGTCGCTCTGCCGGCGATTCCCATCGACAGCCTGACGAACTTCTACATGGTTTGCCTGGCTCTCGGCGCGGATCTATTTCCGGATGGAGATCAAGTAGTCAGTCACGACATCGGCGCACAAGCGCTGTCGTTGCTGCGTGAGCTTCTCAGCTTCTGTCCGCCGGAATGCTTTTTCCGAGACCCAATTGCGATCTATGAAGCGATGGCTTCGGGCGACTCCATCGCTTATTGCCCTTTTGCGTATGGGTATTCAAATTACTCGCGGCCCGGCTATGCCAGGTGTTTGCTCCAATTTGGCGACCTTGTCGGTTTGGGAGAAAAAGGCAGGCTCTGCTCGACGCTGGGAGGAGCGGGCCTGGCCATCTCCGCCCGTTGCCAGCACAAGGAAGAGGCTGCGGAATACGCCCGTTTTGTCGCCGGAGGCGAGTGCCAGCGGACGCTCTATTTTGCGAGCGGTGGGCAACCGGCTCACCGGCTGGCATGGGAAGACGCAGAGGTGAACGCGGCGAGCAACAGCTTCTTCGAGCGCACACTTCCGGCGTTGGACCGGGCGTATCTGCGGCCGCGCTGGAACGGTTATCTCGATTTCCAGGACAAGGCGGGGCCGGCGGTTCAACATTGTCTGCAAGACGGAGGAAATCCGCGCGAGGTAATTGAGCAGTTGGATCGCCTCTACCGCGATTCGCAACAGGAAGCAACTCAGCGATAGGAAGAGAAGAAGATGAAACCACTGGAAGGACTTTTAGTTCTGGATTTGAGCCAGTTTCTTGCCGGCCCCTCGGCGGCGCTGCGGCTGGCCGACCTGGGTGCGCGGGTGGTCAAGATCGAGCGACCGGGCACCGGCGATCTGTGCCGTCAGCTTTATATCTCGAACCTCGAGCTGGATGGCGACAGCACGCTGTTCCACTCGATCAACCGCAACAAGGAGAGCTTCGCCGCCAACTTAAAGAAGGCTGACGAGCGTGAGCGCGTGGAGAAGCTGATTCGCCGCGCCGATGTGCTTCTGCACAGTTATCGCCCGGGAGTGATTGAGAAGTTGGGGCTGGAGTATGAGGAGGTTCGGAAGATCAATCCGCGCCTGGTATATGGGCACATCACCGGCTACGGCCAGCAGGGACCGTGGAGAACCAAGCCCGGCCAGGACTTGCTGGTGCAGTCGCTATCGGGCCTGGCGTGGCTGAACGGAAACGCCGATCAGCCCCCCATGCCCTTTGGGCTTGCCGCAGCGGACATGTGCGCCGGAGCGCACCTGGTGCAGGGCGTTCTGGCCTGCCTGGTGCGAAGAGGCGTTACGGGCAAAGGCGGGCTGGTCGAGGTGAGCCTGCTGGAGTCCGTGCTCGATTACCAGTTTGAAGTGCTGTCCACGCATCTGAACGACGGCGGCAAGCTGCCCAAGCGGAGCAGCTTCAACAATGCGCACGCCTACCTGGGCGCGCCCTACGGAATCTACGCTACGGCGGACGGCTACCTCGCTCTGGCCATGGGATCGGTCATCCGGCTGGGCCAGCTTCTGGGATGCTCGGAAGCACTGGAGCCTTAGGTTCGACAGGCGGGACGAGATCAAGCGGATTCTGGCAGAGCATCTGAAAACGCAAACCACCGGCCACTGGCTCAGCATCCTGGAGCCGGCGGACGTCTGGTGCTCGGACGTCTTTACCTGGCCGAAGCTGCTGGAACACGAAGGCTTCAAGGTTCTCGATATGATTCAGGAAGTGAGCCGCTCAAACGGAGCGTCGTTAAGGACAACGCGTTGCCCCATCCGGATCGATGGCGAGGTTTACAAATCCGCCAGGGGCTCGCCGAAAATCGGCGAGAATGGCGAGGCCATCAGCAAAGAATTCGGGCTGTAGTTTGAAGCCGCGCCACGACTCGTGCTCGGGCCGGCGTGCGGATGGGGGGCGTGAACTCCGCCGCATGATATGCACTGCAAAGGGCCAATACATTCAATCCGTATGGAAGACTTCTTCCATGTCGGCCCACCACTCGCCCTCTTTCCGCGTCGGAATGGGTTGTTGCAAGGGCTTCATGATCGCCCACCACTCCTGCGTCTTGGGATCGGCGGCCATCTTGGCCATGTCGGCGTCAAAATCGCTACCCACATATTCGAAATAGGCGTAGAGGGTGTCATCTTTCAGGACAATTGAGTAATTGCGGATGTTGCAGTCGTGGATGGTCTTCAACACTTCAGGCCAGACGTTGGAATGATAACGAACGTACTCCTCCTTGACCCCGGGCTGCAGCCGGATGACTTGTCCGTAACGTTTCACACTTCCTCCTTTTTAATTCACATTCACTTTCAGTAGAACAGATTGCCGGCTGATGGGCCGGGCGGCGGCATGCGTGTCAAGTTCACGTCCGCGCGGGTCTCGTATCTATCCGCAGCGCCACAGCCGAGTCACTTTTCAGAAATCTTTGCAGGCTTCCGAGCGTCGGTCCGAGACTTCAGCATCGCCAGAGCCGCCCGAGCCTTCGTGTTGGAAGGATCGAGCGCCAGGGCCTGCTGGAACTCTTTCCGGGCGCCGGCGTAATCTCCCATCTGCGCCCGAATGAGTCCGAGATTCACGTAGGCCTGAGCGTAATGCGGATCATTCTGGATGGCCTTTCGGAACAGCGCAACCGCCGGAGACATTTCCCCTTGCTGACCCAGCAGCGTCCCCAGGTTGTTCTGGGCTTCGGCATAAGCAGGGTTGATGGCTAACGCGGTTCTGAACTCGTGTTCCGCCTCGCTGGACTTCCGATCCTGCATCAGAAGAACGCCCAGTTCGTTGTGGGCTTTAGCGAGGTTTGGGTCGAGTTCGATGGCCTTTTGCAGCTCCTTCTGCTCCTCCTGTTTTCTGCCCAGTTTTTCCAGGGCCAGCGCCAGGTTGTAATGCATCTTGCCATTGCCAGGGGCAAGGGCGAGCGCCTTTTCGTAATCCTGAACGGCGGTTGCCGGATTCCCTTGCTGCAGAGCCTGGTTGGCTTTTGTGCCCAGAGCGGCGGCGGTTGACACATTCTGGCTGCGCTGCTTGGCCTTCTGGAAAGCCGCAATTTCCTGCTGCGCAAGTTGAAGCTTCTTTTCTTTTCTGAAGATGAAACTTAGCTCGTAGGGCGCGCCGGACTTTTCAGGATCCAGTTTTTCAGCCGCGCGCAGGGCTCGGATGGCTGCCGGATATTCGCCCAGATGGAAAAGAACGTCGCCGTAGTTGTACTGCGCGTCGTAGCTGTCAGGCTTCAATTGCGCCGCCTTCTGCAACTGCTCGGCGGCCTCCTTCAACTGACCCTCCTGGAGGTAGGCACGCCCCATTGTAAAGTAGGCCTCGTAGTTTTTCGGGACGTGACGCATGTAATCGCGGAGCAGAGGGAAAGCCTGTGACGGGTCGCCCATCGCCACAAGCGTCTCGGCCAGCGACAATCGCGCCTGGTTGTTGCCGGGGTCAAGCTGCAGAGTCTTTTCAAATTCGGGTCTGGCTTCCTGATAACGGAAGTTCCTGGCCAACATGCTGGCCAGATCGTAATGAGCCTGGACGGACCTGGGCGACAAGGTCACGGCTTTCCGCAATGCCTGGATTGCCCTCACCTTCTTTTTCGCGTGCTCGTAGGCGCTCCCAAGTTGCATTTCAAGCAAGCTGGCCGCACCTCTGGGAGGATTCAGGGCAAGGGCCTTTTGCAGGTAATAAATCTCGGCGGTATATTTTTTCTGCGAATCCAGAGCCCGCGCCAGGTCGTTGTAAGCAAAGAAAAGTTTCGGATCAAGTCTGATCGCGCGTTCGAATTCCCCAACGGCGCCGTTTGCGTCTCCCATGTTCTGGAGCACCGAGCCCAAAGCGTGGTGAGCTTTAGCCAAATCCGGCTTCTGCGCGACAACCTTCCGCAACTCCGTGCTCGCCTGCCGGTAATTTCCCTCCTGCGCGAGCGAGAGGCCCAGGCTGTATCGCGCCTGCCATGAGGCTCCATCCAGGTCGAGCGAATTCTGAAAAGCCGCCGAGGCGCATGCAAAATTCTGATTCTGCACGTACCGCGTGCCCAGCCTGTAATAACCGGCCGCCGAGGGATGAGCGGTTACTGTCTTGAAAATCTGGCTTGATCCGGAGGAGCCGCTTGCAGGAATGTGGCAGGCAGCAGATTGCAGGAGCTGCCGGGCCGAGGATGCGGTGTTGTCCGGATGTGTAGCGGGTTGGCGAACAGCGAACAGAGGCCAGGAAACGAAAATCAGACCAACTATCAAGGGCCTCGCCTTATGCACTGGCCCGCCCCACTTTTCCAAATGCAAATCTTGCCGGCTTCTTCGCAACCCATCCAGAATCATGTGAACCAAGTTATTCTAACAAAGTCCGATTCTGCGAGGGAGCCTGGCGCAAGCAAGCGCGCGCTTATTCCAATCGATAAACTCTTGCTGCGTTTTCGTAGAAGAGCTTTCGCTGCTTCTGCTCGCCGGCGTCGCGCGTCAGTTGCACGAGAGCGGCCACCCATCGGTGCAACGGAGCGGACAGTGTGCACACCGGCCAGTCACTGCCGAACATCACCCGATCCCAGCCAAAGCATTCGATCACGTGGTTCACATATGGACGCAAATCTTCCGGCGTCCATTTTTCCGGATCAGCATAGGCGACCAGCCCGGAAACTTTGCAGACGAGGTTGGGGCATTTTGACAGCTCCTGGATGTGCTGGCGCCAGGGATCGAGCACGTGTTCTTTCACCTGAGGAACCCCACAGTGATCGAGGATAAACGAGACCCCGGGGCACTCGCGCACTAGACGAAGTGCAATGGGCAACTGGCGGGCGAGGACGCAGATGTCAAACGAAAGGCCGTAGCTCTCGAGCAAGCGGACATTCTCCGCGAACAGGGCCGATTGCCCGAGTTCATCCGGCTGGGTGTGGAGGACTCTCCGGATACCCTTCAGTTTTGGATGGCCGGTTATCTGTTGCAGGTACTCGGCGAAGTCCGGGTTCTCCGGCCGGCCGCAGGCAACGACTCCTTCCAGAGGGTTATCCTGCTCGGCCAGCGCCAGGATGTGCCGCGTTTCGTCCAGCATGAAAGCTTCATCAACGTCCGCTTCCAGGTGAACTGATTTCTCGACCTCCAGATCCTGGACCGCTTCGAGATAATCTTCCATCCGGAAGCTTCTTCGCAGTGAAGGGACGTCGTCAAGCCAGACATAAGTGAACAGATCCAGGTCCCACAAGTGCTGGTGCGTATCGATGATTTTCATGGTTTCCGCACGCCTCCCGTCTTGTGAATTTCACACGCTTCCCCTCGGTTGAATGCTGCGATTCCACAGTAGCGCATAACTGCCGCGATTTGTAGGGCGGCGTTGCGTTGAAGGAAGCGCTCGGGTTCTGCTGAACTGCAACGAAAAACAACCGTTTCCGTTAGAAACGCATCCACGCTAACCTGGCATCATTTTGAGGCTTTGTTCATGAAATCATCCCGTAGAAAATTCCTGCAAAGCGCGCTGGCCACGCCATTCATGGCCCGTCTGGGCGACGGTCTGCTGACGCAAACGTTGCTGGCATCGCCGTCTCGCATGGTCTTTGCCAGGCCGGATCTCATTCGGTACGACTCGGAGTGTTTTACCATCCGCGGCAAGGACACGTTCATCTACGGCGCGGTGTTCCATTACACGCGCTGTCCCCGGGAGCAGTGGCGGGATCGCCTGGCCAAGCTGAAGGCGGCGGGCTTCAACACCATTGAGTGCTATGCCTTCTGGAACTACCACGAGCCGGTGGAAGGCCGGGTGAACCTTACAGAGTTTGAGGATTTCATCGAGCTTGTCCACCAGATGGGCTTCTACATGATCGCGCGGCCCGGGCCTTACGTTTGCGCCGAGTGGCATCGCGGAGGATTCCCGGACTGGGTCGCGGCGATGCGCTTTCCGCTCCGCACTGACAATTCCGAGAGCGTCAGGACTTCGAAGCACTGGTATGACCTGGTCCTGCCGGTGATTCGCCGCCACCAGATCACCCAGGGCGGGCCAATCATCCTGGTGCAGATCGAAAACGAGTACGACTCGAGCGTCCCCATGCCCGAGCCCGGCAAGATTGCCTACATCGAGGCGCTGGCCAAAATGGCCTGGGCCGGCGGGATCGATGTGCCTCTGATTACCTGCAAGACCAAGGAAGCGCGCGACAACTACCTGCCCGTGATGGCCAAAATCATGGACACCTACAATTTCTATCCGTTCTGGGACGTCGTGAAGGGCGTTGTGCCCAAGCTGCGGGAATTGCGCCGGCAGGAGCCTGACTGCCCGCTGGCCATTACCGAGTTGCAGGGCGGATGGTTCAGCCAGTTTGGCGGCAAACTCTCCGTGGATCAGAAAGGCATCGGCCCCGAGCAACTGGACACACTGACCAAAACGGTGCTGGAGCAGGGAGTCGTCTCCTTCAATTACTACATGGGTGGTGGGGGAACCAATTTCGATTGGGCCGGCAAGAACATGACAACCACTTACGATTATGCCGCGCCCCTCCGCGAGCCGGGCGGCACGTGGGAGAAGTATTTCCGGGCCCGGGGAATCGGGCGGCTGCTCCACCACTTTGGCGGCGTTCTCACGCGCGCTCATGCGCTCAAGGAAGGCGCCAGTTCCAACAATTCCAGCGTCAGCGTTACGGAAAGAGTGAACCGACAGAGCGGCATGATCTTTGTGCGCGAGAATGCGGATGCCAAACAGCGCTACACGATGAAGTTCCGCGACCCGGCAAAGCCACGGCCAGGCCACGAGTTGAGGGCGATGCGGCCTATCAGCATTGGGATTCCGACAGCAAATCGGCGGTGATCGGCGTCAGGTTTGAAGAAACGAGAAAGCAGCTCCTGGTCGACGGCCACCTGGCCATTATCCTGCTGCCACGCGATCTCGCCCTGCGAACATGGGTTGCGCAGTTTCCCTCCAGCACCGTTCCAGGATCGAAACAGGATGAGCCCCTGGCCGTTCCTCTCATCGCTGACACCTATCTGCTTGCCGGAAGCGGCTCGCAGGGAAAGCGGATGTGGGCCGATCTGGAATTCCTGCCCGGCGAACACGAACTGGCTGTGCTGCTTCCCCACAAGCCTTCCGCATGCCGTGTGGATGGCGCGCCCGCAGACATCAGCTATGACGAAGGCCGGCCCATGGCCAGCCTGCGCCTGACGACCCCTGCGCTGCCTTACCACCCGGTCGCGATAAGCCAGGGCGAAAGCTGGGTCGAGCGATTCAATCCTGAGTCGGGCCCATGGAAGCCCAGCACTCTGAAGCCGTTGGAAGACGAAGGGCCTGATCCCTATGGCTACGTGAAATACGTGAGCGGGTTCACTTACGGCGATCGGCAGAAGATGTTCATCGATGCCTACACGGACGATGGCAAGAAGGTCTTTCTCAACGGGCGGTACGTCGCCGAGGCATCCAACAAGGCTCGACAGGTGGAGTTTGAGCTGGCAAAGTATGCAAAGTTAGGAATCAACACGCTGCAGATTGCCTACGAGTCGTTTGGCGCACTCAACGGCCACAAGGAGATGGGCGACCTGAAGGGCATCCGATCCGTGAGCGTCGGGAGCGGTCCGCAAAGCAGCACTCTCGTCGGGTCGTGGCAAATCGAGCGATTCCCCGCGCCCATGCAGGGGCGGAAGTTGAACCCTGATTTTGAGCCGCCGTCCTTGAAGAAAGCTTCTTTCAAGGCATCCGGCTTGTCGGCGGAGTTGATTCCCGCGTTCACCTGGTGCCGCTCGGAGTTTGTACTGCCGGCGGTTGCAGCGGCGTGGGCGGTTCCGTGGAAGCTGGCCTTTGGAGCGGAGCGAGATGCGCTGATCTTTCTGAACGGGAAATTTGTCGGACGTTACGTGACCGTCGGTCCGCAGACGGAGTTCTACCTGCCCGACGCCTATCTGGAGGCCGCGGGAAAAAGGAACCGGCTGACATTCGTTCTGGCCTATACGGACCGGCCGCAGCACGTGCGGAGATTGGAAGTCGGGCCCTATCGGGAGTTCTCCGCCCGGCGCACGCGCGTGGAATTTGAGCTGTAGTCAACCATTGGAACGTCGCTCCGCCACAACTGCTCCGCTGCTGGCACGCCGCGTGCTTCTGCGGTAAAATTCGGGCTTGATGGCCGTTGCGCGCATCAACAGAGGTTTCCAACGTTTTCGAAGAGACAGCCGCAGGCCCTGAGCGCAAGGTCCGCGCTATCCGCAATCCGGGAGAGAGAAAGATGAAAGCACTGGTCAAGAGCCGGGCACAGCGTGGCCTGTGGATCGACGATGTCCCGAAGCCGACGATAGGGATCAATGATGTCCTGATCCACGTCCGCTTGACGGGCATCTGCGGCACCGACCTGCACATTTACGAGTGGGACGACTGGGCCCAGAAGACCATTCCCGTGCCGCTGGTGATCGGCCACGAGTTTGTGGGCGAGATTGAAGCCGTAGGCTCGAACGTGAGCGACTTTGAGCCGGGAATGATCGTGAGCGGCGAGGGGCACGTGGTCTGCGGGCGCTGCCGGAATTGCCTGGCCGGAAGGCGGCATCTGTGCGCGCACTCGAAGGGCGTGGGCGTCAGCCGGCCCGGCGCCTTTGCCGAATACATCGCGCTGCCCATGAGCAACATCTGGCGGCATCATCCCACGGTTCCGCTGGAAATCGCCTCGATTTTCGATCCCTTTGGCAACGCGGTGCACACGGCGCTGCAATTTCCGGTGCTGGGCGAAGATGTGCTGATCACCGGAGCGGGGCCGATCGGCCTGATGGCGGCGGCGGTGGTGCGGCACGCCGGAGCAAGGTTCGTTGTGATCTCAGACCTGATCCCCGAGCGCCGGAAGCTGGCGGAGAAGATGGGCGTGACCATGGCCATCGATCCCACCCAAAAGCCGCTGGAGCAGGTGCAGAAAGAACTGGGCATGCAGGAAGGCTTTGACGTGGGCCTGGAGATGTCCGGCAGTCCGGCCGCCTTCCGAAGCATGCTTTCCAACATGAGCCACGGCGGAAAGATTGCCATGCTCGGCATCCCCAACCAGGAGACGTCGATCAACTGGAACGATGTGATTTTCAACATGCTGACCATCAAGGGCATTTACGGCCGGGAGATGTTTGAAACGTGGTACAAAATGACGGTGATGCTGGAGTCGGGACTCGACATCAAGCCGGTGATCACGCACCGGTTGCCCTGGCAGGAGTACGAAACGGGTTTTGAGGCCATGAAAAGCGGCAAGTGCGGCAAAGTGATTTTGAAATGGAGGGACTAAATTGTACGGAAGCATCCGCGAACACCTGACGGCCAGGCTGGGACAAATCCGGCAGGCCGGGCTTTACAAGAACGAAAGAACGCTGAACTCGGCGCAGCAGACGCGAGTGAAGCTGCGGAGCGGCGAGACCGTCCTGAACCTGTGCGCCAACAACTATCTGGGCCTCGCGA
>JARRJI010000243.1:0-6742 GCA_037379595.1 Acidobacteriota bacterium | reverse complement strand
TCGGTGTGGTCGCCGAACGGAAAATACATCGCGTACACATGCCAGTCGGATGGCAAACCAGGAATCTGCCTCAAGCCCGCGAACGGCTCGGGAACGGAGGCGAAACTTTTCACCTTCGGTGGTGGCATCAGCGAACCCTATGTCGTGGATTGGTCGCCTGACGTCCGCTATCTTTCCCTCAACGAAAAGGTCCTCAAAGCATCGCGCACGGAACTGTCAGTCCTCCCTCTGTACGGCGACCGCAAACTATTTCAACCTGCCCCTGTCAATGCCGATCAGTTCGACGGCAAGTTTTCTCCCGATGGCCGCTGGCTGGCCTATTTCTCCTATGAAACCGGCCGGCCCGAGGTTTATGTAGTCCCATTTCCAGGGCCGGGCGGCAAGTTCCAAATTTCGCAAAACGGCGGCTGGGATGTCCAGTGGGACAAGAAGGGTCATCTCTATTTCCTGAGCATGGGCAATCGACTGATGGAGGCCGATCTGACGATGACCCGAGGGTCTGTGCAGGTGAAAGCAATCCATCCCCTTTTTCAATTGAACCTGCCAAGCTTCGACGACCCGCTATTCGACGTGAGTGCGGACGGTAGCCGCTTCCTGGTTGTCACCAGCACCGACCCCAATGCCTCCCGGTCCATCGGGCTCCTGCTCAACTGGCAATCGAAGCTGAAAAGCAAACCATGACCCCGGCGGCATAGGCCCATCGGGTTTGCGCCAGCGGAGATCCTACGTGGGGGAGCGAAATTGACACGCATGACCCCGGCGGCATAGGCCCATCGGGTTTGCGCCAGCGGAGATCCTACGTGGGGGAGCGAAATTGACACGCAAAGATGTGGAATGCTAAACTACCTACCGACTGGTCGGTATCCAGAAGGAGAGGCTAGAAACCCGCTGCGGGCGATCGGTCCCGCGCTGTTGATCGGCAGTTTTCGAACACTTTCACGATAGGTTAAAGTAAACACGATGCCAACTCGCACAATGTATGAAAAGATCTGGGACGCCCACGAGGTCCGGGAAGAACCCGGCAAGCCGGCGCTGATTTATATCGACCGCCATCTGGTTCATGAGGTCACTTCGGCGCAGGCTTTCGCTGGACTGCGAGCGGCCGGACGCAAGGTTCGGCGGCCGGACCTGACTTTTGCCGTGATGGACCACTCGGTGCCGACCACCGATCGCAGCCTTCCGATGGCGGACCAGGCTGCCGTGGCGCAGTTTGCGGCGCTGTCTCAAAACTGCCAGGAAAACAACATTCTGCTGTTTGACATGAACGACCGCAACCAGGGCATTGTGCACATCATTGGACCGGAACTTGGCATCACGAATCCCGGCCAGACGATTGTCTGCGGTGACAGCCACACCGCGACGCACGGCGCGTTCGGCGCGCTGGCGTTCGGCATCGGCACCAGTGAAGTGGAGCACGTGCTGGCAACCCAGTGCCTTTCGCAGTTCAAATCCAAGCCCATGCTGGTGCGCGTCAAAGGGCACCGGCCGCAAGGCGTCACGGCCAAAGACATTATTCTGGCCATCATTGGAAAGATCGGGACCGCAGGCGGGACCGGCCATGTGATCGAATACGCCGGCGAAGCTATTCAGGAACTCTCAATGGAAGGCCGGATGACCGTGTGCAACATGTCGATTGAGGGCGGCGCGCGCGCGGGCATGGTGGCGCCGGACGATACGACGTTCGCATATCTTGAAGGCCGGCCCTATGTGCCGAGCGGCAAAGATTTCCAGACAGCCGTCGACCGTTGGAAGACCTTCGCGTCCGACCCCGGCGCGACTTATGACCGCGTTGTGGAACTGGTAGCCACAGAGATCGCTCCACAGGTGACGTGGGGAACCAACCCGGGCATGGTGAGCGACATCACCGGCAGTGTGCCGGAACCCGCCTCTTTCAGCGACGCGGCGTCGCGCGAGGCTGCCGAGCGTGCGCTCAATTACATGGGCTTAACGCCGGGAACTCGCATCGCCGAAATTCCGATTGACCGTATTTTCATCGGCTCGTGCACGAACGCACGCATCGAGGATCTGCGACTGGCTGCGCGGGTGCTGGATGGAAAGAAGATCGCCTCCACGGTGAAGGGAGCCCTGGCCGTGCCCGGTTCCCGGCGCGTCAAGGCGCAGGCGGAGGCCGAGGGCCTCGACAAAATTTTCCGGGCCGCCGGCTTCGAGTGGCGAGACTCCGGGTGCAGCATGTGTTTGGCGATGAACCCTGACGTCCTGCCGAGCGGCGAGCGCTGCGCCAGCACGTCCAATCGCAACTTTGAAGGCCGCCAGGGCAAGGGCGGACGCACGCACCTGGTGAGCCCGATGATGGCCGCGGCGGCGGCGATCGAAGGCCACTTCGTCGATATCCGAAAGTGGGACGTTGGGCAGGCGGAATAGTGACCGACGACCTGCCTGTAATAAATTACGAATTACGGGTTACAAATTATGAATTATAAATTATGAATTGTGACTAACAGCGTGTGTCCAAAGGCATGGCCTCTGAAGTAGAGCACCTATTTCATAATTCAGCATTCATAATTCATAATTTCGTTCGGAGCTAAGATGGAACCATTTACAAAACTGACCGGCCTGGTTGCACCGCTGGATCGCGTGAATGTAGATACCGACCAGATCATTCCCAAGCAGTTTTTGAAGGCGATCACGCGCGAGGGATTCGGGCGTTTCCTGTTTTTCGACTGGCGTTACCTGGACGGCGGGAAACCCAACCCGGAGTTTGTATTGAATCAGCCGCGCTATCAGGGCGCTTCCATTCTGCTGGCGCGCACCAATTTCGGCTGCGGCTCCAGCCGCGAACACGCTCCGTGGGCGGTGCTGGATTACGGCTTCCGGGCGATTATCGCTCCGAGTTATGCCGACATTTTCTATATTAACTGTTTCAAGAACGGCATCCTCCCTATTACTCTCCCCGACAGCCAGGTGGACGAACTGTTCAGGCGCACGGAACAAGTTGAAGGCTACCAGTTGAACGTGGATCTGGAAAACCAAACCATCACCGAGACGACGCCCGTTCCGGAGGGCGGCCTGAAGATCTCTTTTGAGGTTGATCCTTTCCGGCGGGAGTGTCTCTTGAACGGCTGGGACGACACCGGCCTTACCTTGCGCCACGAAGACCAGATTGCCACCTTCGAAAAAGAGCACCAACCCAGCGCGACCCGGTACGGCTCGCTCGAAGTTCCCTCCAGCAAATAGAGAAGCCGCGCTGCCGGATCGCCAGCATCGTCAGGGCCAATCAACATTCAGGACCCCCCGCTTGGCACAGCCGGAGTCGTGCTCCAGCGATCCATATTGTCACCCTCATATGAAGAACTTGTGGGACCGGTTGCCCGTGCGAGAGGAATTCAGCGGTAGACGGGACTGTTGATTTGCAGAGCCATCAGGGCGAAGGAACCCGCAATGACAATCACCGAAAGAACGGCCAGCGCGTTCCAAAGATTTTCACCAGCCTGCGTCTCTGGGACACCTTCCGGGATGAGGTAGCCGAGAACAATGCCGGCACCGAGCCCGCCGAAGTGAGCAGCATTGTCGACAGGAAAGAAGAGTCCAAAGATGGCGATGTAAATGACCCACCGCCAGAGCGTGCTCCGATACGCCTTACCGAGTTGCCCATGATGGAAAGTGGCCCCGATCAGAACGCCGATCAGTCCCATGATTGCCCCTGACGCCCCGATGGCAAGGGCCATTGGCGTCCACCAGAGACTGGCGATGTAACCGATCACGCCGGTGGCCAGGTATAAAACAACGAACTTGGAAATGCCAAATAAACCTTCGACCTCGGGTGCTATGTCAAAGAGCACCCAGAGGTTCATCCCGATGTGCAGAAGACCCGCGTGGAGGAAAATGGCGGTCACCAGGCGCCACCACTGGCCGGCATAAACAAAGGGTCCGAACAGGCCCCCCAGGCGAAGCATGACGCTGCCGCGAATGCCCCCGAACAATCCCATTGACTGGCCCGGCCCACCGGCCCTTTGCGTGAGAAACCATTCCGCCACAAACATCAGGACGATGGCAGCAGCCAAAATCGAAGTCGCGCTGGTGGGCGTGGGAATGATGCCCATCACCCGACCCGGAGTCCCGGTGTCGCCCCGGGCACGTTGCGGCCCCATCCTGGCGCCGCAGTGGGGACAAGTCTTGGTGCCACGAGTAACCAGGGCACGGCACTCCGGACACATGCGGTGCGACGTGTCGTAGGTCTGGCCGGTCGTTCCAAAGGACGATTCCCACCACTTCTTCAACCTTTGGACTCTGAACCAAATATTTCGAGGAAGTTGCATAAGCACCGAAAATTGTGGGTTTAAATCGGCAAACGGTTATTATATTCCACCAATGGCCGGGGCCTAAACCCTTTTCGGCAAAAAGGGTCATGTTTCCACCGTTGGAAACGGATTATCCGGCCATCGGCAAGGCAGTCCTCCGGTAAAATTGCAAACTTGCCGATTATAGTTTGTCTCCGTGCAAGGGCTTGGCTAAAATATCGCGAGGACGAACGGAAATCAGAACGGTGAAGTCTTGATGCATGAGCCGGGCCGGACTTGAAACCGTGGCCATCACACTCAAATGGAAAACTCGCTTCGCGGCGTTCAAGAGGCTTGGCTGGCTTGCCTTGCTGGCAGGCGTGGCGCTTTCCTGGACCGGCTGCCATCACCGGGCACCCGTCGTTCCGGCCCCGTCGGGCGTGCCTTCGACGCGGCGGCATCCTTCCGCGCGGCGGCATCCTTCCGCTCCAACTCCAATTGTCCAGGGGCAGGAAGGCATCGCATCCTGGTATGGCCACCCGTTTGATGGAAGGCGGACGGCGGACGGCGAAATTTATGATATGCACGCGATGACGGCCGCGCACAAAACGCTGCCTTTCGGAACGATGGTCCGCGTACACGACCTGGAGAACAACCGCAGTGTGGTCGTGCGCATCAACGACCGCGGTCCGTTTGTCGAAGGACGCATCATCGACTTGTCGTATGCAGCGGCCAAGGCACTGCACATGCCCTCAACGGCCGTGGTGCGGTTGCACATCCTGAGTGTCGGCGCGCACGGTTCTGCGGGCTTTTATTCAGTTCAGATCGGCGCGTTTCTGGATCGGCGCAACGCTGAAAAGCTCAAGCATCATATTGAGAAAAGATTTCATCCGGTCATCATCAAGACGGAGGGCCACGGCAACAAGGTTCTTAACCTTGTCCTTGTGGGCCAGGAAAGCACCCGCCAACAGGCGGAAAAACTGGCAAAGCAGTTGGTCCAATCAAGACTGGCAACTCAAACCTTCGTCGTGAGAATCAACTAAACAGGAGCGTTTTTCGGAGGTGCAATGGACAGCTGTATCTTTTGCAAAATCATCGAGCACCAGCAGCCGGCCAAGATCGTTTATGAGGACGAGCAAGTCGTGGCGATAGAAGATATCCGCCCGCAGGCCCCCGTCCATCTGCTGGTCATGCCTCGAAAGCACCTGCCTTCGCTGAAAGAAATCGACAGCAGCGATGAACAAATGGTGGGCCATCTTTTCACAGTCGTCGCCCAACTGGCTCGAGAGCGGCATCTCGAAACCCGGGGTTACCGGACCGTCGTTAACAATGGGCCGTGGGCCGGGCAGACGGTCTACCACTTGCATCTGCACGTGCTGGGCGGACGAGCATTTCACTGGCCGCCGGGATAAATTTCCCCGGTGCCCGATGGATCAGAGTGTTGCCAGCAGGGCCGCGAGGAGCGCGGCGCGGCGCGGAAGTTCGCGGATAACTATGTGCTCATGAATCGCATGGGCACCGTCGCCTACGCCTCCCAAACCGTCAAGCGTGGGGACGCCGAGCGCGGCGGAGAAATTGCCGTCGGAGCCGCCACCGGTCGCGGCCTCTGCGATTTCAAAGCCTAACTCGCTTGCCAGCGCCTTTGCCTTTCCGAAAAGGCCAGCCGCCGCGTCCCGCTCCATGGGTGGCCGGTTGACCCCGCCTTCAATTTCCAACCGCGCTTCAGGATGAACAGGTTTCAGGCTGAACATTCTTCTTTCAATCCGCTGCTGGTCGCCGCGATGTGAAACGCGGACATCGACCGCGGCGCGGGCGAGTTCAGGAACGACGTTCGTTCGAGTCCCACCTTCGGCAACCCCGACGTTCAGGGTAAGGCCACGCCGAGGCTCCGCCATTTTTTCAATCTGGAGTATCTGGCGGGCAAGCTCGCCAATGGCGTTGATCCCTGCCCCGGGATTGATGCCGGCATGCGCCGAACGGCCGTGAACGGTGATGCGAAATTCGCCAACTCCCTTGCGGGACGTTTTCAGAGCGCCGCCCTCTGCGGCCGGCTCCAGCACCAGGACGGCTCTGGCCCCTTTTGCCTCTTTTTCAATTTCACGCCGAAAGGCCTGGCTTCCCGTTTCCTCCTCCGGATTCAGGAACAGGCGCACCGAACTCGAAGGCTCAAGCTCAAGAGCCTGGAGAGCGCGAATTGCTGCAAGGCCCAGCACGATTCCCGACTTCATGTCCAGAATCCCGGGGCCGTAGGCACGGCCGCCCCGGATCCGAAAAGGCATGCGGGCAAGCGTCCCTTTGGGCCAGACCGTATCGAGGTGACCGATAAGAAGAATGGGCTTCTGCGGATTGGGCGGCTTATTCTTCCCCTTGGCCGGATGACGTGACGATCTGCGTGAAGTGCCGGTTCGCGATCCTGTCCAGAACTCCGCCACCAGGCCGGCCCCGGTTGTGGGATTTTCGAGCATCGAAACTTTCCCGTGACAGCGCCGGAACTCGCGCGCGAA
>JARRJI010000242.1:0-6022 GCA_037379595.1 Acidobacteriota bacterium | reverse complement strand
CAGGAGGGCCCTGCTTGCCCGGACTACTCGAAGTGATGGAGATCCAGGTGAATCGCGGATTTGTCGGACATATCGACAACACTCGCTGCACCGATCCCCACGGCCACAACAATGGCGTCCGAGATCTCTTCTTTGGTGGCGCCCAGTTCCAGAGCTTTCTTGATATGGCCCCTGGCACAGCCTTCACAATGAGCCACCAGCGAGCACCCAATCGCGATCAGCTCCTTGGTCTTAGCATCAAGGGTGGTCTTCGTGTAATAAGTTTCCTTGTAAAACGACTTGTAGATGTTGCGAAAGCGCGGCTCGATCATACTCATTGAGCTGGGCGTCGTTTTCAATTTTTCGGAGTCATGTTTGGCCATAAACGATCCTCGTACATGTGGAATTGGGGACAAGAAAACCCGCACATCGACTTGCCTGCCCCATGAATCCGCAATCAGCAAGGGCGAATTCGGTGATACAAGTCTAAAATCCAGATATTAGCACAGAATGATTTCCGGATCAGGCGCGCGGCCGCGCGGCAAGGCTCAAAAGGCTGCTAAGAACCCCCGTATCGCGATGTCATTACGGGCCCGTTCGACTCCCCGCTCTCCGACGAACTTGGCATGCGGGTCAGCCTTTTTCAGCACTCTGCTGGGGCGCCGGTTTCGCACCAAGGCAGAGTTACAGGCCGGCGAAAAAGGGGAAGATGTCCGGCTTACGGCTCTACCTGGGCCGGCTCCACTGAAACCGCCTCTTCCGCCGCCACAACCTCAGGAAACTCGAAGCGCACAACCGTTCCCTTTCCGGGCTCGCTTTCGACCTTCATCGAAAAATCGTGACCGTAAAGAACCTTCAGCCGCTCATGAACGTTCGTCATTCCGATACCGGACGCGTAGATTTCCGGCAGGCGTTCCCGGGGAATTCCTACACCGTCGTCGCTCACCTGAATGGACACTCGCCCGTGGTGCCGTGAAGCGCGCAATGTGATCGTTCCTCCCTCGATTTTCGGCCCGATGCCATGACGGATTGCGTTCTCCACAAGCGGCTGCAGGATCATGGTGGGCACAATCACATCCAGGGCTCGTGGATCGATTTCTTCGTTCACCCGGAGCTTGTCAGGTCCAAAGCGTACGACCTCGATGTCCAGATAGTCGGCAATGAAGTCAAGTTCCTGCCGGAGGGGCGCGAAATGCGTCTGAGTCTTGAGCCTGCGCCGAAGGATGCTGGAAAGCTTTATCAGCACTTTGCGAGCCGTGTCCGGCTCCAGACGGATCAACGAAGAGACGGTGTTCAGGGTGTTGAAGAGGAAATGCGGGTTGATCTGGCTGATCAGGCTGTCCATGCGGGCCTGGATCAGCATCCGCTCCTTTTCTTCCAGCTTTCGCTCGATCCGGGTGTTATTCCAGATGCGCAGCGGAAGCGCCACCGCGATTGCTGTCGCCAGAAGAACCAGGATCTCCGTCCACGCGCGCGGCGGATTCAGGAAGAAAAGGTTGCCATGGGAGATGCGGCCTACTTCGATCTGCGACAGTTCCAGAAACACGCAGACCAGGAAGAAAAGGACCTGCCAATCCATCGAGGGCTGCTTGAAGCGCTGCTTGATGGAGCGATAGAGGCTGAGGTCGATGAACGGGGAAAATTTCCAGACCTCCTCTTTGTTCGGGCACAGCCACCGCGCCGACCCCGCCACCACCGCGTAGAGGACCGCCATCGGAACGGCAAGGAGTTCATGCTTGATCAGGACGGCCGGCAAACTCACCAGCATGCCGACCACCAGACCGACCATGGTTCCGCCCAGCAGGCCGCCGATCACCGTGATTTCCAGGCTCAAATCTCCGCCCTGGTAGTGCACAACAAGGCGGGTCAGGACGCCCAGCATGAAAGGCACGCCGAGGAAAGCGGCAAAAAGAAGCTTTTGTTTGGGAGTTCGAATTTCAACCAGGAGGAGGCGCCGGAACTTGTCAAACCGGGCAATGATGCTGGCAAGTGAAGCGATGACGCCCAGCTTGATCAGCAGCGTGACGAGAACAAACCCAGAGGTACTGGTTACAGTGGAATGCATGGAAAGTCCCCAGAGCCCCTGTGGACGGAGCCGACGGAACCGCCCCCCACCATCCGGACAATTTCAAGGCGATCACCTCTGTCGATACGGGTTTCGTTCCAGTTCGACCTTTTCACAACTTCCAGATTGCGCTCGACGGCAACCCGGTCGGCTGGAAGGTCAAGCCACTCGATTAAACCGGCCAGGGTGAGGCCGTCGGGAACGTCGCGTTGCTCGCCATTCAGTTGGATGGTCATCATTTTTCCAGCGGGTCGGAGGCTGACGCAGGCATTGACGGTGGTGCTAAAGGCGGTGCTTTTTTCTGAACCGCAAAAAGACCGTGCCGCTGCCTGCCGGCCCTGCCTTATGAAAATAGTAACGACGGCGTGAGTTCAACGCAATGGGAAACGCAAAGGCGCCCGGCCACAGGGCTGCTTTAAGGAAAGCCGAAGTACGAGGGATTCAAACCATGCGGAATGCGGAAGCCCTTCATGGCGCGGCACTTCCGCCGTCAGCCGGAAACACTTTGACAACCGGTCCGGCTGAGACGGCTTGCGAGCCGTTTTATCGCGCCGCGCTCGCCACGGATGCAATGCCCCCTGAAATGGCCACCACTCCCACTCGGGTCGCAATTTCATCGCCGGCCCGGCAGGAGTCATCAGCATCCCCGATGACCTCCGGAACTTAAAGGTTGGGACGGGCGTCCACTCTCGCAAGCGCAGGAGGGAGGTTGAAGCCTCCCACCTTCCACCCACTGGCGCAGGCCTATCGAACTTTTACAAAAATGACCGCCAGAGTGTAAAGCGCCAGCGATTCGATGAAGATCAGAGCCAGGATCAAAAAGAGCTGAATTCCAGGTCTGGCGCCCGGGTTCCGAGCCAGGCCCTCGCAGGCCCCGACGGCGGCCTTGCCCTGCCCCAGGCCGCAGAGGCCCGAGGCAATTGCCATAGCAAATCCCGAAGTGATTGCCACCCAATTTGCACCCCCTGAGCTCGCCGGGGCGGCCGCTCCTTGAGCACCGAGCAGTGGAACCGTGTAGAGCAAACCCACTATCGAGGTGCAAAAGATCACAAGCTTTCGCGTCATCTTTCCTCCTTAACTTTTACCCCACCCTCCGCAGGGTGGCCCTAACTATAAAATTCCGCCAGCAGGTATTCCCCGTCTTGAAGTCCCGGGGATGGAACTCCCGCAAGCAACAACTCCAGCGCCGTTTGGGAACCAAGAATAAGCTCTTGCCCCTGACGACGCCAAATCCTTTCTCGAAAAGGCTCCTCAAAGATCGCGTTTTGCTGCCTTCCAGCAGTCGGGGCCAGTGGAACAATCCCACGGCTCACAGCATCCTTCCCGGGCGGGATTCTCCGCTCTGCCCGGAAAGCGCTCAAGAGCAGCTCTTCAGCAGCCGGCTAATGTTCCTCTTGGATTGCCAGGCTGATGTAAAGGGCCGGCAGGATCATAAAAACATAGGCCTGGAGGAACGACTCGAATATGTGCAATCCCATGAAGACAGCCGGAATCGCCAGAGGAATCAAGCCCGTGAAGACGTGCTCCAGAATCCCACCTACCAGCATGTTGGCCCAAAGACGAACGCTCAACGAAAGCATCCGCAGGGCGTTACTAAGGATTTCCGTCGGGAACATGATGATGGCAATGCCCATCATCGGTCCGCAGAGATGCCTGAGGTAACCAATAATTCCATGCCGCCGAAGGCCCTGAAAGTTGTAATGAACAAAGACCAGCGCCGCGCAGCCTAGAGGAACCTGAATGCTTGCCGTCGGCGTCACAAACGTCGGGATCAGGCCCAGGACGTTGCACACAACGATAAAAAGCCCCAGGGTCCCGATCAGGGGAACATAGCGGCGGGCCCCATGTCCGATCATTTCGTCGGCAAGGTCCTGGGTAAATTGGAAAAATATCTCCATCACATGCTGGAATTTCCCCGGATTTTCAACCGAAAGCCGCCGGCGAAGGATGATGGCCCCGATCACGATAATCAGCAGCACCAGGACCTCTCCTCCCACGTAATCCGGAATGGGGTAATGAGGATTGGCTGGTGGAAAGCCGATCCTGGTCATCACGGTGCTTACCAGCCCGCCCAAAAAGTCATTCAACAGCTTTGCAAACCAGAAATGTTGTTCAACTGGCACTCAAATATTCTCCGTCCGCAAAAGTTCTTTCGCGCCGCTTCAGGAACCGATGCGTCCCCATAGCGTTTCTCACTGGGCCTTTGAATGGAGCAAAGCGGAACCGACCTGATACACCGATTCTGCCAGTGCCCCGGCCACCGGAACAAAAAATCCCGCCAGCACGGCTTCAAAAGGCAACCAGTTTTCGCGATAAAAAACAAAGATCACAAGAATAGCCAGCGGATAACGGATCATCAGTTTGCCGAGTGTCATCTTCGACGGGTGCGTCCGGCCGGCGTCCATCAGACTGACGACCGCTTTGTGCAGCCACGAGTAGCCGACGATGGCGATTGCGGCGCCCAGGCCAAATCCTGCAGCCACGCGCGCATGGCCCATTGAGAATGCCACCAGCATTCCCGCAGCCGCGAATCCCGCCATCCAGCGCGGCAGTCTCGCCTCAGCTCCTTCCAGAGTTGCTTGATGAACCGTCCCGATCTGCACTTTTTTCTGCCCGGGTCAAAATCTGATAGATCTCAACGATCCCGCCAACTGCACCAGCTACTCCGCCTATGATACTCAAAATCGGAGCCGTGTGCAGTTGCTCGTCAAGAAACCATCCGAGCAGGACACCCCCTATCACAGATCCGGGAATGATAAAGCCCAGACTCGTGTAGAACGCAACCTGTCCCCAGATGCTTTCTCGATTTGGTTTCTGTGGGAACGCCATTCCCACGCCTCTAGCAGAGAAAGGGCCGGACCAGCTCTCAGACAATCATCAGGCAAGACCGAAGACCGCTCGTGGCAATCCGCACAGCAAACGAACGCGCGCCCGGAGCCACACCGGCTCCAGGTTTCGCCGTCGGCGGCGTTATTCCATGGACCTTTCTCATCATGGACCCAACGTTCCGAATTCAGAACGTAAGGCAAAGAACGCATCCGTGACAACCAGGTAAGTTAGAATATAATGAATCGGCCCAATCAGCGAAGGAAAAAATGACGCCTGTTCCCGTAATTCCTGTTGACAACCGGGGCCTGGTTGCCCAACCTCGGCCTTTAAGGCCGTTTTGAGGCGTTTAAGATCGTCTCGAGACCTTTTGCGGATTTCACGTGAACGTCGCGCTGCGGGAACGGTACCTCGACCCCATCCCTGCGAAATGCAGCGTCAATAGCAAAGTTGAGCCGACTCTGCAACAGGAAGTGTTTAGCCGGTTCGACGGTCCACACCAGCAATTCCATATTCAGCGACGAATTTCCAAATTCCAGAAACCGGACCTCCGGCGTCGGCCTTTTCAGCACTCCTTCCGTCTGCGCCGCCACTCCAAGTAGCGCCCGGGTCACGGTTTCCAGGTTGGAACCGTAAGCCACGCCCACCGGCACGTGAATCCTGACTTTGGGGTCGCCAATCGACCAGTTGATGACCTTGCCGTTGATGAACTCAGAGTTGGGGACGATGACGGATATATTGTCGTTGGTTACGATAATGGTGGAGCGCAAATTGACCGCGCGGACGTTGCCTTCCAATGCTTCCATGGTGATGCGGTCGTGCACGCGGATGGGGCGCTCCACAAGCAGAACAAGGCCGCAAACAAAGTTGGCTACGATGTTCTGCAGGCCGAAGCCAATGCCGATGCCGAGCGCGCCGGCGACAACGGCAATCGCTGTCAGATTGATGTTGAGAACCTTCAGTGCAACCAGCAGGCCGACCACCCACAGGCCGTACTGCGTCAGGGAGGCGACCGCGTACTGGGCTCCGGTCTCCACCGGCACCCTGCGCAAGAAATACAGCTCCAGCAGGCGCCTGATTTTGCGTGCCGCCACGGTGGTGATGAAGAGGATCAGTGTGAATACAATCAGATCCAAGGGGGTGATCGGCCGC
>JARRJI010000241.1:0-6110 GCA_037379595.1 Acidobacteriota bacterium | reverse complement strand
GGGCGACTTTTACAAGCCGCTGCGAATGTACTCGGAAGCGCTTCAGCACGAGGGCTGGGACATTCCCGATCCAGGCAAGCAGGCCTACAACATCAGTTGGTGCGGGTGGGGTTATGAGCAGAACTTCACTCCAAAGCAGATGCTGGGAACGATTCCCAAGCTCAAGGAATTTGGAATCAAGTGGGCCACGCTCGACTACCGCTGGTTCAACGATTTCGGCGACTGGGAGCCGCGGCAGGACACCTTTCCCGGCGATACCATCAAGAAGCTGGCTGACGAGTTCCACAAGCAGGGATTCTATATCCAGCTCTGGTGGCAGCCGCTCGCCGTGGACGACGGCCAGGGCCGGCACCTGGGCTGGAAACACTCCGTCACCTCCAGGCTGGTGCAGGAACATCCGGAATGGCTGATCCTTGATAAGGACGGAAAGCACGCGCGCCTGATCAGTCCGGTGTGCGACGTTGCCGCGCTGTGTCCGGCGCTGCCGCAGGTTCAGCGATATTTCGTCAAGCTGGTCCAGAGGTTTATCCGGAGTTGGGGATATGACGGGCACAAGCTGGACAGCGTCTTCAGTGCGCCTCCCTGCTACAACCCGGCGCACCATCACAAATCCCCGTACGATTCCACGGAGGCCATGCCACGGGTCATCCAGGCCATCTTTGAAACGACGCGTATGCTGAAACCTTACAGCGTGACGCAGATCTGCCCCTGCGGCGCGCCGCCCAACTTTGCCTGGCTGCCTTATATGAATCAGGCCGTGACGGCGGACCCCGTGGGTTCCGTGCAGGTGCGTCGGCGCATCAAGATGTACAAGGCGCTGCTGGGCGCGCGGGCGGCGGTCTATGGGGATCACGTCGAACTGACCAGGATTCGATTCGCCAACACCGGCAACGAACTCGACGTTGGCGAAGACTTTGCATCCACGGTAGGGGCCGGCGGTGTGATCGGCACCAAGTTTGTCTGGCCTGATCCGGGACCGCACTTTCGAAACGCCTACCTGACGCCCGCCAAGGAGAAAATCTGGAAGAAGTGGACCGCTATTTACAATCGAGAGATGCTTTCAAGCGGCACATTCCTCGATCTCTACAATTACGGTTATGATTTTCCCGAAGCATACGCGATTCGCAAGGACGGCAAAATGTATTATGCTTTTTACGCGGCCAAGCCTGGCGTTCCGTGGAGAGGCGAGCTTGAATTACGCGGACTTTCGGCAGGCAAATATCGCGTGTACGACTACGAGAACGAGAAAGACCTGGGAACCATTGACGGGGCGAATCCCAGGCTGAAGACGGAGTTCAGAAAGCACCTGCTGCTGGAAGTCAGCAAGGTGTAGCGGTTTTTTGCCCGGCAGTGAGCAACACGGGGCGTGAATGTCACTGCCAGGCACATGAGGCTCGGGGCCAGCAATCAGTCCAGCACTTTGATTCGCATGTGGCGGAACTCGATGCGGTAGCCTTCGGCTTCGAGACCCAGGTATCCCTTGAGGTTCTTGCATTCGTCGAATTCGCTGGTCTTGACGCCGTTTACCGTCAGGATGAGTTCGGGCCCCTGGCAACGGATGTCAAAAGTATTCCATTGGCCGGCGGGCTTGACCGGGTTTGTGGTCATCCTGGAGTGCAGGTTGAAGCTGATGGGCTTTTTTGCGGTGGCGTTTTCGTTGCCGAACCAGTAGCCGCCGCCGGCGCTGCCGACCTGCGCCTGGTACCAGATTGCTCCGTTCTCGTTGTTGCGGACGAAAACACCGCTGTTGTAGTCTTTGGCGCCTTCCACTTTGGTGAGGCGCCATTCGACGTGGAAAAGGAAGTTGCCCAGTTCGCGATCGTAGCGGAGCCACTCGTGTCCGCCGTTGCCCGCGCAAACGACCGTGTGGTTTGCGGGGTCCACGCTCCACTGCGAAGACTTTGCGAGCGGATGGCTGGGCGGGATCGCGATGCGCGTCCAATGGCTAAAAGAGGAGTTGGGCATAATGTTGATCCAGCCGGACGATTTCGCTTCTGTCTGGCCTGAACCGGGCGGAACTATGGCAATACCGATTAAGAAAAGGAGAGAGAACAAACTGGCCGGAATCATTAGGGTTTTCATGGCTTGGGCTGATCCTTTCTTTGTTCGACGATGTGAAATAGCAAACCTCCCGCAGGCTGAGGGCAGGCTCGTCACGGGAAAACTCTCGGGTTAATACAAGCCATCATATTACAAACTTGGAGGCAATGATGATAAGGAATCTGGTGAAGTCAAAATTCCTGCTGGCGGGAATGGTGGTCCTTCTCACGGCATTGTTTGCAGCCGGCTGCACAACCACGGAAGCGGAAAAGAGCGGCAAGATGCCGAATGAGAACTCGAACAAGCACGTCAAGGGCTATCAGTCGGGCAACTCGCAGGCGGTAAGGTTTTTGCCGCCGCTTCCCGGTTTAGAGTAAGAGAATACCATCGGGGCAGAAACCATCTGCTAAACGTCGGACCCGGGGAGGGCCGAAATCTGCGCCGTTGCGGCCGAGGGAAACTCCGCGGCGGATTCAGCGGCTGGGGCGTCTGGCTTGCCTTCAGTAATCAGGCTGACGGCGGCGCGACTGAGACGGAGGCGCAGGTGAAAGCGCTCGATGGCCGTGCAGATGTATTGCACCGTGACCTCCACTCCGTCCTCGACGGTCTTCAGATTGATGTTGGGCGCGGCGGAAAACGTTTTGACGGTGTAACCGCGCGTGGCACGCTGCCATTCCTGTTCAGCTTTCTTCACGGTGTTCCCGGTTTCCGCTTGGACCGTTTCTTCAATCTTCGCAACGATCGGGTAAGGGTCCACGCCCCAGGGGATAAGCAGCTTGATCTCGTCCCAGAGCCACTGGCCGGAAGTGGTGAAATTGAAGTAATGTCCTTCAACTGCGAAAAGGTTAAGGAAACTTACCGTGCGCCCGGTGGGGTGCCCGGGTTCATTCCAGTTTCCAGTCTCGAGCAATACGGTCCGGAACAGGGTGATGTCAATTACTTCGCCGGTGACGCCGTTGATTTCGACCCAGTCGCCGGCCCGAATCCCGTGGCGGCTCATCAGGATGAACCACCCAAAGAACGAGACGATGAAATCCTTCATCGAAACCGTCAGGCCCGCGCCGGCCAGACCAACGATGGTCGACATATTGTTCGGGGGGCCGAAAATGACCAGCAGAATGATAAGGGCCGCCAAGGCTCTCATTGTGAAATTTGTTATGGTTCGCAACGTTGCACGCTGCATGCGCTCAAGCTTCACACGTGAGAGCGCGCGGTCGATCAACCGTCCGGCCAGAAAGACCGCCAGTCCCGCCAGGATAATCCAAAGCACAAATTCGATCATGCGGTGCATGGCGGCGCGTTCACGAGCCTCAACCAGCCCAATCCATCCCTGATAGTTTGAGTTCAATTGTTGCAGGTCGCGGACTCGGCTCGTAAGGTTCGCCAGGTCTTTCTCATCCAGAGAAAGCTGATGGAGCAAGGAAAGCGCTGTAGTCGCCTCTGCCTTCGGGTTGGCTCCGCTCTCGGGCTTCTTGGCGCTGAGCATCGCGTTTGCCTTTTGGGCCAGCTCTTCCTTGCGCGTCTGCTCTGCTTGAATACGCTGTTGAAGCGCCTGTCGTTTCTGTGCAAGTCCGTGTTCCACCTGGGAGACTTCATTGGCACCGCGTTGCAATTGGGCTTGCTGATCCCGCAACGTGAGCCAGTTTCGCCATCCCGCGATCAACCCCCTGTGGAACGATGCATCCGGTTCAGAGGCGCCTGAATTTGAATTGGATTTCGCGGCCTCCTTGGAGTGCTGGGTTGCTTCATGCCGCTTCCACAGCCGTTCGAGCTGGTTATAATTCCCGCCTCCAGCCGAGGCCAAATCCTGGCGTGCGTCGGAGAGTTCGTCCTTATCGAGCGCCAGTTCGGCTTGCGCCAGTTCGATATGTCCTTGAAGATAGGCAAGGCGGTTCCCTCTGGCATGGGCCGATTCTGCGGTATAGGCTTTAATCTCCCGGCTAGCAGTACTGATGGCCGACTGAAGCTGGGTGACCTGTTCCGCCAGCGCCCGGACCTTGCTGGTGGAAGGAACCGGTTGTTGGCTGGCTTTGTTTAGGGCTTCAGCAAAGGCCATATCGACGTCGCGATCGGCCAGACGAACGGCATCCCGAGCGTATTCCTGTTCTTCGTGAGTGGCGGCAAGCGCGGACAGGCGCTGCGCCGTGGTCAGCAAGTGCTCGTTCATCACGTGCGTCTCATCAGCGGCCACCCGTGGGCGCTTCGATGCGTTATTCGATGTGCCGCGTGTCAAGAGCAGCCCTGCTACAGCGGCAGTGACCAGAACCAGCAGCACCGCAAGCATCAACTTCTGGGAAGCCTTCATGTTCGCCTTTCCTTTGTCCCGCGTTCGATCACGTTACGATCCGTAGAAAGCGGGATCGGCATCTTCATATGATGCCGTGCGTGGTATCGACGTCCTCTGCAACTGTTGGATGTAGCCCCTGCCCCGTTACAGCCCCTTCAATTTGGTTTCCTATTTTACCAGCGACGGTCGCCAAAGGCTCTGCAAACTCCGGCCCTTTCCATTCACTTCCGGCTGGCCCCTTGCTAACGCGCTTGCATCCCAAAGTTCCGACGGATATGATTCCGTCCACGTGACCGATTCTGTCGCGCGCGGCGGCTTCATATATTGCAGGCAGAGAGGATTGATGATGACTGATCATACGGCGAACATCAACGTCAGCAAGCGGCAGGCTCTTCAAAAGATGTTTGGAATCGGTGCGGGACTGGTGACGGCGGACCTTCTGGTTCCAAAGGCGGGCGCGGCGGCCGGGCTCGGTTTTCCCGGCCGAGCGCAGATGCACGGCGCCGCAGGCGACCATTCAGTGACCGGAGTCTTCAACGTGCGGGCCATGGGAGCCGCCGGGGACGGCAAGACGGTCGATACGCCGGCAATCAACAAAACGATTGAAGCGGCTGCGCGCGCGGGCGGTGGAACGGTGCTTTTCCCGGCAGGCACTTATCTCTGCTATTCGATTCACCTCAAGAGCAACGTTGCTCTATCTCTGGACCGCGGCGCCACCATTCTGGCCGGCGAGACCGGGCCGGGCGGCCATTACGACGAGGCGGAGCCGAATCCGGCCGCGCACCACTACGAGGATTATGGACACCGGCACTGGCACAACGCTTTGCTGTGGGGTGTGGGACTCGAGAACATTTCGATCCTCGGTCCCGGGCTGATCTATGGCAAAGGCCTGACCCGCGGCCCCGGCCAGGAAAATCCCGGTGTGGGCGACAAGGCCATCAGCCTGAAGGACTGCCACAACGTGACGATCCGTGACATTTCCATCCTGCAGGGCGGCCACTTCGGCATTCTCGCGACGGGCGTCGACAACTTCACGGTGGACAACATTATCATCGACACGAACCGCGACGGCATCGATGTTGACTGCTGTCACAATGTGCGGCTTTCGAATATGACGGTAAATTCCCCATGGGATGACGGGATCTGCCCGAAAAGCTCGTACGCGCTGGGTTACGTCCGGTCGACGGAAAACGTAACCATCGGCAATTGTTTTGTGACGGGCATGTACCAACTCGGGACCCTGCTGGACGGCACTTTCAAGCCTTTCCCGGAGGGACGGCGGCGTTTCCCCACCGGCCGGATCAAGTGCGGCACAGAGTCGAACGGCGGCTTCAAGAACATCGCGATTTCGAACTGCGTTTTTGACGGCTGCCGCGGACTGGCGCTGGAGACTGTGGACGGCGCGCTACTTGAGGACTTTTCGGTCAGCAACGTGACCATGCGACACATCGCCGACTTACCGATCTTCATGCGGCTTGGCAGACGAATGCGAGGCCCCGAGGGAAGGCAGATCGGGCAGTTGCGGCGCGTGAATATCAGCAACATCGTTGTGTCTCACACTAACGGACAGTTCTGTTCCATCCTGAGCGGCATTCCCGGCCACGAAGTTGAAGACGTCAGGCTGAGCAATATCATTGTCCTCAGCGAGGGCGGTGGCACGAGTCAGGATGTTGCGATCAAGCCTCCGGAAAGGGAGAATGCCTACCCTGAGCCAACCATGTTCGGCCCCATGCCCGCTTATGGGTTCTTCGTGCGGCACGTGAAAGGTTTCCAGGTGAGCGAC